>DATKNQ010000111.1:0-13573 GCA_035541265.1 Bryobacteraceae bacterium
CGTGTCGCGACAGTGGAAGGCAGCAAGCTGTACGTGATCGGCGGCGAGAGCCTGGACCGCGATTTCCTGGCGTCATTCGTGCTTCCGGCTGGTCTGCGGGCGCTGCTCTATCGCGAGCCGCAGTCGATCATCAGCGCATCCAGACCGCTGGCGCAGACCGCGCCGCTCGATCCGTTGATCGCCGATATGCGCAAGCGGCGGGCCGAGGTCACGCGCACGGTCAATTGGTCGAGCGACGCCGCGCGCGCGGAAACATTCCACGCCATCCCGCTCATCGGGCCCGCGGGTGAGCTGATGGGCGCGTTTCTGGTGGGCAGCTCGCGCGCCGATCAGGTGGCGCTCGAACGCTTCCTGCACCGGGTCGAGATTCTGGTGGCGGCCGGCGGCATTCTGCTCGCGCTGCTGGTGGCGCTGTGGACCACCGCGCGCATCACGCGTCCCGTGGAGGCGCTCGCCGCGAGGGCCCGCGCCGTCGCGGCCGGCGATTGGACGACGCGGGTGGAGGTGGATGCTTCCGGCGAAATCGGCGCGCTGGCCGCCGCGTTCAACCAGATGACACACGACCTGCTCGAACAGCGCGACCGCCTGGTGCAGGCCGAGCGTGTGGCCGCCTGGCGCGAACTCGCCCGGCGTCTGGCACACGAATTGAAGAATCCGCTGTTCCCGCTGCAGATCACAGTCGAGAATCTGCAACGCGCCCGCGCCGGGCACCCGGAACAATTCGACGAAGTCTTCCGCGAAAGCACCGCCACCCTGCTCGCGGAACTGGGCAAACTGCGCGGCATCGTCGGCCGGTTTAGCGACTTCGCCAAGATGCCGCAGCCGCAGCTTGAAACCGTCGACCTGAATAGTCTCATTCACGAAAACATGAAGCTGTTTCAGGCGCAGATGCAGGCGGGCGGCGTCGCGCTGCGCCTGGAACTGGCGGCGGACCTGCGCGCGATTCAGGCGGACCCCGGCCAACTGGGCCGCGCCGTGCAGAACCTGGTGCTCAACGCGATCGATGCGATGCCCTCCGGAGGCACACTTGCGATCCGTACGGCGGCGCACGAGGGCGGCGCGCGCCTGGAGATCGCCGACACCGGCCAGGGCCTGACGCAGGAAGAATGCGACCGCCTGTTCACGCCTTATTACACGACCAAGAGCCACGGCACCGGGCTGGGCCTCGCGATCGTGCAGTCGGTCATCAGCGATCACAAGGGCAAGATCGCCGTGCGCAGCGAACCGGGCAGGGGGACGACGTTCGTGATCGACTTGACGTGACCGCCATGCGCTGGATCGGCTCGGAAACCTTCTGGCTCACGCGCCTCGTCTACCGGCGAGGCTTGGCGCTGATTCTGCTGGTCGCCTTTCTCGATGCCGCGCTCGAGTTCAAGCCGCTGCTCGGCGAGCACGGATTACTGCCCGTGCCGCTCTTCACCCGGATGGTGCCGTTCAGCGCATCTCCCAGTCTTTTTTTCTTCGCGCCGAACGACACGGCCTTCACGATTGCCGCATGGCTCGGCGTGCTGCTCTCGTGCATCGCGCTTGTGGGTATCGCCGAGCGGTTCAGCACGTGGCTGTCGATGCTCGTCTGGGCCGCGCTGTGGGTGCTCTACATCTCGTTCGTCAACGTGGGCCAGATCTTTTACGCCTTCGGCTGGGAATCGATCCTCCTTGAAGCGACTTTCTACGCCATCTTCCTCGGCAGCCGCCGCACCACGCCGCAGACGACCGGCATCTGGCTGGTTCGCTGGCTGCTATTCCGCGTGATGTTCGGCGCAGGACTCATCAAGATGCGCGGGGATCCGTGCTGGCGCGATCTGACCTGCCTCAACTACTACTACGAAACGCAGCCCATACCCGGCCCGCTGAGCTGGTTCTTCCATTGGGCGCCCGCCTGGTTTCACGGCGGCGGCGTGCTGTTCAATCACTTCGCGGAGCTGATCGTGCCGTTCGGATATTTCCTGCCGCAACCGGTGGCGGGGATCGCGGGAGTGATCACCATCGCGTTTCAGTCGCTGATCTTCGCGGGCGGCAATCTCTCCTGGCTTAACGCGCTGACGATCGTGCTGGCGTTCAGCACGTTTGACGATCGTTTCCTGGCGCGATTTCTTCGTGTCCGCGTGCCTGAGACCGCGCGGCCGGCACTCGTCTACCGCCTGGCAACTGCCGGCCTGGGAATCCTCGTCGTCGTTCTCAGCATCCAACCTGTGCGCAATATGCTGTCGCCCAACCAGGTCATGAATACTACTTACAATCGCTTTCACCTGGTGGGTACTTACGGCGCGTTTGGTTCAGTCACGCGGCCGCGTTACGAAGTCATCGTGGAAGGAACGGACGACGCGACCCTCTCGGACGAAACGCGCTGGCGTGAATACGAGTTCAAAGGTAAGCCCGGCGCGCTCGGCCGCATGCCCCCGCAGATCGCGCCTTATCATCTGCGGCTCGACTGGCTCATGTGGTTCGCGCCGTTCTCAGCCGCGGACGCGGAGCCCTGGTTTGCGCCGTTCGTGCAGAAGCTGCTCGAAGGCGATCGCGCCGTGGTGTCGCTGCTGCGCACGAATCCGTTTCCAAGCCGGCCGCCGCATTACGTTCGGGCGTTGCTCTACGAATACCACTTCACCACTCCGGCCGAGCGCGCGGCGACCGCGCACTGGTGGAGGCGAACGCTGGCCGGACCGTACTTTCCGCCTACATCACTCGATGGGATCTATGGCAGCGGATCGCAATAACGCGTGCGTCATCGGGTCGGGGCCGAACGGACTGACGGCGGCCATCGTCCTTGCCCAGGCCGGACTGCGCACCACCGTGTTCGAAGCGCAGCCCTCGATCGGCGGCGGCGCGCGATCGGCTGCGTTGACCTTGCCCGGCTTCGTGCACGATGTCTGCTCGGCTGTACATCCGCTCGCCGCGGCATCGAGAGCCTTCGCGTCACTTCCGCTGGCGCAACACGGTCTCGAATGGATCCAGCCGCCCGTTTGCGCGGCGCATCCTTTAGATGACGGATCGGCCGCGGCGCTGGTGATGTCCCTGGATGAAACCTGCGCGGGCCTGGAAACCGACGGCGCAGCTTACCGGCGCCTTATCGGTCCGCTGGTTCGCCACTGGGATGAGCTGCTGGCGATGATCCAGGCACCTCTACTGCGCCTGCCCGCGCACCCGTGGCTCTTGGCGCGTTTCGGCGCGCTCTCGTTCTGGCCTGCGGCGTGGATCGCCAAGCGCCTGTTTCGCACCGAAGCGGGGCGCGCGCTGTTCGCCGGCAACGCCGCGCACTCCGTGCTGCCCCTTGAAACGTACGGATCGGCATCCTTCGGATGGATCCTGGCGGCGGCCGCGCACGTGGCCGGCTGGCCGATCCCGCGCGGCGGATCCCAATCGATCGCCAATGCGCTGGCATCTTATTTCGAATCCCTGGGAGGACGCATTATTCCGAACCAACGCGTCGCTTCGCTCGGCGAGCTCGAAGAGTACGGGTCGATCTTGTGTGACGTGACGCCGCGGCAGTTCGCGGCCATTGCGGCGGACCGGCTACCGGATGGTTTCCACCGCAAGATGGAATCGTATCGTTACGGGCCCGGCGTCTTTAAGATAGACTGGGCGTTGAGCGCGCCAATTCCCTGGAAATCCGCTGTATGCGCCAAAGCGGGCACGGTGCACGTGGGCGGAACGCTGGACGAGATCGCCGCCTCCGAGCGCACGCTCGCCGGAGAGACCCCCAGCGAGCGGCCGTTCGTGCTGATCGCACAGCCAAGCTTGTTTGACGCTAGCCGCGCACCGGCGGGACGCCACACCGCTTGGGCTTATTGTCACGTGCCGCACGCATCTACCGCCGACATGACGGAACGCATCGAATCGCAAGTGGAACGTTTCGCGCCCGGCTTCCGCAAATGCATTGTGGCGCGCCACACCATGACGCCGGCGGAACTGGAACGCCATAATGCCAACCTGGTGGGCGGCGACATCACTGGCGGCGCGCAGGATCTCAGACAACTCATCCTGCGGCCGACGAGGCTGTTCTATCGCACACCGATTCGCGGCGTGTATCTGTGTTCGGCATCCACTGTACCCGGCGGCGCGGTACACGGCATGTGCGGATGGAACGCGGCGCACACTGCGCTCCACGATCTGCGAGGCGCCGCATGAAGCGCGCCGCGCTCCTCGCCGGCACGCTCTTAGCAGGTACGGTGTTCGCACCCGCCCGCGCGCAGGATCCGGTCTCCGCCACGCCGCCGCCTTCGATTCAGGAAAAGTGGCGGTTCTTCGAGGAGGAGACCATCAACCCGTTCGTGCCGATGGCCAGCGGCATCACCGCGGGCATCGAGCAGTCCATCCGTGCCGATCCGCAATACGGTGTCGGCGCGCGGGCGCTCGCCGAGCGTTTCGGCGCCGCGGTGGGCGATAACGTCTCGCAGAACTTCTTCAGCGACTTTGCGATGGCTTCGCTGTTGCACGAAGACACACAGTACCGGCGGCGGGGCGAGGGTCACGGCTTCTGGTCGCGCTTGGGATACGCGGTCAGCAGGGCCTTCGTTACCCGGAAGGACTCTGGAGGCGCCACCGCGAATTGGTCCAATTTCCTGGGATGCGGCTTACAGGCCGGTCTCTCCAGCGCCTATTATCCGCCGCCCAGCCGGACTCTCTCGGCTACAGCCATCAACTGGGCCAACAGCGTGGGCGCCAGCGGTCTGGGAAATCTCTTCCCCGAATTCCTGCCGGATTTCAAGCGCTGGCTGAAACGGCATCACCTGTGAGCCCTCCAAACGTCGTTTTGTTAGGTTAAACTGGCAATATGCGACTCCGGCACTCTCTCTTGTCATTTGCCCTTCTGTTGGGTGGATTAGCAGCCTACGGCCAACAGATCCCGCGTCCGGCGGGCGAGTTTGCGATCACGATGCCGAATGGCCAGGTGACGCTGTTGAGCCAATACGCCGGTAAGGTTGTGGTGCTCGCTTTTATCTCGACCACCTGTCCGCACTGTCAGCACACCACCGGGATATTGAGCGCGATTCAGAACGAATACGCGTCGCGCGGCGTGCAGGTCCTGGCCGCGGCGTTCAATCCCGATGCGGCCCAACTGGTGCCCGGCTTCATCGCGCAATTCCGTCCGACTTTCCCGGTCGGCTCGGCGCAGCGTGATTCGGTCCTCGAATACGAACAGGCTTCCTTGGCCAAACCGAATTACGTGCCGGAGCTGATCTTCATCGACCGCAATCGCGTGATCCGCGTGCAGCACGATGGTGGCGACGACTTTTTTAAAGACCAGGAAAAGAATATTCGCGAGACGATCGACATGCTGCTGAAAGAGCCGGTGAAGACCGCTCGCGCTTCACACCGCGCGCGCTCGTAGGTTCGCCCAAACCCCAGCTTTGTCACGGAACTGGGCCGTGCGATCTCGCGTATGATCTTTGCATGACGCCTGCGGGGCCCGCGGTTCCCCTACGCATTGATTCGGTAATCAAACGGTTTGGCGACCTCGCAGCAGTCTCCGGCGTTTCTCTGATCGTTCCCGAGCGCGCTTGTCTGGGGCTGTTAGGACCCAACGGCGCCGGTAAATCCACTTTGATCCGCGGCATCGCGGGACGTGTTCGCCCCGATTCGGGCAGCATACTGGTCTTCGGCGAGCCTGCGGGTTCGGCGGCATCGGGGGCGCACCTGGGATGGGTGCCGCAGGAGCTGGCGCTCTATCCGCTGCTCACCTGCCGCGAGAATCTCGAGGCTTTCGGGCGCTATCAGGGCTTGCGCGGCAAGGCTCTGCGCGACGGAATCGGGTGGTGCCTCGAATGGGCCGCCCTGGCTGAGCGCGCGGGCGACGTCGTCAAGACGCTGTCCGGCGGGATGCGGCGGCGCCTCAACATGGCGGCGGGCCTGGTACACCGCCCCCGCCTGGTGCTGCTCGACGAGCCGACCGTAGGCGTCGATCCGCAATCGCGCAATCGCATCTTCGACATGGTGGAGGAACTGCGCGGCCACGGCGCCACCATCATTTATACGACGCACTACATGGAAGAAGCCGAGCGGCTCTGCGACAGCATCGCGATCATCGATCACGGCCGCATTATCGCGCAGGGCAGCAAAGAAGAGCTGGTGGAGCAATCCTTCGGGCGGCAGAGCGACGTGCTGATGCGCTTCGCGTCGAGCGTGGAAAACGCAGCCGCGTGGGTCGCTGCGCGCAACGGCATCGTTGACGGAGGCGCCGCACACTTCGCGATCAACCAACCGGCGGAGATCGCCACGCTGCTCGACGCGGCCGGCCGCGATGGGCTGGAGGTGATCGACGTCACGCTGCGGCGGCCCAATCTCGAATCCGTATTTCTGCATTTGACCGGAAGGGAGCTGCGGCAATGATCTTCGCAATTATCCGGAACGGTTTCCGCGCGCTACGCCGCGACCGCGGCGCCCTGATTCTGTCGTTCATTCTGCCGATCGCGTTCTTCAGCATCTTCGGTGCGATCTTCGGCGGCATGGGCAGCAGCGGCACACCACGCGTCAGCGTGCTGGTGGTGGATGAGGACCACAGCCCTGTTTCGGAAAGGCTGGTGCGCGCGTTGTCGCAGGAGCCGTCGTTCCAGACGCGCACGCATCCCGAGGCGAAGAAGGGCGAGCCCGTGCCGGGCGACTACACAGCCGCCGCGGCGGAAAAAGCGGTGCACGATGGCGAGGCGCCAGCCGCCTTGATCATCCTCCAAGGATTCGGCGCGCATCCGGCCGGTTTCGGCCCGCGATCCGAACGCGTCCCGATCCGCCTGCTGCACGACAGCTCCGATCCGGTCGCGGGGCAGATGGTCGCCGGAATTCTGCAGAAAGATGCTATGACGTCCTTGTCCGGCTCGATGGCCAGAGAAGGGATGCATTATTTCGAGCAGACGATCGGCGGTCTGACGCCCGAACAGCGCGAGCGCATGAGCGCCAACCTGGCGGCACTCGACAAGCTCACTTCGCGAGGCGGCGCGCCGAGCAGCACGGGCTTCATCGACGTGGACGCGCAGGATGTGATCCGCAACAAGAAACAGAAGTCGATGATTTCGTTTTATGCCGCGGGCATCGGCGTAATGTTTCTGCTCTTCACGGCCAGCGCGGCGGGCGGCAGCCTGCTCGATGAATCCGAAAGCGGGGCCCTCGACCGCATCCTGAGCGCGCGCGTGAGCATGACCACGCTGCTGGCGGGCAAGATGGCGTATAGCGCGCTGCTGGCCTGCCTGCAACTGACGCTGATGTTCCTGTGGGCCGCCGCGGTCTTCCACCTGGATCTGTTCCACCATCTGCCGGGCTTCATCGTCATGACCGTGGCCACCGGCTTTGCCGTCGCATCGTTCGGCATGCTGCTGGCCAGCGTCTCGCACACCCGCGCGCAGGCCAGCGCGATTGGCACGCTCCTCATCCTGACCATGTCCGCCATCGGCGGCAGCATGTTCCCGCGATACTTCATGCCCGAAGCGATGCAGAAGGCCGGGCTACTGACGTTCAACGCCTGGGCCATCGACGGCTACACGAAAGTCTTCTGGCGCGACGAGCCCATCACGCATCTGGCGCCGCAGGTCGGGGTGCTGATCGGCGCGGGATTCGCCGTGTTTCTGATCGCACGGCGCTTTGCCCGCCGGTGGGAGAGCATCTAAGCGGGATAATGGAGGCTCGGAGGCGAGACGAATGATTCCGATGTTCCAGTCTTTGACGGCTCACATGGCTTGGGCGGATAGCACGATCCTGGAAGCGGTCGCGGCGCAGGAAGGCGCGTATGCCGACCAGGATTTACGCAAGATCCTGCACCACACGGTCACCGTGCAGCGGTTCTTTCTGTCTCTGTTCCAGGCGCGGGAGTTCGATTTCGAACGTGAAAAGCAGGCTCCCGAATCGATTGAGGGGATGCAGCGCGTTTTCGCGGAGGCGCACGCCGATGCCGCGGCCTACGCCGCGCGCTTGGACGAAGACGAACTTTCGCGCAAAGTCTCGTTTCCCCGGATGCCCGAGTTTCACGCCTCGATCCGCGATTCGCTGATGCAGGTATTGATGCACAGCGAACACCATCGCGCGCAGTGCGCCATGCGGCTGCGGGAGCTCGGCGGCAAGCCGCCGGTTACCGATTACATCATCTGGGTGCGCACGGCTTCTTCAGACCGCCGCCAGGCCTGACTCGATGACGGATAGCGCTTCCTTCATCTGGTCATCAGTAACTACCAGCGGCATCAGAATGCGGATCACATTGCTATAAGTGCCCGCAGTTACCAGGATCAGGCCATGTTCGTAGCAGTGTTGGGCCAGTGCCTTGGTGCGCTGCGCGTCCGCCAGTTCGAAGGCTTGCATGGCGCCTAAGCCGCGCACTTCGCGAATGGCGGGGAAACGCGGCTGCCAGGCGAGTGCCTGCTGGTGGAATTGCTCGCCCAGTTGTACGGCGCGCTCGCAGAGATGATTGTTCTCGATGGCCCGGATCACAGCCAGCGCCGCTTCGCACGACAGCGGATTGCCGCCGAAAGTACCACCCAGCGATCCCGGCCCGGTGTGATCCATGATTTCAGCTTTGCCGGTGACGGCCGCGAGCGGCAGGCCTCCGCCCAGGCTCTTGGCGGTGACCAGCAGGTCCGGCTCGAGCGATTCATATTCGATGGCGAACATCTTGCCGGTACGCGCGAAACCGGTCTGCACTTCGTCGGCGACGAAAAGAATGCCGTGCGTGCGGCAGATCTCCGCGACTGAGGTCAGCCATCCGCACGGCGGGACGATAAAGCCGCCCTCGCCCTGCACCGGCTCGGCGATGATGGCGGCCACGGACTCAGCGGCGACCACGCGCTGGAACGTATCTTCGAGCTGCGCCGCGGGCTGCCCATAGGGGACGCGATAGATGTCACCCGGGAACGGCTCGAAACCGGCTTTGTAAGGATGCGTCTTGCTGGTCAGTGACAGCGTCAGTAAGGTGCGGCCGTGGAATGCGTCTTCGAAGCAGATGACCGCGGGGCGGCGGGAGTAGGCACGCGCGATCTTGATGGCGTTCTCTACGGCTTCCGCGCCGCTGTTGAGCAACAGCGTCTTCTTGGGCGTGGGTCCAGGCGCCAGCGCATTCAGCTTCTCTGCCAGCCGCACATAGCTTTCGTAGGGCGCGACCATGAAGCAAGTGTGCAGGAAACGATCGGCCTGCGCGTGCAGCGCCGCAACCACGCCCGGCTCACAATGGCCGGCGTTCAGGCAGCCGATGCCGCCGGCGAAATCGAGGAAGCGGTTGCCATCGACGTCTTCAATGACAGCGCCTTCCGCGCGGCTGACGAAGATGGGCGTGACCTGCGAGACGCCGCGCGGCACGGATTGCGCGCGGCGGGCGGCTAGAGCCTGGGAAATCGGCCCGGGAACCGGTGTTTGGATATAGATCGAGGGCATGATGTCACAGCCGGGTGATTTATGCATGGTAGCACTCCATCCGGCCAAGGGACCGTGCCCTATAGCTGCGGCGAGTCGGGGACGGCTGATGGCTCGACTCCGCCGGCAATTTGTCTGGCACGACCACGCTCGGCGGCGCGTACGTCGGCGGCGTAGTGTTCAAAATAGAGCAGTAGACACGTTCGGCTTAGTACGCGGGTTCACCCGCCGCGTACCTCTGTAGTACCCGCATGACTACTTTGCCCTCCCCGCCTCAAGCATAATGGGGCTTTCGGAGACCATAGTGGCTAAAGATATCATTCGCGGCGACCGGCGGCTACAGCGCCGCTACCCCATCGAACTGGACCTGGAATATCGCATTATTAAAGACGATCGAGTCGTTTCTACCGGTGCCGGGCGGACGGCGAACCTCAGCAGCGGCGGCGTCTTCTTTCACCCCGACGAGACCGTAGCGTACGGTTCGTCGGTCGAGCTTTCGGTGCGCTGGCCAGCGGTTTTAGGAAATGCACCGTTTCTGGAGCTGTGCATCTCCGGGCGGCTGGTGCGGAACGACGCGCAAGGTGTCGCCCTGCGTATGAACCGATACCATTTTCAGAAGTTTACGGACACGCGGGCGGCCTTCGAAGAGCTCTTTACGGACGTGATGATTCAATAGTCCTATGCTTCGGATGTTTTTGTACCACCTCCGGCCAGTGCTGCTTTGACTTGTTTGTTTGAGATATTACCGTCTTAGCGATAAGGTATTGTTTCCAAATGTAATAGGCGTTGCATAGCATTAGAAATACTTATTGTATTGGAATTGCAACTTCCTATTGCATGATAATTCAGCAGTTGCTACACTTGGAATATTCCACGGAGAGAACATGACCGAGTCCAAGTGTATCCCCGGTCTACCCAACGCGCAGGGCCTTTACGACCCCAGCTTTGAGCACGATTCCTGCGGCATTGGCTTCGTCGCCAGCATCAAGGGTCACAAATCCCACGACATCATCGCCAAGGGCATACAGGTTCTGATTAACTTGACGCATCGCGGCGCTTGCGGCTGCGATCCGGAGACGGGCGATGGCGCCGGCATCCTGATCCAGATCCCCCACAAGTTCTTTGCGCGCGAATGCGCAACCCTCGGCTTCACGCTGCCGGAGGAAGGGCAGTACGGCGTCGGCATGACGTTCCTGCCGGTCGAGCCGCATCAGCGCCTTTCGTGCGAAGGCACCCTCGAGCGCATTGTGCGTGAAGAGGGGCTGACGGTGCTCGGCTGGCGCGACACTCCCGTGGATGGCGACGCCATTGGCCGCGTGGCGCGCGCGTCGCAGCCTTACATCCAGCAGATCTTCATCGGCTGCGAGCAGCCGATCGATCCCGATTCACTCGAACGGAAACTCTACATCGTGCGCAAACGCGCCGAAGCCGAGGTCGCGCGCACCAACCTGCCGAACAAGGGCGATTTCTATCTGCCGTCGCTTTCGGCGCGCACTATCGTTTACAAAGGCCTGCTGCTGGCGCCGCAGATGGCGGATTTTTACGGCGAGCTTTCCGACCCCGACGTGATGAGCGCGCTGTGCCTGGTGCACCAGCGTTTCTCGACGAACACGTTTCCCACCTGGCAGCTTGCGCATCCGTTCCGCTATGTGGCGCACAATGGCGAGATCAACACCCTGCGCGGCAACGTGAACTGGATGCACGCGCGGCAGTCGGTGCTGGCTTCGCCATTGTTCGGCGACGACCTCAAGAAGCTGTTCCCGATCGTGGCGCCGGGCGGCAGCGATTCGGCGAATTTCGATAACGCGCTCGAGCTGCTGTTCATGGCGGGCCGCGACCTGCCGCACGCGATGGCCATGCTCATCCCGGAAGCTTGGTCGAGCAATCCGCACATGCACGAGCAGAAGCGGGCGTTTTACGAGTATCATGCTTCGCTGATGGAGCCGTGGGACGGGCCGGCGGCGATCGCTTTTACCGACGGCCGCCTGATCGGCGCCACGCTCGACCGCAACGGGCTGCGTCCGGCGCGCTACCTGGTCACACACGATGACATGGTGGTGATGTCGTCGGAAACCGGCGTGCTGCCGGTGAAACCGGAGAACGTGAAGCGCAAGGGTCGCTTGCAGCCCGGCAAGATGTTTCTGGTCGATACGGTCGAAGGGCGCATCGTCTCGGATAAGGAGATCAAAGAGCGCCTGTATTCGCGGCGCCCGTACACCGAGTGGCTGGCGGAAAACCAGGTGACGCTCGACCAACTGGCCGATCCGTCACGCGAGCATCATACCGATCGAGACACGCTGCTGAGCCGCCAGCGGGCCTTCGGCTACACGGACGAAGACATCAAGATGATCCTCGCGCCGATGGCCGAACAGGGCCAGGAGCCGATCGGCTCGATGGGCACCGATACGCCGCTCGCCTGTCTTTCGGACCGGCCGCAGCCGCTGTTTCATTATTTCAAGCAACTGTTCGCGCAGGTGACCAATCCGCCGATCGATCCGATCCGTGAAGAGATGGTCATGTCGCTGATCAGCTACATCGGCACGGAGCGCAACATCCTGGATGAGACGCCGCGGCATTGCCACACACTGCGGCTGCCGCATCCCATCCTGACCAATCGCGACCTGGAAAAACTACGGCGCGTTTCGCAGGGCGAGTTTCTGGCTACCACGCTGCCCACGCTTTTCTCGGTGAATGAACCGGGACCGGCGCATCAGGGTCCGCCGGACTGCACGGCGAATCTGGAGCGTGCCCTCGATTCGCTTTGCCGCCGCGCGTCGCTGGCCATTCAATCCGGCTACACGCTGTTGATTCTTTCCGACCGCGGCGTGGACAAGGACTATGCGCCGATCCCCAGCCTGCTGGCGCTGGCAGCCGTACACAATCACCTGGTGCGCGAGGAGACGCGCACGCAGGTGGCGCTGATCATTGAATCGGGCGAGCCGCGCGAGGTGATGCACTTCGCACTGCTGATCGGCTATGGCGCGAGCGCGGTGAATCCGTACCTGGCTTTCGAGACGCTTTCGCAGCTTCCCGATCCGGCGCACGCGCAGGAGAACTACATCAAGGCGCTGAACAAGGGCCTGCTGAAGACGTTTTCGAAGATGGGCATTTCCACGCTGCAGAGCTATCGCGGCGCGCAGGTCTTCGAGGCCATCGGGCTGAACAAATCGCTGGTGGAGAAATATTTCACCGGCACGCCTTCGCGCATCGAAGGCGTCGGTCTGCGGGTGCTGGCGCGCGAGGCGCAGATGAAGCATGCGCTGGCGTTCCAGCCGGTCACCGATCACGACACGGAGCTGCCGGTGGGCGGCAATTATCAGTATCGGGTGCGCGGCGAGTATCACCTGCTGAATCCGCAAACCATCAGCAAACTGCAACACGCCGTGCGGCAGCAGAATCCGCAGACGTTCCAGGAATACACGGACCTGATCGACAATCAGAGCCGGCAATTGTGTACTCTGCGCGGCCTGCTGGAGTTCAAGAAGAGCGCGCGGCCGGTGCCGATTGAAGATGTCGAGCCGGCCAGCGACATCGTGAAGCGTTTTGCGACGGGCGCCATGTCGTTCGGCTCGATTTCGAAGGAAGCGCACGAGACGCTGGCCATCGCCATGAACCGCATCGGAGGCAAGTCGAACACCGGCGAGGGCGGCGAGGACGAAGCCCGCTTCGCACGCGACGGCAACGGCGACTGGCGGCGCAGCGCGATCAAACAGGTCGCGTCGGCGCGCTTCGGCGTGACCGCGAATTACCTGGTGAATGCCGAAGAGCTGCAGATCAAGATGGCGCAGGGCGCGAAGCCCGGCGAAGGCGGCCAGTTGCCGGGCCACAAAGTGGATGAAGTGATCGCGCGCGTGCGGCACTCGATTCCGGGCGTCGGCCTGATTTCGCCGCCGCCGCACCACGACATTTATTCGATCGAAGACCTGGCGCAGCTCATTTACGATTTGAAGAACGTCAATCCACGGGCGCGCATTTCCGTCAAGCTGGTGGCGGAGGTCGGCGTCGGCACGGTCGCAGCGGGCGTGTCGAAGGCGCATGCGGACGTGGTCCTGATCAGCGGCGATTCGGGCGGCACAGGTGCTTCACCGCTGAGCTCCATCAAGCACGCAGGCATCCCGTGGGAACTCGGCCTCGCCGAAACGCAGCAGGTGCTGGTGATGAACGATCTGCGCGGGCGCATTCGCGTGCAGACCGACGGCAAGCTGCAAACCGGCCGCGACGTGACCATCGCCGCGCTGCTGGGCGCCGA
>DATKNQ010000112.1:0-18187 GCA_035541265.1 Bryobacteraceae bacterium
TGAATCAGCCTTTTGAAACCGTTTTCACCGAGCTTCAGGTAAACTTCCGAAAGCTGCATAAAAGGTCAGATTATCACATGCGGTAGAATGAATGGGTTTGGTCATGAGCAACGTAATTATCCTGGGCGCGCAATGGGGCGATGAAGGCAAGGGGAAGGTGGTCGACCTTTTCTCCGCGCATTTCGATATCGTGGCCCGCTATCAGGGCGGGCACAACGCCGGCCATACGGTACGCATCGGAGACCGCAAATTCGTGCTGAAGCTGATTCCGAGCGGCATCCTGCGGCCGGGCAAGAAGTCGGTAATCGGCAACGGCCTGGTGATTGATCCCGCCGCGCTGCTCGAAGAGATTCAGATGCTCGAAGCCGCCGGCCTGAGGGTCGAGGGCAATCTGTTTATCAGCAATCGTGCGCAGGTGCTGCTGCCCACGCATCGCCTGATGGAGAAGCTGGGCGAGATGCGGCCCGGCCGCACTTCGATCGGCACCACGTCGCGCGGCATCGGCCCCTGCTATGAGGACAAGATCGCGCGGCGCGGGATGCGCATCGCGGACCTGATCGATCGCGAAGTTTTCGAGCCGCTCTTCGATACGCTGGTGGCGGAGCATCTGGCCGCCGCGCAGGCGTTGGGCGTCGATAGCGGGATCGATGCGAAAGCGGTGCGCGCCACATATGAGAGCCTGGCGGACCGCATCCGGCCAATGGTCTGCGACACGGCGCGGCTGCTGCATGACGCCATGGCCGCCGGCCAGAGCGTAATGTTCGAAGGCGCACAAGGCACCATGCTCGACATCGATCACGGTACCTACCCATTCGTGACTTCGTCGAGCGCTTCGGCGGGCGGCGCTTGTACCGGCACGGGTGTGCCGCCCACCCGCATTGGCGGCGTGATCGGCGTATCGAAGGCCTACATCACGCGCGTCGGCGGCGGGCCGTTCCCCACCGAGGCGCTGGATTCCTGGGGCGATCACATTCGCAAACGCGGCAACGAATTCGGCTCGGTGACGGGGCGGCCGCGGCGCTGCGGATGGTTCGACGTGCCGCTGATGCGGTACGCGGTGATGATCAACGGCTTCGACAGCCTGGTGGTGACCAAGCTCGACGTGCTCGACGAAATGGAGAAGATCCCGGTGTGCGTGGGCTATCGTCTGGGCGGAAAGGAAACGGCGGACATGCCCGCGACGATCAAAGAGATGGCCGCGCTCGAACCGGTTTACGAATGCATGCCGGGCTGGCGCACCGCAACATTCGGCATTTCGACATACAGTGAGTTGCCGGCGCCGGCGCGCGATTATCTCGATTTTCTGGAGAAGAAGAGCGGCGTGGAAGTGGGCTGCATTTCAACCGGGCCCGAGCGCAACCAGACCATCGTGAAACCGGGATCGCATTTCGCGCGGTTGTTTGCCTGACATAATGGCCATGATGAAGCGGATTCGCATCGGGATCGCCGGCGCCGTTTTAGCGGGAGCCGCTCTGGTGTTGCTGTGGGGCGCGGACGCGTCGCGCGTGGAGCAGGACCGGCTGGGGCACTATCGCAACCTGGGCAAGGCCTTCTACGAGAACCCCACCATGCAGGCGCAGGCCGTGGACGAGTTTAAGAAGGCTCTCGACCTGGCACCCACTTCGCCGCGCGAGATGATCAATTACGGCTTGGCGCTGCTGCATGCGGGCCGGACGAAAGAGGGCGTTGCCGAATTGCAGCGCGCGCAGAAGCTCGATCCGAAGATCCCGCACACGTGGTTCAACCTCGGCATCCATTACAAGAAAGAAGGCGACTACGCCCAGGCCGTCGCGCAGTTCGAAGGCCTGCTGCGGCTGGTGCCGAATGAGCCGGTGTCGCATTACAACCTGGGCGTGCTGCATAAGACCGTCGACAAACGGGACGATGCCATTCGCGAGTTTCAGATCGCGGAGAAACTGAATCCGAACCTGGCGGCGCCGCACTTCCAGCTCTACAACCTTTATCGCCAGTCGGGGCGCGCGGCCGATGCGGCGCGCGAGCTGAAGGTCTTCGAGAGGATCAAAGCGCTCACCGAGGGCGCGGTGATCCCGGAAGACATGGAGTGGAGCTACTACGCCGAGATTTACGATCCGATCGCGCAACGGCCGGAGAGCGATCCGGTGGCGCCGCCCAAATTCGAAGACCACAAGGTCGCGGACGGATTCGATGCGGCGAGTTCTGGCCTGCTGGTGCTGGATGCCGTCGGCGACCGGCAGCCGGCGTTGCTGGCATGGTCAGCGAACGGAGCGCGGCTTTATAGGAACGGCACCACGCTTGTGGCTGATTCCGGTTTGGCTGGGTTGAAAGACATTGTGTCGATTGCAGCCGGCGATTATGACAACGACGGTCTTCCCGATCTGTGCGTGATCACGAAATCAGGCGCGGCACTCTATCACAACAACAAGGGCAAGTTCGAGAAGGCCGCAATCAAGCTGCCCGAAGGCCGTTTCGCCAAAGCAGTGTGGCTGGACTTCGATCACGACTACGACCTGGATCTGTTCCTGCTGGGCGCGGATTCGAAGCTCGCGCGCAACAATGGCGCGGCGGGCTTCAGCGACGACACGGCCGCGTTTCCGTTTCAGAAAGGCGACGCGATCGACGCCGCGATGATCGATCTGGTTCCGGACACGAACGGCATGGACCTGGCGGTGTCGTATCGCGATCACGCGGGCATCCTGTACCGCGACCGGCTTCTCGGCAAGTATGAAGCCGAACCGCTCGACTCGCTGCCGGCGGGAACGCGCGGCTTGAGCACCATCGACGAGAACAACGATAGCTGGACCGATCTGGTAGCCGGCGGGCTTCTGCTGGTGAACCATCACGGCAAGCTCGAGCCGTTGACTGGTCTGGAACTGAAGACGCCGCTGGCGTTCATCGATCTCGACAATCGCGGCATCGCCGATCTGGTGGCGGGCAACGGCGCGTTTCGCAATCAAGGGTTCGACCATTTTGAGAAGCTGCCGCTCGAAGCGCCCGCGGCGGCGGTCGCGGCTACTGCCGATTTCGATCGCGACGGTCGCATGGACATGGCAATGATCGCGGCCGATGGCTCGCTGCACATGCTGCGCAACACCACCGAAACGCACAACCACTGGATCGGCGTGGAGCTCTCCGGCGTGAAGAGCATGAAGCTGGCGGAGGCGGCGAAGGTCGAGATCAAGACGGGCACCAGCTATCAGAAGCGCACGTACCACGGCGTGCCGCTCGAGTTCGGCCTCGATTCTTACAAGAGCGCGGATGCCGTGCGCATTACCTGGTCCAACGGCCTGATCCAGGATGAGATGGAAAAGCCGGCCGATCAATGGACCGATTATCCGGAGGCGCAGCGGCTTTCGGGATCGTGCCCCATGATCTTCACGTGGGACGGCAGCCGGTTCCGGTTCATCACGGACGTGCTGGGCGTGGCGCCGCTCGGCGCGGCATCGGGCGACGGCAGCTACTTCCCGGTGGATCACGACGAATACGTGCAGATTCCCGGCGACGCTTTGCAGGCCGTGAACGGACGCTACGAGGTGCGCATCACCGAGGAATTGCACGAGGTTTCGTATCTCGACCGGGTGAAGCTGATCGCGGTGGATCATCCGGCGGACACGGAGATCTTCACCAACGACAAATTCAAATCGCCGCCGTTTCCGGAGTTCCGGCTGTTCGGCGCGAAGCGGCGGATTTATCCCGTAAGCGCGCGTGACAACCAGGGGCGCGATGTGCTGCCGCGGCTGCTGCGGCGCGACCAGACGTATCCGGATGGCTTCCGGCGCAGCTATTTGGACGTCGCCGAGATGCACCACCTGGATCTGGATTTCGGCAACGCAGCGCCGGATAATCGCGCCGTGCTGATCCTGAACGGGTGGGTTGACTGGGCAGATGGCAGCACCTTCATGGCGGCGTCGCAGGCGCACAAGGATCTGGTGCTGCCGTATCTGCAGGTTAAGGATGCGAACGGGAAATGGAAGACCGTGATCGAAGACATGGGCATTCCGGCGGGCAAGCCCAAGACGATCGCGGTCGACTTGACCGGGAAGTTCCTGTCGCGCTCGCGCGAAGTGCGCATCGTCACCAACCTGTGCGTGTATTGGGACGAAATATTCCTGAGCGAAAATAATGCCGCGCCAGACGTGCGGTTGACGGACATCAACGCTACGGCGGCGGACCTGCACTTCCGCGGATTCTCGAAGCCCGTGATCGATGCGCGGCGCATGCAGCCCGAGCGTTTTGCCTACGGCGACTGGATGCCGGTTTCGATGTGGAATCCGACCCCGGGACTCTACACACGCTATGGCGACGTGTTGCCGCTGGTCGGGGCAATCGACGACGAACTGGTAATCATGGGCTCGGGCGATGAGTTGAAGCTGCTGTTCCCCGCGAACGCCGCGGGTCCTTTGCGCGCGGGCTGGAAGCGCGACTTTCTCCTGTTCGTCGACGGCTGGGCGAAGGACGCGGATGCCAACACGGCCTATTCGCAGAGCGTGGAGCCGCTGCCGTTCCATGCGATGCCGCAGTATCCGTACGGAGGCGGCCAGCACTTCCCCGACGATGCGGCGCATCGCCAGTATCGCGCGCAGTACAACACGCGGCCGGCGCTGCGACTGATCCGGCCGCTGGTTGAAACTTCGGTGGCCGCGGCCGCACAGCCGCCGAATCGATCATCTGACCATTAGCGGCTTAATGCCCCGCTGGGCGACTGCCTGCTGAAGTGCCGGCAGGTCGGCCTGCTGGATATCGGACCAGCGCTTCAGATACTGCTCGGCCTCTATCTTCACTTTGTCGAGTTGCTGCACGGCGGCTTCCGTGGGGGCCGAATCGGAATCGCTGTCGACGATCAGCGCCAGGGCGGCCAGGCTGCCATCAAGGCCCAGACCGTAGTTGAGCGAGTCTTCATTTGCGTGGATCTTCAGGTTGATCAGGTGACCTTGCAGCGCGCCGAGCTTCTCGTCGAGCGCCTGGAGTTCGGCGAGTTTGATTCGCTTCTGCAGATCCTGAAGCTGCGCGCGCAGATCGATGATCTGGTTCGCTGCCGTGTAAACGCGGGCGAGCGCGGCGTGAATCTGCACCAGGGCGGCGAATTGTTTCTCAAGGTCCGAGATCGGCGTCTTCACGCGCGGATCGAGCTTCAGTTCGAGCGGCGCGCTGAGGATCTTGCCATCCACCGTCAGGCGGACTGTGTACTTTCCAGGCAGCGCCATGGGTCCTTTTGCGCCGTTGTATTCATAGAGGTAATAATCCTTGACGCGCGGCGCGCTCTGGTAGCGCAGATCCCACACGAAGCGGTTCAGGCCGGGCTTGATTTCGAGCTCGCTCTTGGGCTTGTCATCATCGGGATCGAGCGGCTCGTCCGTCCGCTCCAGCTCCGATGATGAGTAGCGCCGCACCGGCGCGCCCTGCGCGTCCAGAATTTCGAGCGAGGCATCCTTGGGCTTCTGCTTGACGTTGAAATAAATGACGGCGCCGGCGGGCGGATTCTGGCCCGCTGTAGAAGATTCCTTGGGTGGGGGCGCCACGTGCAAGCGGTAAGCCGGGGCGGGGCTGTAGAGCCAGACCGCGGAATCGCGGGACGCGTCGCTCGTCTGGCGGAGCGGCGAAATGTCGTCGAGGATCCAGAACGAGCGGCCGTGAGTGGCGAGCACCAGGTCGTTACCGTGAATCACCAGATCGTGTACCGGCGTGACCGGCAGGTTGAGCTGCAGCGGCTCCCATTTCACACCGGCATTGTATGAAACATAAACGCCGGCCTCTGTTCCGGCGAACAGCAGGCCCTTGCGGCCGGGATCTTCGCGCACGGCGCGCACGAACGAGCCGGCGGGTATCCCGTCCACGAGCAGCTTCCAGCTCTTGCCGTAGTCTGTGGTGGCGTAGATGTAAGGACGCAGATCGTCGTTGGCATGGCGGTCAACCGCGACCCAGGCCGTGCCCGGATCGTGCGGCGAGGCGTCAATCTGGCTGATCTTACTCCACTCGGGCATTTCCTTCGGTGTGACGTCGGTCCAATTCTTGCCGCCATCGCGGGTGACGTGCACAAGGCCGTCATCGGCGCCGGCCCAGATCAGGCCTTTGACCAGGGGCGATTCGGAAACCGCGAAGATGGTGTCGTAGTATTCCGTGCCCGTGTCATCGATGGTGATGGGGCCGCCGGAAGGCTGCTGCTTGGATTTGTCGTCGCGTGTCAGATCGCCGCTGATCGCCTCCCAATGCATGCCGCGATCGGTGGTCTTGAAGAGCCGCTCGCCGGCGTGATACAAGACTTCGGGATCGTGCGGCGAAACCAGCACGGGCGCGGTCCACTGGAAACGATGGTCCAGGCCGGCGGCGCCCTTGCCGTCACTGAGTGCGGCGGAAACGCCAATGACTTTGGCCTGACCGGTGCGCTTGTCGAAGGCCGTCAGCAGGCCTTGATAGTCCGCCGCGAAGACAATGTCGGGATCGGGCGGGTACGGCGCGATGTATCCCGCCTCGCCGCCACCCACCGGATACCAGTCTTCGCGCTCGATGGTGCCGCCTTCCGAGCCGCGGCTGGCGATCGCCACGCTCGAATTGTCCTGCTGCGAGCCGTACAGGTAATACGGAAAGCGATTGTCCGTGATCACGTGATAGAACTGCGCGGTAGGCTGATTATCCTGCGCGGTCCAATGTTCGCCGCCATCGACCGTAACAGTCGCACCGCCATCGTCGGTCTGGATCATGCGCCTGGGGTTCATCGGATCGATCCAGAGGCCATGATTGTCACCGTGGGGGACTTTGATCTTGTTGAAGGTGCGGCCGCCGTCGACCGAGCGGTGGAAGTCGACGTTCAGGATGTAGACGGTGTTCGGGTCCTTGGGGTCGGCCACGACGTGCATGTAATACCAGGCGCGCTGCGTGAAGCGGTGATCCGGATTGATCAGTTCCCACTTGTCACCGCCATCGTCGGAGCGGTAAAGCCCGCCGTTGTGAGCCTCGATCAGGGCATAAACGCGATCGGAATTCGCGGCGACCGCCACGCCGATTTTGCCGTAGGGGCCTTCGGGCAGGCCTTCGCCGTCGAGCTTGGTCCAGGTGGTTCCGCCATCGCCCGAGCGATAGAGTCCGCTCCCCGGCCCGCCGCTGATCAGCGTCCAGGGCAGCCGGCGCACCTGCCACATGGCGGCGAACAGGATGTGCGAATTGTGCGGATCGAAGGTGACGTCGATGCCGCCGGTGTTTTCGTCGACGTACAGAACCTTCGACCAGGTCTTGCCGCCATCGGTGGTGCGAAAAATGCCGCGCTCCGGGTTTGGCCCATACGGGTGGCCGAGCGCGGCGACGAAAACAATATTTGGATCGTGCGGATCAATGATCAGCTTGCCGATCGCGCGCGAATCGCGGAGGCCGGTGTTTGTCCAGGTCTTGCCGGCGTCGACGGATTTGTAGACTCCGTCGCCCGTGGCTGCGTTGCCGCGGATGCAGCCTTCACCCGTGCCGGCGTAAATGACGTTCGGGTCCGACGGCGCTACCGCCAGACTGCCGATCGAGGAAGACTTTTCATGATCGAAGATGGGCTTCCAGGTTGTGGCGCCATCGGTTGACTTCCAGATGCCACCGCCCGTGGCTCCGAAATAATAAATTGAGGGATGGCCCGGCACGCCCGAGGCTGTGAGGGATCGGCCACCGCGAAACGGGCCGATCAGGCGGTACTGCAGGCCTTGCTCCTCCTTCTTCTTTTCTTTGTCTTTGTTTTTGCCGGTGTCGTTGGCGGTTTGCGCCATCGAGACAGCGGCTAAGGAACAGAACAAGGCCAGCAATTGAGTACGGGGCATCAGGTCAATGTTACAACGGCGCGAATTGGCGAACGGTGCCCCGCCCGGCAGTGTCAGCCGTTCACGTGGATGGTGCGGGCGACATCTCCCCGCCCTTCCGGCACGAACTTGACCGAGACCTTTTTATTGACGTCCGACGAAAGACCGGAAAGAGAGAGCTTCTGGCCGTTCGCGCGGATGAGTGTCGAGTGGGTGACGATCATGTCAAACGGCACGCCGTCGGGTCCTTTGACCACGGCGAGTTTCAACGCGGGCTTGACCATGACGATCTTGCCCGAGAGCGTCTCGGCCGGCCAGGCCGTGCGTTCCGCGGACTTCATCGGCTTGTTCGGTTTGTTCGCGGCGAGGACGGGAGCCGCGAGCAGAAAAACGCAGCTCGCAGCCGTAAGTGCAGCGCTAATTTTGTGTCTCATCGTTTCACCTCACGAATGTTGTTTACCGTAGTTGGCGGCCCGGTCCAGCGACTTTGTCAGTGCCAGAGCCTGGCTGTAGATGCTATCCACGTATTTCTGATAGGCCGGCTCCCAGAGAGTTTCGCGATGCGTGTCGCCGAATTGCAGAGCGTCCTGCGTGTTGTCCGCGAGCAGCATCACCCGCCTGGCGATGCGACTGATTTCCTTGCGCTGCCAGGGCGAGTCCACGCGGCGGATCGACTCGAGCCGGCAAAGCTTCTCGCCCATATCGTTGACGGCCGCGCGAACCTGCTGTAACTGGTTGAGATGGCTTTGCCACTGCAGCGGCTCGGCATCGCCGGCGAAGGCCTGTAACTGCTCGGCATGCTCACGCGCCTGCCACGCCTCGTTCTTCATCTGCGCAAAAATACCATCGGTCTCCGCGCGAAAATTCCACGTATAAGAAGCCGGAGTTGGCTTGCCGATAACGCACTCACGCTCGGCCGCCATACCCGCCACGGGCAGAATCGCCATGGCGGCGGCGACTGATCCACTAATAATCATCCGATTGACTTTCATCCCGATCGACTCCAAATGTTGTATTTTCTGAACTACTTAATGGATGCGGCGGAACGAAAGCGTGAGACTAAGGCTCGGACTGTATTTTGCGAAGGCCGGTCAGAGTAAGTGTGCGATCGAATACCAACGCGGCAAGCTACTTGACTTTAGGCGGATACTTGCGCATCGACTTATGGACCATGTCGTCGATCTTTTCTTCGACTTTGTGCGGATCGTGCTTTTCGACCCGGGCAATGGAGCGCCAGACCATCGAGTGGGTATGCGCGTCACGCAGATCAATGACCAGGGTGCCCTCGGCGTACGGCACCGCGACCACGCGGGTGCCCCAGCCGCGCCAACCGGCCGGATAAGCCTCCGGCTGCATGCGGCGCATGGAGCCGAAAGTGTACACCACGTTCAAATCGGCGGGACCATCGACTTTATACAGATGCTTGGCTGTGAGTTCCTTCTCGATATCGAACTCGATGCGTTTCTTCACCAGTTCGCTGTTCCACTCGGGATTGCGGCTATTTAAGCGGCCTTCACGAATGTGGAAGGTGTGATATCTGGGAAAGGCCGCGCCTGGATCGAACTCGACGTCCACCTTTTGCGCAAAGGCGCTGGCGGCCGCGAGCAGAGTGAGTAGGATGATCCTCATTCCTGTGACTTTACCATTAGCGCCGAGTCCGCTCAAGCCGGCGCTCCGAACAGGCCCAGCGCCACGGCTATGGCAGCTACGCCCAGAAAAGTGCCGAAGGGCAGCTCATAGGTCGCGGGATCCTTGTGCGTGATCCTGATGTACGCGTAACCGATCACCGAGCCGCCCAGGGAGCCGGCGATCAAGGTGAGCAGCGCACCGTGCAAGCCGAGAAACGCGCCGGCCATGGCGACCAGTTTGACATCGCCGAGACCGAGGCCTTCACGGTGACGCAGTTTGAAATAGAGCCAGCCGCCGAACCAGAGAAATACGCACGGCACGGCTGCGCCCATGACCGCCTCGGCGATCGACGACCAGTGCGCCATCCGATGAACGCCGAACATCCAGAGCAGGACTTCGGCTATGTCGTCATTCACCGGCACGAACCAGGCGAGCACCAGCCCGGCCACGGTGCCGCCCAGAGTGAATTCGTCGGGCAGGATGCGTTCTTCGAGATCGGAGAAGATCAGCCCGACCAGCAACGCGCTCAACAGGCAGAATTTGAGGGCGGGCAGCGTCGGGCCGAGGTGCAGGACGAAGACAAAGAACAGCAACGCGGTCGAGAGTTCCACAATCGGATAACGCCAGGAAATCGCGGTTTGGCAGTGGCGGCAGCGCCCGCCAAGCACGACGAAGCTGAGCAGTGGAACGTTGTCGTACCAAGCGATCTGGTGCTGGCAGGCCGGACAGTAAGAGCGCGGCCGCACGACGGAGAAATCCTGCGGCAGGCGAAAGATGCACACGTTCAGGAAGCTGCCGATCAGCAGACCGAACAGCAGGGCGAGACAGGCTTCTAGCAAGCGAGCACCTGCCGGTAGAGACAAATCGTGTTCTGGATCATCTGGTCGAGTGAGAACCTCTCCGCCACCGTCTGGCGTCCGCGGGCAGCCAGGCTGCGCGCCAGCGGACGATTGGCGAGCAATTCGCGAATGGCAGCGGCAATCGTCTCGGGATCGTTTTCCGTGAGCCAGCCGTTCTCGCGGTGAGAAACGATCTCCGGGATGCCGCCGATGTTGCTGGCGATCACCGGCACGCCGGCGGCCATCGCCATCAGGATGGCGGAACCGAGGCCTTCAGAGTGCGTGAGATAAAGGAACAAGCCGGCGCCGGCCAGGTCGGAAGCGAGGTCGCGCGAAAGCAACAGATCCACGCCGGCACGGCGCGTGGCGTCGAGGGCCAACGCGACGCCCTTGAGCGGGTCGCCGGTCGCGGGCGCAACCACCGTAGTTCCACCTGGAGAGACCGGCGCGAGCGGCACGCCATCGTACACTACCGCGATTTTCGGCTCCGGCACGCCGCCCGCCATCATCACTTGTTTGACGAATTGAGACACGGCCGCGTAGCGGTTGGCGCGCCGGTATTTCCACGCGGAGCGGATGGGAAAGGCGACGCGGCGGGAGACGATCAGCGGCGCGCGGCTGAACACAGCGGCTAGGGTGTGAGTGCGGGCATCGTGCGCATGCACAAGATCGGCGTCGCCGGAGAGACGGCGGAGGGTCCAAAGGTGCAGCGGTTCGGTTTTAACGCCGAGCGCGCGGGATTGCTCCCAAAGGGGTGAGCCGCGCGGGGTGAGCAGGGTGCCAGCGATACCCTGGCGGGTCAGTCCTTCGATCAGCCGTAAGGCTTGCCATTGTCCGCCGCGCATTTCGCGGCCGGAATCCAGATGAAGGATCTGCATCGGTTTGCTCAGCGGCCCGAAGTCATGTTGCGGGTCTTGGCGTACTTCAGGAATGTGTACAGGGCGGCCATGTAGGCGATGGTCAGGCCTTCGATGCCATCGAGAAAGCCGCTCTGCAGGAAATAGGTTTTGACGAAGGTCCAGGCCGGATCGAGGATCAGGTGTCTCCAGCCGATCGGCGTCTTGCGCGAGACGAGTTCTTCGGCCGCCAGCGTAGTATATCGGTCCATGGTCTTCAGATGCTCGGAAAGCGAATCGCAGGTGAAGTGCAGCAGGTTCGATTCGAGATGCCCGAGACGGCCGCGCACCTGCACGCTTTCGTGCACGAAGTCGCCGACCCAGGTCGCTTTCTGGCGGTTGTAAAGCCGGATCTTGCGGTCGGGATACCAACCGCTGTGCAGGATCCAGCGGCCCAGGTATTGAGCCAGCCGCGGCATGGTGTAAGCGTCGGACTTCGGGCCATTCTTCTTGAGATTCCAGATCTCACCTTCGAGGGCTTCGCTGAGGGCTTCGTCGGCGTCGAGCGAGAGGATCCAGTCGTAGGTGGCCTGCTCGGCGGCCCAGTTCTTTTGTCCGGCGTAGCCGCGCCAGGGGCTCTCCAACACGCGCGCACCCAATTTTTCGGCCAGTTCGGTGGTGCGGTCGGCCGAGCCGCTATCGAGCACCAGAATCTCGTCGCAACAACGCAGGCTTTCGATGGCGCGGACAATATGACGTTCTTCGTTGAGCGTGATGATCGTAGCAGTGATCTTCATGACTCCCGTTTTAGGGGCCGCCCTCCATGACGGGAGCCACCGTGAAACACAGCAGAAAGATCACTAGCGAAATGAACGCCAGCCACTTCCGGCCACGGCCGAGGCTGGACGGATCGATGATCACCGGATGGCGGCGGGCCAGGAAGAACAGCACGACCGCCCAGAGCCACCACGGCCACCAGCGGAAGCCCATGGGCAGCAAGGCAACGATGAAGATCTTCGAGAGCAGCTTGTGCCGGTCGCCGGCCAGGGCGTAGAGAATGTGGCCGCCATCGAGTTGGCCGATGGGCAGCAGATTCAGGGCGGTGGCCAGGATGCCGATCCAGGCCGCCCGGGCGACCGGATGCAGATAGATATCCCCTGCGGGAACGCCGGGAAAGATGGCCTTCTGCAAGATCCAGAGCAGGCCCGGCGTGCCGAACTGGATGTCGCCCTGGTTCGCGATGCCGGGAATCACTTTGGAGAAGGCGACCCCCACGGCCAGGGCGGGCAGAATGAAGACGAAGCCGGCCAGTGGTCCGGCGACACCGATATCGAACAGTACGCGCTTTGAGTAGATCGCGGAGCGGATGCGGATGAAAGCTCCGAAGGTGCCCATCAGGGTTGGTGCGGGCAGGAAGTAGGGCAGGCTGGCATCCACGCGGTAGTAGAGGCAGGCGAAGTAGTGGCCGCACTCATGTGCCAGCAGGATCGTCAGCAGGGTTATGGCGAAGGGCAAGCCGCGCCAGATCAGGCCCGGGTGGCTCCAGACGTTGACGAAGGCATAGAGATAATGTTCGACGTCGAAAGGAAGATTGCGATCGAAATCGGACTGCAGGCTGGAGCCTACCAGGGTAGTGGAGAAGAGCGTGACCAGAAACAGCAGGATATGCAGCCAATAGCGCTCGTGGATGAGCGGAAAGGCGCGCGGCAAACCGAGGCCGCTTCCGTTCTCCGCGCAGGCGGGAAAAGTAGCCGCCGAATAATCCTGAGGAGACACAATTCGATAATCCGCCCGCGCGGCCTATTGCAGGGTCTGCAGCTCCTTGCCAGGCTTGAAGCGGACGGCCTTCCCCGGGGGGATGGAGACTTCGGCGCCGGTACGCGGATTGCGCCCGATGCCGGTTTTGCGCGGCTTGACATTGAACACCCCGAAGCCGCGCAATTCGATGCGGTCTCCCTGTTCCAAGGCTTTCTTCATAGACTCGAAGACCGTCTCGACGGCCATCTCGGCCTTGGTCTTGGTAATGCCGGTCTTATTGACAACTTCGTTGATAATATCCAGCTTGATCAAAATAGGCCTCCGGGAGATCGCAGGACCGCATTCCCCGCGTAGTGTTCAACCATATGATAGGATTAGATTTATCCGAAAGTCAAGCCAGCCGCCGGAACATTTATTGCGGGTTTGACTGTCGTCCGTGATACCCGGCGGCATCCGGCCTGCCGGTTCCTCCTAGGCCCCCGATACCGTGTGCTGCATTTTGGTGCAACGTGCGAGGCGCGTCTGGCGTCATATACGCAGGGTAAACGAACATGCGCTCACTTCCCAAACTCAGCCTCTTAATTGAGCTGCAGCAGAACCGGGCGGGACTGATCGCGGACCTAGCCATTTTGTTGCTGTTTATGGTGCTGTTGGCGATCCGGTAGTCCCGGAAAATGCGCGGCTAGGCTTTGTAGACGCGCCAGAAGACCTCGCGGAATTTCTGCATTTCCTGCTCCGTACCGAGCGTGACCCGCAGCATGTTGTCGAGCGGCGGGAACGGGCGGCCTACGGCGACCCCCATCGACGGCATTTTGGTGATGAACTCGCGGGCATTGCGTCCCACGTCGATCATCATGAAGTTCGCCTGGGATTCTATGAAAGGCAGACGCCGCTCGCGCAACCAGCCATTCATTTCGCGGCGCACGCCGGCATTTACGGCGCGCCGCTCGGGCACCAGCGTGCCGCTTTCAGCCAGGGCCGCCATGGACGCACGCATAGCGATCACCGACAGAACGTTGGTGCGGTAGGGTTCCATGCGCTTGATCAGATCCGGCCGGGCGCATACGAAACCGGCGCGCACTCCCGCCATGCCATAGATCTTCGAGAACGTGCGGGCCACCACCACATTCTTGCCCTGCCGCACATAAGACATGGCGGACTCCAACTCGGGGGACTCGCCGAAGTGGATGTAGGCTTCATCAATCAGCAAAATGGCTTCGGACGGCAGATTCTCGACCAGCCAGGCAATCTCGGACTTCGGCGTGATGGACGCGGTCGGGTTGTTGGGATTGCAGAGATAAATGAGCGAGCCGCGCTGGCCGCGAGCGGCTTCGGCCAGCTTGTGGACGTCCGCCGCGTAGTTGGGCAGCAACGGCACCTGGATGACCTGGCGGCCGATGGCCCGGGTGACCTCCGGTGGACCTTCGTAGGTTGGGTAGATCGCGATCAGCGGCCGGTCCGGCGCGGTGAATGCGTGCACGGCGGCGTGCAGCATCTCGCTCGAACCGGAACCGGCCAGAATGTTCTCCGCCTGCAGATGCTCACTGTGCGCCAGCGCGGCGTAGAATTCCCCGGTTTGCTGGTAGTGATACCGTCCCGACGACGGCAGCACCTCGGCCATCGCGGCGAGCGAAGGCTTGGGCGGTCCGAGCGGGTTTTCGTTGGCATTCAGCCATACCATGTCCTTGGGCAGGTTGCCATGAATCATCGCGCGCTGCGCGTAAGCCATCTCCGGCAGCATCCGTCCTACCGCCATAGCCGCCCCAATGCGAGCAGCGAAGCCTCTCCGAGTGATCATCTTGCCTCCTTAGCGGGCAGTATAACCTAACCAGTACTGAAAACAATCCGGTTAAGGCGGTATTCCTGTCGTTCCCCGATGTAACCTCTTTGGCGCTTTTGCTATTCTTAACACCTTTGACACAATCATGCATCGAACAACCCTTTGCCTCGTCTTCATGGCCTCAGCCGGCGTCTTGCGCGCGCAAGTGGACGTGTTGACGGCGAACTACGACAACAACCGCACCAACGCCAATCTGAACGAATCGATACTGAACACCAACAACGTGAATCCCACGCAGTTCGGGAAGCTGTACACGTTTCCGGTGGATGGGGAGGTCTACGCGCAGCCGCTCTATGTCCATGCACTGAACATGGCGGGGAAAGGCACGCGCAACGTCTTGTACGTGGCCACCATGCACAACAGCGTCTACGCGTTTGATGCGGACGCGACCACCGGAACGGCGCCGCTGTGGCATGTCAACCTGGGCAGTTCGATCGATCCCGCGTCGTTCAGCATCGCGGGGGCCGAGCCTTACTCCGACATTCTGAACGAGATCGGCATATTGGGTACACCCGCGATCGACAAGACAGGCGGTGTGCTTTACGTGGTCGATGAAACGCTGGTGAACGGCAGCATGGCCTTTTACCTCCACGCGCTGGATATCACGGACGGCAGCGAAAAGATGAATGGACCCGTGCAGATTCAAGGGGCGGTCGAGGGCAGCGGATGGGGCGGCTCGGGAGATAGCGTGAACGGAATGGTCCAGTTCATTGCCGCGGATCACTTGCAGCGGCCGGGCCTGCTGCTGGCCAACGGTACGGTGTACATCAGCTTTGGCTCGCACGGCGACTATGCGCCGTGGCACGGCTGGATCGTCGCCTATAGCGCCGCAGATCTGCAGCAGCAGACGGCGATCTTCAACACCACACCCTCGGCGGCCGGCTCAGCGATCTGGCAAGGCGGCAGGGGATTGGCGGCGGATGCAGATGGCTCGGTGTATTGTTCGACAGGTAACGGCAATTATGACGGCGTGGTCTCGTGGGGCGAGACCGTGCTGCGATTGACTTCGACGCTGGATATCGCGGATTGGTTTACCCCCTCGGAATACGCCGACTGGACCGATGATGATCTGGATTACGGCTCGAATGGTCCGATTCTGATACCGGGAACCAATCTGCTGATCGCGGGGGGTAAGGCGGGCCTTGTCGCGTTGGTCGACCGGACGAACCTGGGGCACCAGGCGTCGGATTCGGACGCGGTGCAGGTTTTCCAAGGTACTTCGCCGGTCAAGTTCGCTATCTTCAACGCGGCGCTTTGGGGTCTCCCGGGCGGCCCGATTCTTTATCTTTGGGCCTTCCACGACTCGTTGCGCGAATACCAGATGCAGAACGGAACCTTTAATACCACTCCACTGGCGATGAACAGCACGGCATTGAACGGGCTGCCGTTTAGCGGCATGGCGGTGTCGTCGAACGGCTCGGTACCCGGGAGCGGCATCTTCTGGGCGACCGCCGTGGCGAGTGCGAATCTTCCGTCACCCGGCTCTTTGCACGCCTTTAACGCGCTCGATGTGAGCGAGGAACTGTGGAACAGCGACATGGAAGGCGCGCGCGATGCGATGGGAAACTTCACGAAATTCGCAAACCCCACGGTGGCCAACGGCAAGGTTTATGTGCCAACGGATTCCGGGCAAGTGGTCGTCTACGGGCTGCTTCCGGTTCCCGGGATCGTGGCGGTCGAGAATGCAGCCAGCTTCTCGAGCTATACGGTCGCGCCCGGCGAGTTGATCACGATATTCGGCTACAGTATCGGACCGGCAACTCCCATCGGGGCGGTGCTGGACGGGCAAGGAAAGATCAGCACCTCGCTGGCCGGCCACACAGTCACATTTGACGGGGTCGCAGCTCCTCTGCTGTACGCCTCCGCGGGACAGATCAACGCGGTGGTGCCTTTCTCGGTCGCCGGCAAGTCATCGACCTTGATGCGCGTTTATGACGCCAGCGGTTCCTCGTATGCCGTCACGCTGCCGGTCAGCACCACGGCGCCCGCGACCTTTACGATCGGCGCATCCGGACAAGGCGCGATTCTGAACCAGGATCTTTCGGTTAACTCGGCGAGCAATCCGGCGGCGCGGGGATCGTGGATCTCGATCTACGCCACGGGCGCCGGCGTCCTGACTCCGCCGGTCGAAGACGGGACGCTGGTTGCAGACGGGCAATTACCCCAGGCTGTCGCGCCGGTGACGGTGACGATCGGGGGACTGGCGGCGACGGTCAACTACCAGGGCGGCGCACCGGGCCTGGTTGCGGGCGTCATGCAGATTAACGCGCAGGTGCCGTCCGGCGTCGCGCCGGGATCCGCCGTGCCGGTGACCATCAGCGCGGGAGGTACTGCGGGATTAAATACAGTCACCGTGGCGGTGAAGTAGCTCTAGGCGGGTTCTGAGCGACCAGAACGAAATGACTATCGTTCCAGTCCAGGACATAGTCATAGGTTTTCGGGTCGACCTTCGTGTGGCGCTGATTCCATACAGTCATGCGCCCGATATCCATTTCGCGGTCTCCGTAGAACAGCCGCAGCAAAAAATAGACATCCCAATCGTCGCGGCCTTCCGCATCCGATAGCAGCAGTACGTGCGCGCCGGGGCGGGGATTCGGAATCAGTTTGTCGATCATGGCGATGTAATTCCGGTACCGGTATTCCTCGGCGTGCTTCACGCGCGCGCGACTGTCGATCCACTTGTGCTGCCAATGCGCCACCTTGAACACCAATAGCGCGAAAATCAAAGCCTGCAGGGCGACGCGCACGGGGGCACGGTGGGCTGCCAGCAAGGTCACCAGCCAATCCAGTAAGCCGCCCAGATAGACGGCCCAACCGACCGAGGGCACCAGGTAGGCGAAGCCGTCTCGCCCGGGGATGAAGGCGAGCGGCAAGATTCCAGCGGCAATAAACCCGGCCCCCCAGAGCAGTGCCCGGCGCCGGGTAAATATGGCTACTAGCAGCATGGCGATCAGTAACTCCACCATGCGCCGCGGCGTAATCGTTACGGGATGGAAGATCAGACCGCGAAGATAGTGCGCCAGTGACTCGACATACGCCCCCAGGGAGAAGCGCGGGCGATAAAGATCCATGGTCCACAAAGAATCGGGGCCATACCTCTTGCCGATGATGTAGACTATGTCGGCCGCGCCTCCAATCCATGCCAGCCGGCCTTCCGTGAGCGCCCAACGCCATAGCCGCGCGGGCCACCAAGATGCGGGAGGATGCCAAACCAGTTCGTACAGACCAATCGCCAGCGGAAACGATACGGCGATCTCCTTAGCATCCAGCGCCGCCACAAACATGCCAAAGACCAGCGCCAGATATCCCCAACCCGGCAGCCGGCCCGATTGGCGGCGACGCACGTAGAGGACAAATGCGCCCCAGAAGAACGTGAACGCGAGGACGTCGTAGATTGTGCCGGTGTCAAAGTACGCGGATGTGAATGTAGGGTTGATTCCGATTACGAAGGCCGCCGCCAGCGTACTCCAGTGCGACCTGGTGAGCTGCCACACCACCAAACCGAGCAGACCGAAGTTAATCAGCAGCAGGAGATAC
>DATKNQ010000113.1:0-48385 GCA_035541265.1 Bryobacteraceae bacterium
CATCGTCCAGTCATCGGGCTGGATCGTGCCGATGCAGATCGGCGCGTTTCTGGGATACGTGCTGTTCGGATTTCTGTCGGACCGCTTCGGCCGCCGCCCGGTGTTTCTGGCATTCGTGCTGGCCGCGGCGGTGCTGGTGCCGATTTACGGCCAATGGGGCCGCCATCAACTGGCGCTAATGCTGATGGGCCCGCTAATCGGCTTCTTCGGACACGGCTACTTTAGCGTGTTCGGAGCAATGCTGGCCGAGCTATTCCCGGCCGCGATCCGCGCGACCGCGCAGGGGCTGTGTTACAACGTAGGCCGCGCCGCGAGCGCGCTCGCGCCGCTCACCATCGGAGCGCTGGCGGACCGCTTCGGCATCGGCAGCGCCCTGGCGGTCACGTCGGTCTTCTTCGCGGCAGGCGGGGCGTTGGTGTATCTGTTGCCGGAGACCAAGGGCAAGGATCTTATGGCCTCAGGCGTTCGGGCTAATTCTTGATACGATCCGACTGTTTCGCCGAAGCCATGACTGTCTTTGGAAACCCACTGGGAGTGACGATATCTGAGCCTCGGATGTTCTGTACAAGGCCGCCTACTGGTGGTGGCTTATACTAAACGGGAGGGCCGTATCCGTATCATCAGTGCCAGAGAGGCTGCACCAAGGGAGCGGAGAAGATATGAAGCAGGACAATCTGGTTAGTGACGACGACATGAGACCGGAGTACGATTTCTCCACTGGAGTTCGGGGCAAGCATCACCAGCATTACAGGGCCGGAACGAACGTCGTGTTTCTGGACCCTGAAGTTGCCAAGGTCTTCCAAGTCCGTTAACCGTGCCCTCCGGCTGCTCCTGGACCTCGCCAAGAGCCAATTGCCACCGGAACGGGCGGCATGACGGCGCAAAATCACGTGCCGCGGACAATCGAAAAGGGCAATAGCCACGGCTTGCCGGACTCCGCTCCCTGCGTGGAAGGCTGGCGGAGTCACCGTATTACGGCAGATTCATTTTCGGGCGGCTTGTGGGATTCGGACAAACGCCGCGCAGTTGGAAAGACGCAAGTTACTGATTCCAAAAGTTGGCCGGTTTTGCACCTCTGGCGGTTTCTCGGTACAAAATCGTGTACAAGTTTCGGTAATTTGATATCGTGTAGGATCGTGAACTGGGAAAAGGGTTTCAAGCGGCTGTTCATTGTTGCGGTTGTATGCTGGTTCGGGTTTTGGCTCCTCGCAGGCCTCAACGGACAAATGCCAGATACGTTCATCATTTTCGTTGTTGTCACACCCATCGTCGCGTATTTCTTGTTTTCAAAGTACTCCCCTGGATTGGCAAGGGATTTAAATGAAGATTCGCTCATTGAAGCTATTATTCCTGAAACCTGACTGGGGAACGCCACCCGCATACGTTGCCGTGGCGTCCTCAACGCAAATGAGCATACACCCCGACCGAGAACAGGAGATCCTGCTCACCACTTCATGCGCGACCTACAAAGAACTGGAATGTGCGATAGACCGACTGCAGGCGGAACTCAATAACCTGAAACCGAGGCGCGAGAAAAATTCGAGGACGTCGATAATTCTTGAACTATACCTTAATCCCTCAGAAGGTGAGGTGAAGCGGTGAATTGTCTCTCCGACCGGGGTTGGTCAACGATTGACGGATGGTGTAGGGCGGACAGGTTCGGCATCGGCAGCGCTCTGGCAGTCACTTCGGTGTTCTTCGCCGCGGGCGGGGCGTTGATCTATCTGTTGCCGGAGACGAGAGGCGAGGATCTCGGTTACCATAACGTTAGGCTCTTCCCCGAAGTCGAAAGCGGAGGCCCGCACGAATGAGGTGCCCATCCTAAATCCCAGCGATATGGCGAGCCCGGCCTCTGGCGGTTGGGTCGAGCGGCTTGAACATCAGCTCGGTGCGAACTGGGCCGCGATTCGAGGCGCTCGTCGCGCGACAGCGGAGAAGCGCCTGGCCCTGCGACAAGCGTTCGAAAGAAATATCGCCTCCGATACAAGCCTGGTTGTGTTTGGGTCGATCGCGCGGGAAGAAATGACTTCGGGAAGTGATTCCGATTGGATTCTTTTGGTGGATGGACAAGCACAACCTGAGCACAGCGAGCAGCGGCACGCAATTGCGGCCGAGTTCGACAGGCTTGGGTTTCAAAAGCCTGGACGCTCCGGAGTTTTCGGCTGCATGGTTGGGAGTCATGACATCGTTCACGAGATCGGCGGCGAAGATGATACCAATTCGAATACCACAAGAAGAGTGCTCCTGCTTCTAGAGTCGTTGCCCGTTGGAAACCGCGAGGCCTACGATCGGGTTCGCCGCCAGATCCTAAAGCGTTATTTGCATGACGATCGAGGCCTGACTCGAGCCACCCGCACGTCCAGGGTCCCGCGCTTCTTGCTGAACGATCTGACTCGCTATTGGCGTACTGTCACGGTGGACTTCGTTTACAAGCAGCGCGCGGACGCCAACGGAAAATGGGCGCTCCGTAACGCCAAGCTTCGTATGTCTCGAAAACTCGTATTTGCATCTGGTCTGTTGCGGTGCTTCTTTTGCGAATTGGAACCGTGGGCCCAAGAAGCTCGCGAACGCCTGGCGCTTCCGAGCAACGATATCTCGGGGCTGCTCATTTATATGGAACGCGAACTCAGTCAGACTCCCCTTGAATTGCTCGCAAGGGCCGCGTCCAGACCTTCTGTCAATCGACTTACGCAGCGCAAGCTGTTCGATAGCTACGACCGATTCTTGGCGATCTTGGATGATCCACAAAAAAGGGAAGCCCTTGAACGAATGGCTCAGGCGGACATGGCGAGTTCCGCGGTGTGGGAGGAGATCCGCCAAATAAGTCACGCATTTCAATCTGGACTGAAGGAAGTTTTCTTCGGGGACGATGAAGGGCTTCGCAAATTGACAACTGATTATGGAGTCTTCTAGTGAGGCGAATTGGGTTTTCAACTGGAGCGATTGCTAAAGGAGACTTTCTGTCTGCGCTGGCGAGCCTGCGCGTCTTCGGGATTCCTGTTGTCGAACTTTCAGCCCTTCGGCTGGAGGAGTTGGACCATCTCGTAGAGTCCCTTCCGCTCCTGGATCTGGACGGCTTCGAATTTGTTTCGTTTCACGCACCGAGCCAATTTCCGGTCAAGCATGAGAGATATGTCATCGATCAACTGCGCGCGGTCGTGGATCGAGCGATTCCAGTTGTGGTTCACCCCGACGTGATTTCGACCCCGGAAGCCTGGGTTGCTCTCGGGTCGCAGTTGTTGATCGAGAATATGGATAAACGAAAGTCTATTGGCAGAACAGCCAGGGAGCTAGCGGACCTGTTTTGCCGGTTTCCCGATGCCGGGCTCTGTTTTGACATAGGACACGCGCGCCAGGTAGATCCTACGATGACGGAAGCGCGGTTGATCCTGGAAGCCTTCGGCGAGCGCTTGCGCGAAATCCACGCCAGCGAGGTGAACACGAGCAGCCGGCATGATCCTCTGTCTGTTTACGCCATGTTTGCGTTCCATTCGGTTTCCTCTCTAATCCCTGAATCGGTTCCTGTTGTGCTCGAGACTTTGATAGATCAAGGCCAGAGTGACATCCTTACGGAGATTGAACGCGCGAGGAAGGCATTGGATCCGCAATGGGTGAGAGCGGCGGGATAGAGTTTGGGGCGGCTTGTGGGATTCGAACCCACGACTTTCGGAACCACAATCCGACGCTCTACCACCTGAGCTAAAGCCGCCACGAGGAACATATCCAGTTTACCAAAACCTCCGGAGTTCAGGCTGGCCGTTATAATCTGAGTAACTACTGATGCGGCTCTTCCTGGGGGTTGATGGCGGCCAGTCCGGTACCAAGGCGGTGATTGGTGATGCCAACGGGCGCGTGCTTGGATCCGGCACCGCGGGCCCGTGCAATCACGCACGCGCGGAAGAGGGCCGTGGCAAGTTGATCAGTGCCGTCGGCGATTCTGTGACGGCGGCGTGTGCACAGGCCAACCTCGATGCCCGCGCCGTGCGATTCGCCTCCGCGTGCTTCGGCATGAGCGGCGGTCCCGCGGACAAGCAGGCCATCCTGAAAGAAATCCTGCCCGCCGACACGCTGCTGGTCACTGATGACGCCGTAATCGCCCTTGCAGGCGCCATGGCCGGCGAGCCCGGTATCATCACCATCGCGGGCACCGGCTCCATCGCGTTCGGACGAAACGCCGCCGGATGCACGGTGCGCGTGGGCGGCTGGGGCTACATCTTCGGCGATGAAGGCGGCAGCTTCGATATCGCGCGGCAGGCACTGCGAGCAATCTTGCGCGCCGAGGAACGCTGGGGTCCGCCGACGGCGCTTACGCCTCGTTTCCTCGATGCCACCGGTTGCGCCAACGCCAACGCGGCGATGCACTTGTTCTACACGCCGGATTGGCCGCGCTCCCGCGTCGCAACGCTAGCTCAGTTGGTGGACGAGGCCGCCATGGCGGGCGACGCGGTAGCGTGCGACATCCTGCACAATGCCGCGCAGCAGCTCGCGGTGCTCACCGCGTCGGTGCGCGGCCAGCTTTGGGCCCCCGGCGATGCCGTGCGCATCGCGTGGATCGGCGGCGCCTTTCGCAGCCGCAGGCTGCTCGAACGCTATCGCACGCTCGTGGAACTCGAAGACGGCAATCGCACCGGCCCGCCGGAATTCGATCCCGCAGTGGGCGCCCTCATCGAGGCCTATCGTGCGGCCGGACTCGCTGTGCGGCCCCGCTAAGCTTTCAGACGCGGCCGGTCGCGCCTGATCGCAGCCATATCCTGTACCGGCTCGGAATCGCATTCGATCGCCAGCACGGTCACCGGATCGTCCGGCGCGGTCTTCGGCAAGCCGGTGAAGCGCACGCGGAAGCGCTCCTGATCGAACTTCACCTGGTGCCCGCTCGCGTACAGCCGCGCTGAAACCACCTTGCTGGTCAACCCGCCCAGCGCCACCGTCTCGCCCGGCCAGAAATGCACGTGCATGTAGAGCGTGTTGCCCTTGCGCGTGAATCCGGCCAGTTCGGACGAGCGCACGCGGCACGGCTCGGTATCGTAGATGGTCGGGCCGTTGCGATCCATCCAGTGTCCGACCGCCGTCAGCATGCGCACGGACTCTTCGGGAATCGATCCATCACCGCGCGGGCCGATGTTGAGCAGGTAGTTGCCGGTGTCGCGCGAGCAGAGCCCCAGGTTGCGCACGATCTGCTTGGGCGTCTTCCAGGCGTCGTCGGCCGCCTGATAACCCCAGCTATCGTTCATGGTCATGCACGATTCCCACGCGCGCCCGCTCTCGGCGGCGCTGATGTGCTGCTCGGGAGTCGAGAAGTCGCCGGGAAGCCCGTTGCGGTTATTGACAATGATCTGGGGCTGCAGTTCGAACACCATCTGATTCATTTTCTCGGATTCCCAGCCGGCGGCGTCCAGAGGCCAATCCACGTCGTACCACAGGATGTCGATCTTGCCGTAGTTGGTCATCAACTCGCGGATCTCGCCGTGCACGTAGTCGACGAAACGGCGGCGCGCGGCTTCGTCGTGCAGGCAACGCGCCCCCTCGGGATGATGCCAGTCCATGAGCGAATGGTAAAAGCCCACGCGCAGCCCTTCGCCGCGGACCGCCTCGACGAACTCTTTCACCAGATCGCGTCCGCAGGCCTGCTTCGGGGCGCAGTAATCGGTGTATTTCGTATTGAACAGGCAGAAGCCTTCGTGATGCTTGGTGGTCATCACCATGTACTTCTGGCCGGCCTGCTTGGCGAGCCGCGCCCAGGCGCGCGCCGCGTTGGGCTTGGGTGTGAAACGATTGGCCAGCAGTTGATACTCGCCCACCGGGATGCCTTCCTCTTCCATGGCCCATTCATGCCGGCCCAGGACACTGTAAAGGCCCCAGTGGATGAACATGCCGAAGCGCGCCTGGTGCCACCATTGCATGCGCTGCGCGCGATCCGCGTCGCCCGGCAGCGCGGATGACCGGCCCGCCAACGCCATGCCCGCCCCCAATAATTCCAGACAACCGCGTCGTGATAAGGGCATTCGATTCTCCTCCCCGAATTCGAAACCCTATCATACCCCTCAGCCAGGTGCGCGATACTGAAGTCATGCCGTGCCGCGCGCTGCTGTTATTGCCGTTGCTCGCGGGCTCGCTAGCGGCGCAATACGGAACCACCCCAAAGGCGAATGCCGAAGCTTATGCGGCGCACGCTACACTCGGCGGACTGTCGTTGGGCGCCGAGTACATGATGCACAGCTTCTCGGGCCACGGCCAGACCTACATCGTCAGAGATTACCTGGTCGTGGAGGTGGCGCTATTCTGCCCTCCCGGAACCGTCGTGACACCCGAGGCCCGGCAATTCACGCTGCGCGTCAACGGCCGCAACACGCTTGCGCCGCAGGACCCGGAAATCGTGGCGGTTTCGCTTAAGCACAACGATTGGGGAACGTATCCGCACGCTGAGGCGGGCGCCGGTCCCGTAGTGCTGGGCGCGCCGCAACCCACGGAACGCTTTCCGGGCGATCCGGGAAGAATGCCGCGCGTCCCGACCAGCACGCCGCGGGACGCGGATCCCAACGGCGTGGGTGCGCAGCCGCCGGTCACTGCCGAGGAACTCGTGGTGCAGGCCGCTTTGCCCCAGGGCGAACATCGCGGGCCGGTCAGCGGCTATCTGTATTTCTCATACCAGGGCAAGGCGAAGCGCATCCGCACGCTCGAGTTGGAATTCGCGGGGCCGCAGGGCGACTTGACTCTGCCGCTGGATCTGACTCCCCGCTAGCGGCGGTCGGGCTCGCCGCTGCGCAGCAGCAAGCGGTCCGCGTAGTAACCCTGCCGCGTTTGCGCGCGCAAACCCCGACGGCCGATTTCGACGCGCAGCTTGTGATATTTGCCGTCCAGACGATCCAGTTGAGCGGCATATACGATCGTGTAGCTGGACGCGGCATCGGTGGCCGCCGCCGCAAGGGCTTCCTGTACGCGATCGCTGTTCAACGCTCTACCGCCCGTGAGGCCGGCCAACTGTTCGAGCGTGTCGGTCGACAGGCTGCCGGGCTCGCCGATACCGTTCTGCCATTGGGGATCCCGTGCGTGATCCAGATGAGACTCTTGCGGCCGGGTATGGCGGCCATCCAGAGACCGAGCTGCTCGAGTGCCTTGTAGGTCCAATTGGTCCGGATGACGGGGTCCTGCGCGTCGACGCCGCGCAAACCGAATTAGCCGTGCATGAGCTGATTCAGGGTGTCGCCGATGTTCGCCGTCCAAGGCGGACCCGGCGGCCGAAAGCCCGGCGGCATCTCGGCGATCGGGTGAACCGGTTCCAGGCGGCCGCGCATGCTTAGCAAGTAAAAGTAAGTGCGTTCGGGCGATGGGACGTGCTGAAGCGCCTCGATCATTTCGCGCCAGCCCGCGGCGCGCATCTCGAACCGGGCCTGCAGCAGATCCAGCAGGATGACCGTGGCCGGCGCTTCCGGCGTTTGGTTCCGTTTGTCCAATTCGTGCGGTGCGCCCGGAGCGACGTCTGGCGCAGGTTTGCCAGGCGGGAGGAAGTAAGTAATCCGCTGCCGCCAGGCACGCGCTACGAGGCCCTTGCCTTAGAGGCATCCGAGGGACTATTGTAAGCCCTGATGCACTCACTGGGAGGATTGGAGACTATGGCAGACTTTGAACCGGCCGTAAACATCACGCTTGCGAATGAAGGCGGATTCTTTCATAACCCGGTGACGGGTGAGATTGTGAATCACGGGATTACCTTGAAGTTCGTGCAAAGCTCCGGCTATAAGCCCGATGCGGACGAGGGCTTCATCCGTAATCTCAGCACTGCGGAAGCCAGCACCATCTACAAGACTTACTTTTGGGACCGCCACAACATCGGCGCGATCAACGACCAGAATCTGGCGAACAAAGTCTTCGATCTGACCGTGAACATGGGGCCGGGCAGCGCGAATCATCCAGGCGCCTTGACGCTCCTACAATCGGCGGTGAACAGTTGTGGCGGCCAGTGTACCGTGGATGGCATCATCGGGCCGGTTTCCATCGCGCAGATCAACGCGCGCGATCCGGTGGCGCTGTTGGCGGAATACAGGTTGCAGGCGGCCGGGCGGTATCAGCAGATCGCGGCGGGCAATGCGCAGTTGGCCGGCGATCTCTCGGGTTGGCTGCAGCGTCTGAACGCTTAGCGTCCGCTCAGAGGACTTCGAGAATCAGGCACTTCAGATAGTGCGTCTCGCGCACGGTCAGCAGGATAGGATGATCCTGGCTCTGGCTGCGCCGCTCGAGCACCCGCAACTGGCGCCCGGCATCGAGGGACGCCTGTGCCACGGTTTCGAGCAGCGCCGCCTCACTCAGGTGATGCGAGCACGAACAGGTGACCAGAATGCCGCCCGGCCCGAGCAGGCGCAGCGCGCGCAGATTGATTTCTTTGTAGCCGCGAATGGCGTCGTCAAGCGTGCTCCGCGACTTGGCGAACGCCGGAGGATCGAGTACCACGGTCTGAAACTGCCGCCGGGCCGAGGCATAAGCCGCCAGCACGGCAAAAACATCCGCCTCGCGAAAATCAATGTTCGTGATGCCGTTGAGCGCGGCGTTGCGTCCGGCTACCGATAGCGCCGCGCCGGAGCTGTCCAGGGCTTCGACCGCGTCGCAATTTCGCGCCAGATGCAACGCGAAGCCGCCCGTCGAGGTGAAACAATCGAGCGCCCGGCCGCGGGCATATTGAGCGGCAGCCAGGTAGTTTTCCCGCTGGTCGAGAAACGCGCCGGTCTTCTGGCCATGCAGCAGGTCGGCGCGCAAATGCAGGCCGTTCATCTGGAACTCGACCACCTCGGGCACCTCGCCATGGACCACGCGCGATTCGATCGGCAGCGACTCCCGGGAGCGCACGGCCGCGTCGTTGCGCGCCACGATTCCGCGCGGGGAGAAAAGATCCACCAGCGCGGCCACGATCCATTCATGCGCGGCATCCATGCCCTGGTCGAGCGTCTGCATGACCAGGTAATCCGCATAGCGATCGACCACCAGCGCGGGCAGCAGATCGCCTTCGCCATGCACCACGCGGTACGCATTTGTGTCGCGCACGATCTGCCGGCGATGGGCCTCGGCGGCCGCCAGGCGCCGGGCGAAGAAGGCTTGGCCGATCTCCTCGACCTGGCGCGAAAGCAACCGCAAGGCGATCTGTGAAGTGGAACTGAAATGCGCAGTGCCGAGCGCGCGGCCGCCGGGATCGATCACCTTGACGACCGCGCCGGCGGACGCACCCCCCGTATCGAGGACATCGCTTTCGAAGATCCACGGATGCCCGGACGCTACCCGGCGCGCCGCTTTGCGGTTGACGCGCACTTCCGTCATGGCGTCTACTGGCCCTGCAACAACTCGCCGGGCGTGGGGATATTGCGGTTGTTCCAACCGCCGCCGAGCGCCTGAACCAGCAGCACGCTGGAACTCAGCCGGCGCGTGAGCAAGTCCACGGCCGTGCGCTCATTGGCCAGGGCGGTGGCTTGCGCGGTGATCACCGTAAGGTACGCCACGGTGCCCGCTTTGTATTGGTAGGTGGCAATTTGCAGCGAATCGTTGGCGTCTTTCACGGCGCGGTCGGTGGCGATGGCTTCTTCCGCGAAGATGCGGAGCGCGGCCAGGTTATCCTCCACCTGCTGGAAGGCGGTCAACACCGTCTGCCGGTAGTTCGCCACGGTGCCGTCGTATTGGGCCTGGGTCAGATGGACTTCCGCATGCCGCCGCCCGCCTTCGAAGACTTCCTCGGGCAATTGCGCGCCTAGCGACCAAAAGCGGCTCGGAAGCGAAAACCATTTCTCAATCTTGGTGGCTTCAAAGCCTCCCGAAGCGCTCAACGTCAGGGTGGGGTAGTAGGCAGCCATGGCGATGCCGATCTGCTCGTTGGCGGCTGCCACGGTGCGCTCGGCCGCGGCGATATCGGGACGCCGCTCGAGCAGGGACGAGGGCACGCCGATGGGCACCGCGGGTGGTTGGGTCTTCAGCGTGGAAGCTGAAATCGTGAGGGCCGCGGGCGCGCGTCCGGTGAGGACCGCAATGGCATGCTCGTACTGCGCGCGCGAGACACCCAGGTCGATCAACTCGGCTTGGGTGGAATCCAACTGCGTCTGCGCCAGCGCCACGTCGCCTCCGGAGGCCACACCGGAATGATAGCGGTCCTGCGTCAGCTTCAGATAGTCCTGATAGGAGGAGACGGTGCGCTGGAGTAAGTCGACGTCGCCATCGAGGCCGTGCAATTCGAAATAGTCCTGGGCCAGCTCCGACTGGTAGGCCAGGCGGGCGTTCTCCAACTGGGCGAAATCGGCCTGTGCGGTGGCCTCGCTGGCGCGCACGCTGCGCCGGATGCTGCCCCAGATATCAGCGGTCCACGAGGCGCTCGCGGGCATGCTGTAAGTCGTCACGATGCTCGGGCTGGCTGACACCTGCCCGCCAGTAACAAAACCGCCCGACGCGCGGGATGTGGTAATCGCGGGTCCGATGGATACGCTGGGGTACAGGCCGGCGCGCGCCACGCGCACGGCGTAACGCGCCGCCCGGAAATTCGCCTCCGCCACCAGCACGTTCTGATTCGAGATACTGACCTGTTCCTCGAGAGCATTGAGTTGCGGGTCGTTGTAGATCTCCCACCATTTGCCCTTGAGGGCGCTATCGTTGGGCTGGGCTTCCTTCCAGCCATCGGGCAGAGGCTCTTTGAAGGCCGGCGCTTGCGGCGCGGCGGGACGCTTGTAATTCGGGCCGACCATGCAGCCGCTGGAACACAGCAGCGTACCGGCCAGCATGCATAGCAGAGAGGTTCGCATCAGATTTCAGATCCCAGCGGCAGCGTTTCGGGCGGCGACTTGTGACGCACCCGATACCACCAGTTCTGCAGCCGGTCAAAGTAGAGATAGACCACCGGCGTGGTGTAGAGGGTCAGGAGTTGACTCACCAGCAGGCCGCCAATGATGGTAATGCCGAGCGGGCGGCGCAATTCCGATCCGGTGCCGCTCCCCAAAGCCAGCGGTAGGGCGCCCAGCATGGCCGCCATGGTTGTCATCAGAATTGGGCGGAAGCGCAGCATGCACGCTTCGAAAATGGAGTCGCGCGAGTTCTTGCCTTCCAGCCGCTCGGTAGCCACCGCGAAGTCGATCATCATGATGGCGTTTTTCTTGACGATGCCGATCAGCAGAATAATGCCGATGATGGCGATGACGCTCAAGTCGGTGTGGGTGAGCATGAGCGCGAGCAAAGCGCCCACTCCCGCTGATGGCAGCGTGGAGAGAATCGTGATGGGGTGGACGTAGCTCTCGTAGAGCATACCCAGCACGATGTAGACTGCCATAAGCGCCGCCGCGATGAGCACCGGCTCACCGTGCAGCGAATCCTGGTAGGCTTGCGCCGTGCCTGCAAATCCCGTCTGGATGGTGCGCGGCAGTCCGATTTTAATGGCGGCGTTGTTGATGGCATCCACGGCATCGCCTAGCGCGACTCCCGGTTGCAGATTGAACGAAATGGTCACCGCGGGGAACAGGCCCTGATGGGTCACCGCCAGCGGCGCGGTGATCGGCGCGAAAGAGGCGAAGGCATCCAGCGGCACTTCCGCGCCGCTGGGGGCACGGACGTAGATCTGATGCAGGATTTGCGGGTCCTGCCAAAACTGCGGGGCGGCTTCCATCACCACGTGATACTGGTTCAACGTCGTGTACATGGTGGACACCTGACGCTGGCCAAACGCGTCGTACAGCACGTTGTCGATCAGTTGTGAGGAAATGCCGAAGCGCGCGGCCGTGGCGCGGTCGTAGGTGACCATGGCCTGTAGCCCGCGATTTTGCTGGTCGCTGCTCACGTCCGCGATGATGGGGACAGTGCGCAACTCGCGCAACATCTGTGGGGCATAAGACGTGAGGTCCGCCAGGTTGTCGCCCCGCATGGTGTATTGGTAGAGCGCGTTACTCATACGCCCGCCGACGCGCAGATCCTGGGAGGCCTGCAGATAGAGCGTGGCGCCGGGAATCCGGCCGAGCTTCGGCCGCAACCTGGCGATGACCTGGTCCACGTTGACTTTGCGTTCCTCGAGCGGCTTCAAGTTCACGAACATGCGCCCCGTGTTGGAAGTGCCGCCGCCGCCCGTGAATCCGTTCACTGTGTCCACCGCCGGGTCGGCATCCACCACCGCGACCATCTGCTGCAGGATGCGGTTCATCGCCTGAAACGAGGTGTCCTGGTCACCTTGAATCGCGCCCATCAGGCGGCCGTTATCTTGCATAGGAAAGAAGCCCTTGGGAACCTTGATGAACAGGTATAGATTCAGTGCAATGGTGCCGATCAGGACCGCCAGGGTGAGCGGCGCATGTCTCAATACCACCGTCAGGGTTCTGCCGTAAGCGTTTACTACCGCGGTGAAACCGCGCTCGCTGAGGCGGTACAGCCAACCATGTTCGCGATGCTCCCGCAGCAGATGCGCGCACATCATGGGCGTAGCGGTAAGGGACACGACCAGGGAGACCGCAATAGCGATCGAGAGCGTTACGGCGAATTCACGGAACAGGCGGCCCACGATGCCGCCCATGAGCAGCAACGGGATGAACACGGCAATCAGCGAGGAACTCATCGAGACCACGGTGAAAGTGATCTCGCGAGCGCCCTTGAGGGCGGCCTGAAAAGGCTGCATGCCCTGCTCGAGGTAGCGCGTGATGTTCTCGATGACCACGATGGCGTCGTCCACTACGAAGCCCGTGGATATGGTGAGGGCCATCAGGGACAGGTTGTCGATGCTGTAATGCAACAGGTACATCACACCGAACGTGCCGATCAGCGAGACGGGCACGGCTACGCTGGGGATGAAGGTGCTCCGCGGACTGCGCAGGAACGCGAACACCACCAGCACGACGAGGATGACGGAAATCAGCAGCGTCCGTTCCACGTCGTGCACGGAAGCGCGAATGGTGACCGTCTGGTCCATGGCGACCCGCACGTTGATCGATTGCGGCACTGACGCACGCAGTTCCGGGAGCAGGGCACGGATGCGGTCGACCGTGTCGATGATGTTCGCGCCGGGCTGCCGGAACACTACCACCAGGACCGACGGCAGGCCGTTGGCGTATCCGGCGTTGCGAATATCTTCCACGGAATCGACTATTTCGCCGAGATCGGACACGCGCACCGCCGATCCGTTGCGGTAAGAGGCGATCACCGGACGATAATCGACGGCATGGAAGATCTGATCGTTGGCGCCGACCTCCCAGCTCAGATGGCTGTCGGCGAAATGTCCTTTGGGCGTGTTGGAATTGGCCGCCCCTAAAACGCCGCGGATTTGTTCCAGGCCGATGCCGTATTTGTTCATCACCACGGGGTTCAGCTCGACGCGCACGGAAGGCAGCGAGCTTCCCCATACGAACACCTGGCCCACGCCGTTCACCTGCGACAGCTTCTGCGCCATGATCGAAGAAGCCGCGTCGTACATCTGCGGCCGGCTGAGAATCGGCGAGGTCAGCGCCAGCAGCAGGATCGGCGAGTCGGCGGGATTCACTTTTCGGTAGCTGGGATTGCTCGGCAGGTTGGCCGGCAGATAGCCGCGCGCGGCATTGATGGCGGCTTGTACGTCGCGCGCCGCGGCGTCGATGTTGCGGTTCAGGTCGAACTGCAGGGTAATGCTGGCCGAGCCCAGGCTGCTCGACGAGGTCATTTCGGTGACCGAGGCGATGCGGCTGAATTGCCGTTCGAGCGGAGTGGCCACCGCGGAAGCCATGGTCTCGGGGCTGGCGCCGGGCAAGCCGGCTCCCACCGAGATGGTCGGGAAATCCACCTGCGGCAGGGGCGAGACGGGCAGGAACCGGAAAGCCACTGCGCCGGACAGCGCCACGGCTACGGTCAGTAGCGTAGTGGCCACCGGTCTCCTGATGAAGATTTCCGAAAAGCTCATGTCGCCTCTAGTGCGCCGGCAGCGGCTCCGGCCCCGAGCCGGTCTCGCGCGCCGCGGCGCCGCCGAAACGCCGCGCCAGGCGGTCGAACCAAAGATAGATTACCGGCGTGGTATAGAGCGTGAGCGCCTGGCTGAAAATCAAGCCGCCGATCATAGTGATGCCGAGCGGGCGGCGGAGCTCTGAACCGACGCCGCTACCGAAGGCCAGCGGCACAGCCGCCAGCAGCGCCGCCATGGTGGTCATCAGGATGGGGCGGAAGCGCAGCAGGCAGGCCTGATAGATAGCGTCCAGCGGGGTGTGTCCTTCTTTGCGCTCAGCTTCGAGCGCGAAGTCGATCATCATGATGCCGTTCTTCTTCACGATGCCGATCAGCAGGATGATGCCGATGAGGGAGATCACGCTGAAATCCTGGTGGAACAGGGACAGGGACAACAACGCGCCGACGCCGGCCGACGGCAGCGTGGAAAGGATAGTGATCGGGTGGATGTAACTCTCATAAAGCACGCCCAGCACGATGTACACCGTGACGAGTGCGGCCAGGATCAGGACGGGCTCGTTGGCGAGCGAGGCCTGAAACGCCTCGGCCGTCCCCTGGAAGGCCGCCTGCACGCTGGGCGGCATGCCGATTTCGGTCTTCACCCGGTTGACCGCGTTGACGGCATCGCCCAGAGAGGCGTTCGGGGCAAGATTGAATGACAGCGTGATCACCGGGAACTGGCCCTGGTGGTTCACGGTGATGGGAGCACTGGACATCTCCACGTGGGTGAAGGCCGCCAGAGGCACCTGCCCGCCGTTGGGGAAAGCCGAGCTCGACTGGATACCGCCGCCGAATACGGCGCTCGAAGCAATGGTAGTGCTCGCAGCGGACCCCGCGGAAGCACTGGCCACGGAAGCTCCAGCGCCGCTTTGGGGACCGAACACCTGGGCGTTCGAGGAACCGCCGGAGACCAGGCCATTTCCGCCAGTCGAACCCATTCCAGTACGGATGTAGAGATCACGTAAATCAAATGGATTCTTGCCGAAACCAGGATCGACTTCAAGTACTACGTGATACTGATTGAGCTGCGTGAAAATGGTCGATACCTGGCGCTGGCCATAGGCATCGTACAGGGTTTGATCGATTTCTGACGGGGTGATGCCCAACCGGTAGGCGGTCTCGCGGTCGTAGACCAGCGTGGCCCGCAGGCCGCCGACTTGCTGATCGCTGGCCACGTCGCGCAACTCGGGCAGCTCTTTCAGCTTCTCGAGCATTTTGGGGGCGAACTCGTTCAGCTCGGCGGCGCTGGCGTCTTCGAGCGTGTACTGGAACTCGGTGCGGCTGACGCGATCCTCAACCGAGAGATCCTGGACCGGCTGCATGAAGAGGGTAATACCCGGAACCGCAGCCAACTCCGGCTGGAGGCGGCGAATCACGTCGCTGGCGCTGATTTTGCGCTCGTCGAGGGGTTTCAGATTGATCTGGATGCGCCCGCTGTTCAGGGTAGTGTTCGTGCCATCGATGCCGATGAACGACGAGAGACTATCCACGGCCGGGTCCTTCACGATGATCTTGGCCAGTTCCTGCTGCTGGCGCGCCATCTGCGGGAAGGAAACGGTCTCGGTGGCCTCGGAAATGCCCTGAATGACGCCGGTATCCTGGATGGGGAAAAAGCCCTTGGGAATCTGGATAAAGAGAACGATGGTGAAGACCAGGGTAGCGGCGGCTACCAGCAGCGTGACGGTCTGAAAGCGCAACACGAAACGGAGGGTCCTGCCGTAGAAAGCGATGACCGCGTTGAAGGCGTGTTCCGAAATGCGGAAGAAGCGTCCCTGGCTGGCTTCCGGGGTGTGTTTGAGGAGCTTCGAAGCCATCATGGGCGTCAGGGTCAGCGACACGACGGCGGAGACCAGAATGGTGACGCTCAAGGTCACCGCAAACTCGCGGAACAGGCGGCCCACGATGTCGCCCATGAACAACAGGGGGATCAGCACGGCGATCAGGGAAATGGTCAGCGAGATGATCGTGAATCCGATTTGTTCGGAGCCGCGCAACGCGGCGCGGATGGGAGTTTCGCCTTCTTCGATGAAGCGCGCAATGTTCTCGATCATCACGATGGCATCGTCCACCACGAAGCCGGTGGCGATGGTCAAGGCCATCAGGGTCAGGTTGTTCAGACTGTAGCCCAGCAGGTACATCACGCCCAGCGTGCCTATGAGGGAGAGAGGCACGGCGATGCTGGGGATGATGGTAGCGGAGACGTTGCGCAGGAACAGGAACATCACCAGCACAACCAGCACGACCGTGAGTCCCAATTCGAACTGCACATCCGCCACGGAGGCACGAATCGTGGTGGTGCGATCGGTGAGTATGGTTACCTTGACCGATTTCGGCAGGTTCACGGCCAACTGCGGCAAAAGCAGCTTGATGCGGTCCACGACGGAGATAATATTGGCGCCCGGCTGCCGTTGGATGTTTACGATCACGGCCGGGACGTTGTTCATCCAGGCCGCCTGCCGGACGTTTTCCGTGTCGTCGGTGACGGTGGCGACATCGGTCAATTTCACGGGCGCGCCGTTGCGGTAAGCGATGATCAACGGCTTGTAGTCGGCGCTCGACAGCAACTGGTCGTTGGCGCCGATCTGGTAGGCCTGGTGCTGGCCATCGAAGCTGCCCTTGGCCTGGTTGACGTTGGCCGCCACCAGCGTGGTCCGCAGATCTTCCAGGTTCAAGCCGTAGGATGCGAGCGTGGTGGGATTAGCGCGGATGCGAACGGCAGGCTTCTGGCCGCCGCTGATGCTGACCAGGCCCACGCCGGGCAATTGCGAGATCTTGGGAGTCAGGCGCGTGTCGGCGAGATCCTCGACCTGCGGCAGGGGCAACGTGTCGGAGGTCAGCGCCAGCGTCAGGATGGGCGCATCCGCCGGGTTGCTCTTGCTGTAAATCGGCGGCGTGGGAAGGTCGGCAGGCAGATAGGTTCCGGAGGCGTTAATGGATTGCTGCACCTCCTGCTCCGCGATATCGATGTTCAGGCTGAGGGTGAACTGCAGCGTGATCACCGAGAGGCCATCGGAGCTGGTGGAGGTCATCTGCTGCAAGCCCGGCACCTGGCCGAACTGGCGCTCGAGCGGCGCCGTGACGGAGGAAGCCATGACGTCGGGATTGGCGCCCGGATAAAAGGTGATGATCTGGATGGTGGGGTAGTCCACCTCCGGCAAGGCGGAGATGGGCAATTGCCTATAGGCCACCATGCCCGTAAGCACGATCGCCGCCATGAGCAGAGACGTGGCGATCGGGCGAAGAATGAACGTGCGGGAAGGACTCATCTACCTTCCCTTGGCTGCTGAAGTGTGGCCCGGGTGAGAAGCGGCGCCCGCGGGCGTGCCGCTGCCCGATTGCGCCGGCGCGGCCGCGCCCGCCAGATGCGCGGAGACTTTCGTGCCTTCCTGGAGCTTGTCGACTCCGGTCATCACTACCTCGTCGCCACCGTCCAGGCCGGCGGTGACTTCGCTCTCATCGCCTTCGGTGGTGCCGATCGTGATGGGGCGGACCGTCACCGTGGAGTCCGGCTTCACCAGGAAGACGTAAGTCGTCTGCGAATTGCGCTGCACCGTGGCGGTGGGAAGCAGGACCACGTTCTGCTTCATCTGAACCAGCAGCTTGACGTTCACGAATTGTCCGGGGAACAGCTTATTGTCTTTATTGTCGAAGTCCGCGCGGATCCTCAGCGTGCCTGTGGTCGGATCGATCTGGTTGTCCAGCGTGGTCAGGGTGCCGCTAGCCAGCTTCTTGCTGAGCGGCTCGGGATCACGATTCCAGGCCTCGACGCCGAGGCGCTGCCCGTGCCAGAACCGCTCACTTACGACGGGAAGCTGATCCTCGGCCAAGGTGAAGATGACGCTAATCGGATCGATCTGGGTAATGACCAGCATGCCGGTGCTATCGGAGGCATGCACAATGTTGCCGGGATCCACCAGGCGCAAGCCGATGCGCCCTGTGATGGGGGAGGTGATGTGACTGTAGGTCACATTCAGCTTGGCGGTCTCGATGGCGCCCTGATCCGCCTTCACGATGCCCTCGTCCTGAGTGACTAGGGCCTGCTGCGTGGCGAGCTGCTGTTCGGGAATGGCATTCTGGGCGAGCAGCGTTTTGTAGCGCGCCAGATCGATGCGCGAATTATCCAGCAATGCCTGGTCGCGCACCAATTGTCCCTGCGCCTGGACCAAGGCGGCTTCATACGGCCGCGGATCGATCTCAATCAGAGGAGCGCCCTTCTGGACGATGTCACCTTCTTTGTAGTGGATCTCCATCAATTCGCCGTCGACGCGGCTCTTTACCGTGACAGTATAGATCGGAGTGACCGCGCCGAGGCCCGTGAAGTATACGGGGATGTTGCCGCGGCGGGCCTTGGCCACCACTACCGGTATCGCGCCGAAGCCTTTGCGCTGCCCCTGAGCCGCACCGGCCGCGCCCGCGTTCAGCGCCGGATGTCTCTTCGCCCAAAAGTAATACGCGCCGGCCGCCGCCACAGCGAGCACCAGCAGCCAGACCCAGGTCTTACCAGATCGGCGGGGTGGCTCCGGTGGTGGTGGTGGCACGCGTGTGGGATGAATTTCGGGGAGCGCAGTGGGATCGAGCGCAGACCGGGATTCCTGGTTCATATGATCTTAAGTATAAGATGCAGCGAGGCCACCCGAATGTTACAGGGCGGCGGTCCGAGATCCTTTTTGCTTCTGAGGAACACGCGGAAAAAGGGGGCGCCCCGCGCCGCTTGGAAGCTGCGGGAGTTCCTTTCCTTTATGGCGGCACGGAATAACGCGCCCCTTTGCGGTTTAAAAAACTACGCCAAATCGCCGGCGGAACATTAACATCGTAATCACGATGACCAATGGATACCACAGGCGCCAATCGATGCTCACGCCGAACACGTCGAAGGCTGCGGCGGGGCATTGCAGTTCAATGGTGGGCCGGGTCCAGGGCGGCATCAACGAGAGACGCAGACGTCCGCAATCGATCTGGCTGGCGAGCGCGCGCCCGCCCAAGCGGAGAACCACGACTGCGGGCTGCACTGACACAGCGCGCACGCGCCAGCACGCCTCGTGGCGGGCCGGAATCCGCACGGCCGGCGTCTCGACTGTAACGCCTCGGCCCAGCAAAACAGGATCGAGGGTCTGCAATCCGGCGCCAGCCGGAAATCGCGCGGTGACAACGGCGGATTCTCCGGGTGCGAGCGGACGGTGCCCATAGACAGCGTCGAGTTCGACGAAGAGAGCCAGCAGTGGTATGAGCGCGATCGCCGCGGGCCGCAGCGCCTGCGCCAGATAACGCGCGATCCAAGCGAGCAGATACCCTTGGGCCCGCAGGATCAGCACCGGATCGTCACCATACAAGCGGATCGCATAGAGCCGGGCGCGCATCTGGCGTTTGGCCTGCGCAATGGATTGCGGCCGCGAGAATCGTTTCCAGATCCACAGCAGCAGGAGGCCGGTCGCAACGGCGATGGCGGTCAGCGTCCACATCAGTCGATGTAACCCAGCCCTTTGAGACGCGCCAACACTTCTTCACTGGGCTCCTCTCGATCGATCTTCGCGACCTCCCGTTCGAGGACGTGCTCGACGAACTCCTCCGGCGAACTATAGCCGGCCGCCGCGGCCGCCTGGGCGATCTTCTCCCAAAGCTGCTTCTTCAGTTTGACGTTCATAACAACGCGGTCCCTTCCATCCACGCGGGCGGCTCGATGCCGAAGAGCTTGAGCGCGGTCGGCGCGAGATCCTCGATGCCGGGGTCCGCCGCGCCGATCTTGCGATTGGAAAACAGCACACCCGGTACCAGCACGGGGTCGACGCAATGATCGCCGCTCCAGGCTTTGGGGTTGTCTTCGATCACTTGCGCGGAGACTTTGCCCACGGCGCCTTCCCACGAGCAGCGATAGCCTTCGTTGTAGCCCACGATGAAATCGGGCGCCGCATCGAGATATGGCCCGCGATAAAGCGAGGCCGTCGCATACACGTTACGGATCGGCGTGCTGCCGTCATCGTCGCGCAGCGCGGCTAGTTTGCCGGCGATCTCAGCCTTCAGGCGATCGGCTGCGGCGGTTTCCACGGTGCCTTGCGCTTCGCGGCCTTTGAGGTTCAGATAAAACCCGCCGAGACCCAACGCGTAGGCGCGCGTGCGGCTCCAATCGACGCCTTCAAAAAAAGACCCGCTTTCGCGATCGCCGTTTTCGAGCTGCAGGTAGCCGTTGTCGCGGAGCCACGCGTTGAGATTGACGCTACGGCGGAAGGCGCAGAATCCGTGATCGGATAAGACGAAGAGCGCCGCGCGACGATTGACGAACGTCATGGCGCGGCCGACTAATGCGTCCATGCGGCGGTACATTTCCTCGATCGCGCCGGCGTGCCGGTCCGCCGTGCCCAGCCGCCGGTAGAACATGTGCTGCAGGCGATCGCTGGTATCGAAGACGCAGGCGACCACGCCGCGGCGGGTGTTTTCGAGGGCGTTCAGAAACATGCGCTCGCGCTCGGCGAAGATATCCCAGGCCTGGCGCAGGAAGGCATCTTCATCGATGGCGCCTTCATTCAGCGCCCAAGTGTCTTCGGCCATTCCCACGGTGGCGTAGGTGCCCAGCAGGTTCGCCAGGTAAGCAGCATAGTACGGCGGATGGCTGATGGGCAGCGCGGGCCGCTCCGGATCGATGTTGATGGGCGTCATATAAAGGCTGAACTCCGGCTCGGTCTCGGTCACCAGGAAGCGGACCATGCCGGAAGCCGCCGCGCCGATGGCCGTGCGGAAACGCAGCCGCTGCCAGGCAGTGTACTCGCCGGGAGTCAGCCGCACACTGCGTCCGGCGAGGCGAAGTTCGAAAGCGCCATGGCGCGGTACGACGAGAAATGGAATGCGCAGCGTGGGGGCGCCTTCGAGGAAGGTGTCACCGGGGCCTTCAATCTCGCCCGCGAAGCCGCCATCGACGCGCCGCAACGGAAAGCGATCGCCGTTCTCATAAACGGCGCGCTCGACGCGCGTCGTGAATTGCGAAAAGCTGCCTTGCGTGCCTTTTAGATCCGGCGTGCACATCGCGGAGAGCAGCCGCCCATCGAATTTCTCCGGCGGAAAGGTGATGGGAACGCGCAGGATCGTGCACCCGATGCCATGCCGTCCGAGGATTTTCCAGAATGGCTGGCTCTTGCGCCGCAGATCGATGAGCACGGCGGAGAGCGGAATGCGCAACCTGCCCAAGCGCAGCACGTGTTCCGGCTTCCCCACGCGCGCCGAAGAGAGCTGCGGCAGGTAGTTTTTCAGGCTGCGGTCGAGGAAGTCGAAGATGTTGTGCTTCGCCGGGCTGACGCCGGTGGCGAAGGTGGACCAGGCCACCGGCGAGAGCGCCGGGTAAGTGGTGCGCAGCCGCGTGTAGCTGCCTTCCGCGGCGAGGCGCGCCAGGTTGGGCAGCTTGCCTTCGGCCATGAGCCGCTCGGTCACGCGCGGATCGAGGCCATCGAGGCCCAGGAAAATCGCGGTCTTCACTTGCGCATGCCGGTAGCCTTTGCGGCGGCGCACGGCCAGCCACGCCACGCGGAACGGCCACAGCACGAGCGACAACAGGCTCAGGAAGAAGCCGGCGAGCAGCGCGAGGAATGAGCCTAAGAACGCGAAACCGGCGCCCGGACCCACGTACGCCAGTTCGACCGGAAATCGCGGCACCACAATCAACGTCGATTTTAGCGCGCGCCGTATTGTTCGAGCACGCGCACAGCTTCCATTTTGCCGCGCGCTCGCATTCGGGCGAGGGGCGTCTGCCAGTCTTCGGGCTTGGGCTCGCGCGAGAGACACTCGGCGAAGGGCCGGTTAAGCGCTGCCGGGTCGCGCGCCAGGATATCCGGGATACGATCCAGGCGATCGTGATCGAGCGCGTCAAACAGGCAGATGGGGCCTTCGTCGAGCAGCATCTCGCGCATGGCGCGCTGATCGAAGAAGTCCGCCCACTCGACCGGTGTGCCGTCGTAGAAAGGCTCGCGCACGGTGAGCGATCCGCCGCGCGCGAGCAGCAGCCGCATGATTTCTTGCCTGTCGCCGCCGGCCGCGCTGTGCAGCGCCGTGACCTCGTCCATAAAGTTCGGATCGAAACCCAAGTCGAGCACCAGCTTCACCGCCCCAATGCGGCCGGTGCTCACCGCTTTGAGCGCCAGCTCTTTCGGCGCGCGCGACGGCAGATCGGGCGAGCGCCCCAGCATGGCGTGTGCGCCGCGTGCGTCGCCCGCGAGACAGAGGGACACGAAGCGCCGCACCTCGTCGAGATCCGCGACCGGCGCGCCCGCAGCTTCGAGTTGCCGCGCAATTTCCAAATGGCCGCGCTCCATAGCGTGCTGCCAAGGGGTCTTGCCGCGAAAGGTTTCATCCGTGCGGGCATGATGATCGAGCAGCAGCTGCACGCGCGCGCCGTCGCCGGCGATCACCGCGAGTGCGAGCGCGCGTCCCATCAGCGTGGCTCCCGCAGCGCTCGCGGCCGCCCGCGTCAGACCGTGCCGCAGGAGCATTTCAAGCTTGGCGTATGTCTGCTCGCCTTGGCTGATCTCGATGGCGATTTCATCCGCCGGATGCGCGCCGCAATTGAGGAGCAACTCGGCCAGCTCGCGCCATTGCGGATGCGGCGGCTGATTGGCCATGCCGGTGGATCCGCCACCAAACAGGCCGTCGAGGGCGGTGAAGCGGCGCCCGGTCTGGTCGAGCCTTTCGTCGGCATTGCCCTTCATCGTGTAAGCATTCGGATCGGCGCCGCGATCGAGCAGGAGCCTGGCGGCTTCGAACGTCGGCCGGACGCGCGAGTAACATGCGCAAATCAGAGGAACCCAACCGTGCGGCCCGGGTCGATTCGCGAGCTCCGGATCGCCATCCAAAAACACCTGCAGCGCAGCCGTGTTGCCTGCCGCCGCGGCCGACCATCCATTGGCCCCGGCAAGCCACGGATTGGCCTTCAGCATTTCGTGCGCCCGCGCGTGGAACATGCGATGGTCGTAGTGCGGATCGTCGTAGCACAGGCAGGCGATGGTGACAAATTGTTCCGGCAGATCGCTGCGCGCGGATTCCACGGCGGCTTTCAGTTCGCGCCAGGTATGGAACCCGCACTCGCGGGCCAGCACGAGCTGGCAATCGGCCAATCGGGGTTGTGCGGTTGGAAATCGCGGATGCGCCGCCTGAATGCGTTCGAGCGCAACCGTATCGCCCGCCTGCCAGGCCTTCTTCAGCGTTTTGGCCTGCTTTCTCAGGTTTTCGAGCGAAGGATTCGGGGGCAAAGAATGGGTCATTACGACCGCCTTTCAGGGCCCTTGGCCCAACGGCGCCCGATGGCTCGCATGTTCGGGCTGAAAGGACAGTCGTTTGTCCCATCATCAGTTATGGTTCAGGAGGGCTTGGCCCTTTCCGCGAGCTGGCGGCACCCTGCAGTGCTCCAACCCAATTTAGCAGATCTTCAGAAGGTGATGCCGACCAGAAACTCGGCCTGGTTCAGATTCGAATGCAACACATTGAATGTCGACTGGACGATGCTGATCTGATTCGAGTTCCAGCGGGTGTAGCGGAGCTCCGGCGAGAGATGCAGGAAGGGTACGTGAATGTCCACGCCGGCGCCCAGGACGACTCCGGCCGTGGTGTTCCTCACGAGCTCGGAAGGCGTGGTGGCGACCTGATTCAGCGTTTCCTTGAGTCCGGTGATCGTGTCCCAGGCAGCGCCTGCATCGAGAAACGGCCGCGCAACCGGAAACTTAAAGCGATACTTGAGCAACAAAGGAAACTCCCAGTTGCTGCCGCTGGCGTTGAGCGAAACCTGTCCGGCGGAATATTGCAGATTGCGGTAGAGCGCATCGAACTCCACGCCAAGGTTGAACGGAAGCCGCAATTCCACTTCGGGGCCGACGATATAGTGCTGCACGGGAGCATTGTATTGGAGCACACCGTTTTCCGGAGCAGTCAGCGAACCTGTGAAAGGGACGCCCACCTTCAGCCCGGCCGCGAACGGCTGTGCGAGGACCGGAACCGCACACAACAGGAAACACAACACTGGTCGCATGTTTCATTCTACGAGCGGACGGTTGCCGGGGTTGCAGGCGCGGCCTGCTTTGGTATCATTTGTCTCCAGCAGCATCAAGGAGCATTTATGAGTTATTACTACGAGGACTTTGGCGAGGGCGCCGTGCATGAATCGCGTGGCCGCACGGTGACTGAGGCCGATATCGTGAATTTCGCTGGCCTTTCCGGCGATTTCGTGGAATTGCATACTAATGAAGAATTCGCGCGGCGGTCGCAATTCGGAAAGCGCATCGCACACGGCGCGCTGGTGTTCAGCATCTCGACCGGCCTGATGACGCAGATGAATCTGATCAACGATACCGTGCTGGCTTTCTACGGTCTGGACAAGCTGCGATTCACGGGTCCAGTGTTCATCGGCGATACGGTGCGAGTTACTAAACGCGTCATCGAGCTGAAGGAGAAGGACGCGCAGCGCGGCGTCGTCACCTTTGAGACGCAGGTGCTCAACCAGAACAACGCGCCGGTGATCGTCTACACCGACAAACTGCTCGTGATGCGCCGTCCATGAGGCCGCTGGACGGTTTGGTGGTGCTGGATCTGACCCGCCTGCTGCCGGGCGCGGCAGCCACGCTGCAGCTTGCCAACTTCGGCGCCGAGGTGATCAAGATCGAGGAGCCGGGGCGCGGCGATTACGCGCGCGCGATCCCGCCGTTCATGGAGGGTGAAGGTGCAGTATTCCGCACGGTGAATCGCGGGAAAAAGAGCATCGCACTGGATTTGAAGAGCGATGCGGACCGCGACGTGTTTCTGAAGCTTGCGGAGAGCGCCGATGTGGTGATCGAGAGCTTCCGTCCGGGCACGACGGAGCGCCTGGGCATTAGTTATGAGGCGCTCCGCGAGCGTAATCTTCGTTTGATTTATGTCTCGATCACCGGTTACGGGCAAAGTGGGCCGTGGGCGGGACTCGCCGGTCACGACATCAATTACCTGGCGATGGGCGGTGCGCTCGATCTGAATGGCGTGCGCGGCGGGCCGCCGGTAATTCCCGGCGTGCAGATCGCCGATCTGGTGGGCGCGGCGCAGGCCGTGACCGGCGTGCTGCTGGCGCTGGCTGCGCGGGTCAGGACCGGACGCGGCCAAATGGTAGACGTTTCGATGGCGGATGGGGTGGCGTCGTTGCTGCCGGTGCCCCTGGCGATGCATGCCGCCACTGGCGAGGTGCCGGCGCGCGGCGACGGCGTGCTCTCCGGCCGGTACGCCTGCTATCGCGTCTATGAAGCCGCCGACGGCCGTTGGATCGCGGTAGGCGCGCTGGAGCCCAAGTTCTGGCATGCGCTCTGCCGTGCGCTGGGATGCGAGCAATTCACCGCGGATCAGTTTGCGGAGGGCCCGCGGCGCGAAGAAATCATCGCGGAGTTGGGACGTATCCTGCGCACGCGCACCGCGGCGGAATGGTTCGATCGGCTGCGCCAGGCCGATGCATGCGTTACGCCGGTCCGAAACGTGGCCGAAGCGGCGGCGCAGTTCGGGCTTGGACCGGGTGATTCCGTCGTGCTTCCGAGGCTCAGCGAGACTCCCGGACGGCTGGGTGGCGCGGCGCCCCGATTGGGCGGACAGACGCGCGATCTATTTCCGTCCGATGAAGTACACGATCGCGACAATCATCAGGGTGAAGATGAGGCCGATGGCCACTAGCTTGAGGAGCTCAGAAGTGACCGAGGCGGACTCATTCGGGTCGGGGAGGTGCAGCCGGGCAAGATCGGCTACCGGCAACTCCGGTTCGGGATCGGCCGGCAGGAGCATCGGCTCGATGGGTTGGGCGGAATCGGGATCGCCATAACAGCGGATGCGGCGTTCGACCGTCTCGCGCCATCGATCGCCATCGATCTGGATGCGTTTGGCGAATGCCGCGGGCAGTGAAGCTTGGATTTCGGCAGCAGTGCGGGGCTGGAGCGGCTCGACCACCCAGAAGCCCAGGCTGTCAGCCAGTTGGCAGCCCAGATGAACGAGCGTCAGCAGATCCACGCCGGAGTTGCTTTGTGGATCGTGATGGCGCGCGGCCACGATCTGGAAGTCCGGCGGCAGATTCCACTGCACCGCCAGCAGACGTCCGGCCGTGCAATGATCCATGCCCAGCGTCTCGCGTTCGCAATCCAGTAACTCCAAGGCGTTGCGGCCCGCGTTGCGCAGCAGCTCGGTATACTCGAGCGGATAAGCGAGCAGCAGGCCGAGGCGGCCTACATCGTGCAGAAGGCCGGCAGTATAGGCGCGATCTTCGAAAGCGGAGCAAGAATGCGCCAGTTCCTCGGTGAGGATGGCGCAGGCGAGCATGTGGCGCCAACAGCGCCCCAGTTCCTCGATGCGCAGCACGGCTTTCATGTGATTGGCCGTCGCCACGGTCATGCAGAGCGATCGTACCCGCCGCAGACCGAGGACGACCAGCGCCGATTGCAGGCTGTCGATCTGCCCGCGGAATCCGAAGAGCGGAGAATTGGCGACCTGCAGGATCTGGGCGGAGAAAGCGGGGTCGGAGGAAATGAGCGCGACCAGCTCCCGGATCTCGACATTGTCGCGTCCAAGCAGATCCAGCAACCGCAGCACGATGGGCGGAAATGCCGGAATCCTGGTCAGCAGCCCCTTCCGGTCTGGTTGTTTCAGTTCTCCGGGAATCTGGCTCACAGGATAGTGATCGGCGGGTTCGGAAAAATTCATTAGCCGCAGATGCACGCAGATAAGAAAGGAACCACAGATAAACACAGATGGACACGGATAAGAACCGGATTGCGCCGGTGTGCACGCGGACCAAAAAATCCGAGGTACGGCGAGCTGTGAGTTTTGGTTTTATCTGTGTGAATCTGTGTGCATCTGTGGCTCATAATGTCTTATGCCCGAGTTCATCGACCTGCTGCGCCAGAATCGCAACTACCGCTATACCTGGCTCGGGCAGGTTGTCAGCGAGACGGGCGATTACTTCAACAATATTGCGGTATTCAGCCTCGTCATGGAAGTGACCGGGTCGGGGCTGGTGGTCAGCGGGGTGATGCTTTCGCGCGCGATTCCGGCGGTGCTTGCTGGGCCGGTGGCGGGCGTGGTGTTGGATCGGTTTGACCGGCGCCGCATCATGTTGGCCAGCGACCTGATCCGGTCCGTGGTGGCGCTGGCATTCGTCGTCACGGTGCGGCATCCGTCGGCGTGGCTGCTGTATTTGCTGAGCGGGCTGCTGATGTTCGCTTCGCCCTTCTTCACGAGCGGGCGAGCCGCGATTCTGCCGGCGATCGCCAGTCCCGCGGAGCTGCACACCGCCAATTCGCTGACCCAAACGACGCAGTGGGCTACGCTCACCGCCGGCACCATGCTAGCCGGTTTCGCGGTCGCGCGGCTGGGTTTCAGGTGGGCGTTCGTGCTGAATTCGCTCTCGTTCGTTTTCTCGGCCTGCGCGGTCTGGCGGCTGCGCGTGCCCACGGGTTTCGTCGCGGCCGGCGCACGGCGCGCATTGGTGCAACCGTGGCACGCATACGCCGAGGGTCTGGAGTACATTCGCACGACGCCGCTGGTGTTCTGGATCGGGATGGTCTCGGTGGGCTGGGCCACTGGAGGAGGCGCGGCACAGATCCTGTTCACGCTGTTCGGCGAGCAGGTGTTCGGGCGCGGGGCGGCGGGCATCGGAACCATCTGGGGCTTTGCCGGTCTGGGCCTGCTGATCGGTGGCGGACTGGGGCATGTCGTAGGCCGGCGGGCGGACTTCGCCGCATACAAACGCTCGATTTCCATTTCCTATATCACCCACGGCGCGTTCTACGTGGCTTTCAGCGCGATGCGGAACTACGGGCTGGCGCTGGGATGTATCTGCCTGTCGCGGGTCGGCATGGCGGTCAGCTCGGTGCTCAACTATTCGCAGTTACTGCGGCACACGCCAGATCGTTTTCGCGGCCGCGTGTTTTCGACTCTGGAGTCGTTGCGCTGGGCGGTGATGATCGTTTCGATGGCCCTGGCAGGCATTGGATCGCAATACCTGAGCCCGCGTACGATCGGGGCGATCGCCGGAATCCTGAGCTCGTTCACCGCGGTGGCGTGGGCTTGGGCCGACGGCACAGGACGCATCCCCGAACCGGCGGCAGAGAGCGGCGGGGAGGAGATCGACGCAGCCGGGCACACAGGGGGCCTGACGGAATAGAATAAAGATGTGGGTGACCGCATCCTGCAACTCGTAGATTTCTTCCTGGAACGCCCGCCCCTGACCGGCGCATTGGTTTGCGGCGCGCTATACCTGATGAAACGCTCGCGCAAGACGCATCTGACCGAGGCCGAAAAGCAGCATGCCGTGGCTTTGTCGGAATCGCAGCGCACTTATGCGGAACGGATGTACGATCCTCTCAGCGAGGAAGAGCAAGCCGCCACCCTGAAACGCGGCAAGTAAATTAAACAGGTACGGGCTCGACGACGGCCGACATCGACCCGGCGCAGCGCGGCAGGCGTGGATCGGGACCATAGGCGTGGATCTGGTCGCGCGCAAACTCGGCTTGCGGACGCTCGCAGGTGATGATGACGGTGCGCCCGCAGCGATCCACTTCCTCCGCGTGCCGGAAGGCTTCGTCCAGGGTAAAGATGAAGAGCTTTTGCAGCATTTCGATCACGTAGTCGTAGCTGTGATCGTTGTCATCGAGCAGGACCACCCGGTAGAGGGGAACCAGCGACTCCCGCCCGGTGATGCGCGTTTCCGGAGCGACGGTGGTCTTCGGCATAACCGGCTACGAATTAGTATGGCACGCCGGAACGCCGGCGGGAAGTGCTGCACACCAAGGCCTTGAAGGCCTGCTCACAGCGTGGTGGCGATAGAGGGTGTTCGAGAGCGCCCGGCGAACCACCAGCCTTCCTCCCGGGCCCCTTAACTGCAGGGCCTGCTGACGCAACTCGATCCAATGCGCCGAAGGTGGCAACCATCCCCGGCCGGCGCGGTATATTCACCCTGCGTCGCGCACCACGCGAAAGCCGATATGCCCAGTGGAGGTGTCCGGCTCCGTGCCCGCACGCGCAGCATTGCGGTAGCGCCGGCAATAAGAATCGTGGCACAGGTACGACCCGCCCTTGATCACCCGCTCGCGTCCGGCCGGCGGCCCCACCGGGTCCGTGCGGGTAGCCTCGACGTGCCACCGCGCATCGAAGTAATCCGCGCACCATTCCCAAGTGTTGCCGACGGCGTTGAACAATCCGAAACCGTTCGGCGCGAAGCTATCCACCGGCGCGAGATTCGTGAAGCCATCCTCGCCCAGATCGATATCCGGAAACGTGCCTTGCCAGATGTTGCACATGTGCCTGCCGTCCGGCATCAATTCATCGCCCCAGGGATATGTCTTCTGATCCAGGCCGCCGCGCGCGGCGAATTCCCACTCGGCTTCCGTAGGCAGACGATATCCGGCCCAGGCGCAGTAAGCCGCCGCGTCATTCCAGGAGACATGCACCACCGGACGATGCGGCCCAGCGGAAGAGCCCGGTCCTTGCGGGTGCGGCCAGTCAGCTCCGTCCCCGCGTACCCACCACGCCGGGCCGGGCATGGCGGCGCCCCGCGCGGGCTTCGGCACATGATTGCGAAAAACGAACGACCAGCCCAGGCGCTCCGCCTCCGTGCGATAGCCGGACGCGCGCACAAACGCGGCGAACTGTTCGTTGGTGACGGCGTACTTCGAGATGTAAAACGGACTGAGCGTGACCTGGCGGACCGGCCCTTCGCCATCGCCGGGGAACGCCTCCGGATCGTCGCTGCCCATGCGGAAGCGGCCTTCCAGGCGCGCCATGTTTTCCAGCGTTCCGGCGGTGGCGCGCGGGCGCGCGGCGGAAGCTTGCGCGGAAGCGGTCAACTGCGCGAGGCGCTGCCGGGTGGGCGCGCAGCAGAGGGGCTTAGGCGGCGCAATACGGTTCAGGGGAATACGCCTCCCGCAGGGCAGGCCATCGGCCTGCGTCGTCTGCCAACCTGAGCGCCCCCGGGCGGCGGGCCACGGATGCAACCGGCGCGTCATGCCGTCGCCGCGGCCTGCGCTTCGGCTACGAGCCGGATCTCCGCGCGCGAGCGCAGCGCCTCCACCCCCCGCCGATAGGCCTGATGTTCCCGCTGCACGATCACCACTCGCTCGATATCCGACCGCACGTCCTCGAAGCTGGCGGGCCCCGCCTCCACGTGCGCGCGCAATTCAGCGATGTGGAAGCCGAACGGCGACCGGAAAATTCCCGTGCGCGCGCCCGGCTCAATTGCGCGCAGGGCGTCCTCGAACTCATCCACCATCGTGCCCGCTGGGAATTGGCCTAGATCGCCGCCGTTGTCTTTGCAATCCGAATGGCGCGCGGCAACCACCGCGAACGGCTCGCCGCGCTCCAAATCCGCCGACGCTGCTTCGATGCCGGCACGCGCCTGGTCTTCGCTCTGCCCCTCATTCACGTGCTTCACGATGTGCGCGGCACGGAACAGCTCGGGATTGCGGAAGTGTGTCCGGTGTGCGCGGTAGAGCGATTCCACTTCTTCCGCCGTCGGCCCCTGGATGCCCGCCGTCATCTCGCGCGTGGCGCGCTCGAAGCGCAAGCTGCCTTCCACCAACAGCCGCAGTTGCCGATCGTCGAAGGCGCTCCGGCATTTGGCCGCCGTTTTCTGCCGCTGAACCTCCTTCTCGATTAGCTCGGGGTTGATCGGGCGCGGATCTTTGGCGGCGGCCTGCGCCACCAGCGTGCGATCGATGGCAGCTAACTCCGCGGCCCTGCGCAGGCGCTGCGCGCGCTCGGCTTCGGGAACCTGCTGCCATTGCGGGTCGGCACTCAGGCGCGCGGACTCCTGTGCGATTAGCTGCTCAGGGACCACATCTCCATTAACCAGGTAAGGCATCGGTTCGTTCCTTACGCGCTCTTACGGCTTCAACTGGAAAACGGTGCCGTAGCCGTGCGCTCCGCCGCCATACGTAGTCCCATAGAGAACGCTTCCCTTACCTGGGGTCAGCGTGGCGCGGGGGAGGGCGCCATCGGTATTGTTGAACGCGTGCAGGATGGTCTCGGTCCAAGCGCCCCCGGGAGATGCTGGGGGCGTCAACTGGAAAATGGTGCCGCAGCCGGCTACGGCGTGCGCGGTAAATGGCGGACAGTCGGCAAGATTTCCGCCGCCGTACGTAGTTCCATATAACAGGCCGTTAGTTCCGAGCAGCAACCCTCCAATCGGGTAGGCGCCATCGCCGTTTTTGCCGGTAAAGCTGTAGAGAACCGCCTCGGTCCAGGCTGCGCCCGAGGTCGCGGGGGGCGTGAGTTCGAAGACCACGCCGCAGCCCCCAACGTAGTCAAGCGTCTCACACGAACCGGCGCCCCCGAATTCGGTGACGCCATAAAGGGTACCACCGGAGCCGACGGTGAGCCCCGCGTAGGGGCTGGCTCCGTCGGTCGGAGGGCCCCCGAACGCGTACGTCTGGGCGCTAGCCCAAGCGCCACCGGGGACCGCCGGAGGGGCCAGTTGCAACACCCAGCCGCAGCCGAAGACGCACTGCTCACCATCTGCGTTTCCACCGGCGTAAACGGCGGCATAGAGTGTCCCGCCGGGAGTGCCTGCCACCACCGGTCCGTACGAACAGTTCTGGGAAGTGTCGCCCACGAGTGCGTCGAGCGTCCTCTCGCTCCAGCTTCCACCTTGCGCGCTAGGGGGAACCAACTCGAAAACGGTCCCGCCGCAGTCGTCCACCACGCAGTTTGGACCGCCGATCGTTGTTCCAAAGAGTTGCCCGGCGGGGCCGATGATTACAGGGGCGGACGGATTTCTTGGCGCCCGCTCCTGAGAAAGAAAATTCCACAACACTGTCTCGGTCCACGTACCGCCGGTAGAGGTGGGAGGGGCTAACTCGAAGACCGTGCCGCCGCCATTCGGATCCTCGGTTGATGCGGTCGTCCCATACAATATCCCGCCCCCGCCCGGCGTTACTCCGGCCCCCGGAAAATAGCCGTCTGAAGCGGTGTCGACGAAGGTGTGAATCACGCTTTCCGTCCATGCGCCGCCCTCGCTGCTCGGAGGAACCAACTGAAAGACAGTGCCGCAGCCCTCCTGTTTGGCACAGTACGCGCCCGCGCCGCCGTGGTCGGTGGTGCCGTAGAGCGAGCCATTCACGAGCGCCACCCCACCGTACGGACCAACTCCGTCGCTGCCCCCCTGGAAGCTGTAGAGCGTGGTTAGGGACGGTGTCTGCGCCGTTCCGGGGGGCGCCGAGAGTATGGCAGCGGCGAGCGCTGCGGCAATCCGAAGCCTATCGAATTTTGTTTGCATAGCCCAAGTCCTTTCGGGCGGAGGATTCCGCCGCTTACATCGCGGCCTTCGGATACTACCCGGAGCAGCCCTCCGTGGGAACGGGTATCTGCACATCGCAGGAGCCAGGCGACGGCGCTGCGCAGACGGTGCAGTCGCTTGTGCAACTCGTCTGGAAGTTCGCGTAGTCCTGATAGGCCGCAGCGTAGGCAGCCTGGACAGTCGCCCGCAGCCCGCCTCGGAACTCGTTGCCGTAAAGTTCCCGTTGGATGATCGCGTTGAGATTAGTGATGTAGGTGATTGCCGTTTCGTTCCACTCGCCTGGGGAGCAAAAGGCGTCGTTCCCTTCCTCGCCGAGGTTGCCGCCGGTGTAGTCGTAGAACTCGAACTGCAGCGGTTTGGCTGAGTTACCGACTACCGGCCATGTGATCGGGGTGCTACCGCAGGACGACGCCGATGGCCAGAAAACATACACGCCCAGTTTCCCCCCGCCGTAGTTGCCTGCCACAGCCGGACCGGAGGAGCTGGTAACCGTGATGTCGACGGTGCGGAAGGCCAGGGCATGCGACGGCTGGTTCACGTTCAGGCCTGAGCTATCCTGCTCAGTCGCTCCGGGGAACTCGTCGTTGGTGTGCAGGACATACGGCAGGTAACCCGAATTGGTCGAGTTCGGGATGGTGGTCAGCCGGCGCTGTGTTGCGGTGCCGCTGGCGAGGGCATCCCGGATCGACTCGCGCCCGCTCAGGTAGGTGACGATATCGCACGAAGATCCGGTGCTCCGCCAGCTCTCGTTTCCCAAAGCCATGCTGTAGATGAAGGGCAATATATCGACGCTCGAACAGACATACGTTCTGGTCGTGGGGACTGTAAGGGTGTTTGGGAGAAAGCTGATGTAAAGCGGCACGTTCATTATCTCATCGTATAGAGCGCCGCCCTTGTTGTGCAGGTTATGCGATCCGCCGTAGTCCCCATGGTCGGAGGTAAAAATGATCGTGATGGTGCGGCTGAACTGCCTGCTTTCCCTTGCGCTGACGACTGCGGACAGGACCTGTCCGACCAAGGCATCGACGCAACGCTCCATCCAGTAATAATAGTTCAGGAACTCAATCCACCCCGTGTTGTCGCTGTCCTCGACGTTTCCGTTCCTGTTATTCCACGTGTACTGCTAGAACGCCTGGAGCCCCGGCTTGCCCGACGGCTGGCCGCTCACCAGGTAGGGCTGGTAGTACGGGTCGTCCGCCGATCCCCCGTTCCAGCCGCCGGGGACGCTGTTGATGAAGTTTGCGCTGCCGATTGTGATGGGCGGAATGGAGAAAACGTCCGTACACGAACTGCAGTTATAGCCTGCGGTGGGCGGGGGCAGATAGCCGAGGCCGGTTGATTCGGTGGGAAAGGCGGGAAACTCGCTTGACGAGCCGGCAAGGCCGTACGAATAAGGGAAATCGGAGATATCGTGGGGATTCACGAAGCTCACGGCGCAGAACCATGGCTCCACAGTCTGGTTAGCGACCCAGTCCTGGAACGCGGTTGCGATGGCGAAGTCGTTGAGCTGGTAGTAGCCGCTGACCGGCGCCGCGGCGCAGGGTAGGCAGGGGGACACGTGTGACCGCTCTCGCAAGGAAATGTCGGAGACTCAGACGCGTATGCGGTCTGCGCCCGCGAGAGGTCCAGGAACTCGCCGCCGTTGCCCTCGTTCTCCATACCGTTGGGCGAGGGGAACAGGGTGCTGTAGCCCGAGCCGGATGCGGTATTCGGCAGCGTGTATTTATTCACGAATCCGTAATTCGTCAGGCCGTCCGGATCTCCATCCAACGCGGAGAGGTGCCACTTGCCGATCCAGGCGGTGTCGTAGGGTGTGCTCATCGTGGAGCTGGAGGCGGAGCCCACGGGCAGCGACTGCCGGAGCACGGTACCAATGGTAGGATAGCCGGTGTTTAGTGACGGCGCTGCCGATCCGGCGGCCTGGGTAGCGAACATGAAGGTCTGCTGGGAATAGAGACCCGTCAGGAGCGTTGCGCGCGACGGCGTGCAGTCGGTAACAAATGTGAAGCCGCCCTGCGACAGACCGTAGATGTTCGGCGTGATGTAGCTGTCGAGGTTACCGGCTTGGCCGGAGGTGAGCCAACGCGGGGCGCGCATCTGATCCACCATGATCAGGAGGATGTCGGGCTGGTTCTCTGCGTAGGCCGTGGTGGCGACGTAGGTGGTGCCGGTACACCCGGAGTCGTCCCTGGGGGCGACGTGGCCCTGCCGGGCGGGCTCGCGATGACCCGATGGCGGGATGGCGTCTGGGCCGGGCTGTCCCGGCTGCGGCGTAACCAGAGGGAGCGGCATGCCCGCGGCTACGGCATCGGCCAAGGCCGGAACAATGTTACCGAAGGAGTCCTCGAACCAGACGGTGTCGCCAGTTTGGGCCTTGCCCCCCCCGACCCCAGAAATGCGCCAGCGGCGGCTGCCGCTCCAAGGGCCCCAATAAACTTTCGCCGGTTAAGGCCGGTTTCGCTCCGCTCGTCGCGTTTTTCGTCCATGGCAGCATCCTTCGGGCAATTAGAGACAGTATCTGGCGGGCCGTCCGAGTTTGTCAAGCTGCTGTACATCCTGCGGCGGCGAGAGCAGCAGGTCGCGCAAGGTGCGGACGAGGATGTAAGCATCCAGACCGCTCGAGAAATTCTTGAGATAGTAGAAGTCGAATTCCAGGCGGCGCACGGCGGCTTCCGGCTGATCGGGCGAGGAGTTGATCTGTGCCCAACCGGTAAGGCCGGGCTTCACGCAGTAACGCTGCCGGTAAAACGGAATCTGAGTGGCGAGCGCGGCCGCGCGCGCGCACGTTTCGGCGCGCGGGCCGACCAGACACATATCGCCGCGCAGAACGTTCCACAGTTCCGGCAGGGCAGCCAGGCGCCAACGCGCTACGAACCTTTGGGCGCGGCTGAGTTTGGCTGGCGCTGTCCCATCCAGGCGAAAGCGGAGAAGCCGGAATGGCCGGCCGCCCAAGCCGGCGCATTCCTGCCGCTCGAACAACGGGCCGCGCGACGAAAGTCCGAGCATCGACCCGGCCAGCAACAGCAAGGGCAGAGTCAAAATCGCGGCCAAAAGGGCCAGAATCCAGTGCGCTATCGTTTGATAGACCAGGCGCGGACGGCGCGGATGAAAGGCGGGCGAAAGCAAAACGTCCGATGGATGCAACTGGCTGAGCAGCACGCGCCCGAACAATTGCTCATAAGCGATGGAAGCCTGTTCGATGGTCATGCCGCCGTAGCGCAAGTGGAGCAGTTCGGCGATGGGCATGTGTCCGCTCGGATCCGCGAAGCCGGCTACGATCAGATCCGGAGCGACGGCGGTGGCAATCGATGGCAGGGCGGCCAGCGGTCCGAGCCGCTGGGCGGCGGACGGGGCGGCGTCTTCGCCATCGACGTAGCCGGCGGTTTCCAGGCCCAGTTCCGGATGAGCTTCGATATGCCGCGCGATCTCTTCGATCATGGGGCACATCCCTACGAAGAGGATCCTCTGCGCGCCCACCACCCGCAGCATGAAGGCGCTGTACGCCATCCGCCAGGCGAACAGCACCACCAGGAGCGCACAGACGGAGGGAAGCATCACGCGGATGGGCAGCCGTAAGCCGTCGTTCACGTATCCGATGAAGCCCTGGCTGAGCAGCGCGATACCCATCACCATGGAAAGCTGCTGGATGAGCAGCACGCGCGATTTCACCATGACGCGCGAATACAGATCTTCGAAATACAGGCCAAAAAGAATGCTCGAGACCGCCAGGCCGATACGCAGCAGGCCGTTATCGGCCAGCAGAAACACGACGGGATCCACGTTCAGGATCAGCAAGGTGACGAGCAAAAAACAGCAAACGATCAGCGGGACTTCGCACAGGAACAGAGCGGGCGCGCCCACGGGGGCCTGGATTCGGGATAAGCGGTGCATCAGCCTGTGTCCGGCAAAGCAAGCGCATCTTCAGCCGCATCAGCGGCGGCGAATTGCGATAATGAGACTAGTTTAATGGATCGCCTGGAACCGCGTAAGCCAATCTATCTGGACCATCACGCCACCACGCCGCTCGATCCGCGGGTGCTGGAGGCGATGATGCCGTACCTGACGGATCGGTTTGGAAATGCCGCCAGCCGCAATCACCGGTTCGGGTGGGAGGCGGAAGAGGCGGTGGACGCCGCGCGGCGGAAGATCGCGGCACTGATCGGCGGGTCGCCGCAAGAGATCGTTTTCACGAGCGGCGCGACGGAAGCGGACAACCTGGCGATCAAAGGGGTGGCCGCAGCGCGCGCCGGGCGCGGCGATCACGTAGTCACCTGCGCGATCGAACACAAGGCGGTGCTCGACACCTGCCGCAAACTGGAGCAGCAGGGCTGGCGGGTGACCTATGTGCCGGTGGGAAGCGACGGGATGGTGGATCCGGACGCCGTTGCGGCAGCCATCGGCGAGCGCACGGTGCTGGTTTCCGTCATGTACGCCAACAACGAAGTCGGCACGATTCAGCCGGTAAAGGAAATCGGGCGCATTTGCCGCGCGCGCGGCGTGCCGTTCCACAGCGACGCGGTGCAGGCGGTAGGCAAAGTTCCGGTGGACGTGGACGCGGACCATATTGACCTGCTGTCCATTTCGGCGCACAAGATGTACGGCCCGAAAGGCGTAGGGGCATTGTACGTGCGCCGTCAGCCGCGCGTCGAAGTCACGGCGCAGATGGATGGCGGCGGTCACGAGCGGGGCAGGCGATCGGGCACGCTGAATGTCCCCGGCATTGTGGGTCTGGGCGAAGCATGCGCGATTTGCCGGCGGGAGATGCGCGATGAAGGCGCGCGGCTGGGCCGGCTGCGTGACCGGCTGCGCGCGGCGTTGGAGGCCGGGATCGGGGATGTTTCCGTGAACGGCACGATGGATCGCCGCCTGCCGCACAATTTGAACATTTGCTTTCGTGGTGTCGAAGCGGAGTCGCTGATGATGGGGATGAACGATGTGGCGGTCTCCAGCGGATCGGCCTGTACGTCGGCCGCCATCGAACCGAGTTATGTGCTCAAAGCCATGGGAATGCCGGACGAAGTGGCCTATAGTTCCATACGCTTTGGACTCGGAAGATTCAACACCGGAGAAGAGATCGATCGGGCGGCCCGGCGGATCACAGAAGTAGCCGGCAAATTGAGGGAGCTTTCGCCGTTGCATGAGACGGCCAGGGAGGGGAAGTGATTCAAATCACGGAGCAGGCAGCACAGCGGATCAAGCAGATACTTGCGAAAGAGGGAGTGACTGGCGGCTTACGCCTGGCAGTGCAGGGCGGCGGTTGTTCGGGGCTGTCGTATCTGTTCAAGATCGAGACCGCGGAGCGGCCTACCGATCATATCTTCGCGTCGGATGGCGCGAAAGTACTGATCGACCCCAAGAGCCTGGTCTACCTGGACGGATTAACCTTGGATTACACGGAGTCGCTGATGCAGTCGGGCTTTGTGATCCACAATCCGAACGCACAGAAGACCTGCAGTTGTGGTACTTCCTTCTCAGTGCAGTAAGGACCAGCCTGTTTAGCCCATTCGCACGAGCTTACCCAAGTGAGCCGAAGAGACGCTCTTGTGGGTTCGTGTGTGCGCAGGCTGAACAGACGTTCTGGCAAGCCAGGCTGGCGGGCGTCCGCGCCGCCGGCCGCCACCTGCCGCCAGACGTTCCAGGGTCAAAATCGCGTCTTGAATTTGTGCGTGTTCTTGTCGTAATTCGGCGAGAATCTTCGTGATATCCATAGAATCCTTACTGATATTTCGATCATAGTTTGCGCGGGGATCCTAAGAATAGATATGCAAGTACCAGCGGGGTACCAGCGTTATCTGAAACAGGGGACTTTTGATTCTGCTCTTGGAATTCAGCAGGACGCGGCGGGCCGGAGGTCAGTCGCGCCGTCACGATTCGTGAAACGCGATCAGACCTCCGTCCGCCCGGCACCATCAGAACAACAGTTTCAGACTGAACTGAATGTGCCGCTCCGTGCCTGCCAACGTGCTGGTGACCTTACCGAAGTTGGCGTCACTCAAACCGCTATCGGGGAAATTGAACTGCGGCGTATTGAAGAGGTTGAAGAACTCGCCGCGGAACTGGGCCTTGAAGCGCTCCGTGAATGGAAACTCTTTGAACACGGAGAAGTCGACGTTGCGCAGCGCCGGCCCATAATTCGTGTTGTCGCCGAGGTTGCCTTCGGTCAAGGGCGCGGGCGCCGTGAAATTCGCCGTATTGAACCACTCCGATGGCGTACGGCCTCCCGCGGGCGCGGCGTTGGGATTGGCGCCTGAGACCAAATCGGGGAAGCAGCCTGCCCAAACGCCCTGGCAGCCGCTGGCGCTCACCGTATAAGGCTGGCCAGTGTGCAGCGTGACAATCGTGTTGACCTGCCAGTTTCCAACAATCATATCCTCGGCCTTATTCATGCCGGCGCCGAATTGTTTGCCGCGGCCGAATGGTAAGTCATAAGTCAGACCGGTAGTGAAGTTATGCCGGATGTCCCAGGCGGCGCTCGAATAATCCAGGTTGTAATTCAGGTTACTCTTGGTCTGGAAATTGTTCGAGCCGCTGAGCGTGGTGCCCGTGTCGGCCAGCGCGTGGCCGTAAGTGTACGAAGTGATAAACTGCAGTCCGTTCGACAGACGCTTCTCCAGTTTAGCCGTCCCGGCTTCATATTTACCCTTCCCGAACGTAGCAGTTCCCGAAATACTGCCGATATCGGGATATGCGCGCAGCGAGTTGCAGTTGATGCTGGGGTCCGTGGTGGCGAAGTTGGGGCAGGGGTTATCATCGGGCTGGAAGAGCTGGTGCGACGAGTGATTGCCTTGGTAGCCCAGCTCAAGGGCCATTTGATGACCGAGTTCCCGCTGAACGGAGAAGTTCCACTTCTGCACCATCGGGTTGAGAAAGTTGTTCGCCACTTCGCGGAACTGCAGCGAGCTGACCGGATACGTGCTGAACACCGTTAGCGGATATCCGATGCTGATGCCGCCAGTGGCGCTGCCGTTGGCGAAGTCCGGATTGGGTGCGAATTCACTGACGCCCGCCGGCCGGCCTAATTGCGGCGACTCATTGAAGGGTGCTGACTCACCGCGGTTCGGGTTTCCGCCTTGCTGTTCTTCGCCGCCGTAGAAGATACCGTATGCGCCGCGGATCACGGTCTTTGGCGTGAGGCTATAGGCAAATCCGAGCCGGGGTCCGAAGTCGTGCTTGTCCCAGGGAATCAGATACTGTGACACGCAGCCGCGGCACACCTTGACATTGGGGAACAGTGCCGGATAAGTGATCCCGTTCAAAGTGTAAGGCGTGTTGAAATTGGGCGGCAGGGCCGCGTCCTGGTTCCGCCCCTTCGGGATCTCCAGGGTTAGCGTGTTGATATCAAAATTGGACTGGCGGGCGAATTGTTCGCCGATCGGCGACCAAAGTTCATAGCGCAGGCCATAGTTGACCGTCAGCTTTGGAGTGACCTTCCAGTCATCCTGCGCGTAGAAGTCATACGACTGCCGCGTGGACGAGATGAAGTTGGTCGTTGAGATCTGGCCGTTGTCGACGGCGCCCAACAGGAACGAGGCAAACGAGTCGCCGGTATCCGTGTAGTAAAACCCTGAACAACCCTTCTGGCCCGAAGGGCAGTTATCGGCCACAGTCGATGGGAACGCGGTTTCCGTGCGCGAGAAGTTCATTTCGCCGTGCGGGAAGGGCACCTGGAAGAACGGGAAGCCGATGGGCTTCACCTCAGCGCCGAACTTAAAGGCATGGCTACCATGGGAAATGGCGACGTTTTGAATAAAATCCCAAACGTTGCTGAATTCCTTCGTGGGCAGCCAATCATTTGCACCGACCTGGCTGTATTGTCCCATTCCGAACTGCGGCAGGCCGCCGTTTAAAGTAGTGGTCGGATCGAGGCCGCCGATACCGATCGCTTTGAATTCATCAGTGTCTGCGTTGGCTTGGGTACGGGCTGTTACCAGGCGGCTGTAGGCGATGCGGGTCTCCGAAATGATGCTCGGACTCCAGATGCGCGTGTAACCGATCTGCGCGTTGCGGCCGAGATCCGTCTCGCTGGCACCGTAGAAGTTGCCGCCGTCGAGCGCACCCTGGAATGGCGGCGTATTGTATTTGTTGGTATCGGCCCAACTGATACTACCGAACAGGCTATTCTTGTCGTCGATCCTGAAATCGACGCGGCCGTCGCCCTGATCCGTCCTCAAACCGCCGGCGGTGAGTGTGTAATAGTCGTTCTGCGGATAGTTGCCGTTGACGATCGCCTGGTTCGGCGCGGGATACAAAGCGGCAATCTTCGCCGCCGCGGGGTCCATACGGGATGAGGGGATGGTGTTATTCGGAAACGGATTGCGCGTACACTGTCCGGCGCTGTTACAGACCGTGCTGGACGGATCGTAGATTTCGTTCTGCAGGATGGCCGCGCCGGTGACGGGGTCGGTGCCGATTTGCGGTCCCAGCAACCCGGAGAAGTTACCCTGCACCTCCGCCTGAGTGGGAATCGTCTCGAATTGCCCGTAACCGAGGTTCTGGACTACGCCGCCGGCCGTCTTGATCTTGGTGCCCTGATAATCGCCGAAGATGAATAATTTGTTCTTGATAATGGGTCCCCCGCCGGTGGCGCCCCACTGGTTCTGCTGCAGCGGAGGACGGCCCACGCCAGCCAGATTGTTTTCCCAGCGGTTGGCGTCCAGATCGGTATTCTGCAGATACTCGAAAAGGGACCCGTGCAGGGAGTTGGTGCCGGACTTAAGACTGACATCCACCACGCCGCCCGCGGCGCGTCCATATTCCGCGTTGTACCCGTTGGTGAGGATGCGCATTTCGCCGATGGCGTCGAGGGAGGGTCCGATCACATACGAAGTCTGGTTGATGAAATCGATGTCATTGACGTTATTATCAACACCGTTCAGGAGGAAATTATTTTCGCCTGTGGACCGCACGCCGTTAGCCGAAAAGCCGCCGTTCTGGGCATCGCGCGCGCCCGGCTCGGCGACTAACACGCCGGGTGAAAGACGGGCCAGGTAGGCGAATACGCGTTGGCCTCCCATGGGGAGTTGGTTCACTTCCGAGGTGTTCAAGTCGGCGCCCTGCGACGCACTTTCGGTTTGCAGTACCGGCGCATTGGCCGAAACCTCGATCGATTCAGTGACGTTGCCGACCGGCAGAGTAAGCGAAACGCCGATGCGGTCGCCGGCCGTAACCACCACGTTTTCCTGGGCAACCCGGCGGAAGCCCTGCGCTTCGGCCGCGACCGTGTACGTGCCGGGCTTCAGCGCGGGACGGACGTACTCGCCCGCCGCATTGGAGGTGACCGCGTAGCTCAAGTTGGTGGCTACTTCGGTGATGGTGATCTTGGCGCTGGGTATGGCGGCGCCAGTGGGGTCGGTGATGGTACCGGCGATAGTGCCGAGGTCTCTCTGGGCAAGCAGAGCCGCTGCGGACAATAACCCGAACAGTACTAATCTGGTAAGTGCGACTTGGCGCATATCATCCTCCTGATACACCTCAACCTTGGACGCCAGGAGCGTCTGAAGCGTGATAAAAAGATTCCCTGAACCTAAAACACCGACCGCGACCCGGCAGAGCCGCCGCCGATGTAAGCGATTTCATTGAAATGTTATTGCGACCCTGACTTCAAGTCAAGTGTTTTTTGAAGTTTTCCACTAATAATTTTGTACTACGTCTTGTTTGAGGATGCCGGACGCGGTATAAGCGTACCCAGCGAGATGATTTACAGGTGTTCCAGACGGCGCTGATTCGGAAGAAGACTTATGAAGATTCAGGAGGTCGCGCGGCTGGCGAAAGTTTCAACAGCTACCGTGTCCCGCACGATCAATACCCCGTCGCTGGTCAGCGCTCAGACTGCCACGCGGGTCTGGAAGGCGATCGAGAAACTTGGCTATTACCCTAACACCAATGCCCGGTCACTCGTCTCGGGCCGCAGCCGAATTCTGGGCCTCATTGTATCGGATATTACGAATCCCTTTTTCCCGGAACTGGTGAAGGGCTTCGAAGACGTGGCCATCCAGCAAGGGTACGAGATTCTCATCAGCTCGACGGACTACGACTCGGACCGGATGGCGATCTGCGTCCGGCGTATGTTGGAACGCAAGGTCGAAGGTGTGGCCATCATGACCTCCGAGATGGATAAGCATCTCGTAGATCAACTTGCGGACCGGAACGTGCCAATGGTGTTCCTGGACGTCGGGCCGCTCGGCAAAAGGATTAGTAACATCGTGGTCGACTATGCCATGGGCATTAACGAGGCGGTCGACCATCTGTTAAAGCTTGGTCACCGCAGGATCGGCTTTATCGGCGGTCCACCTACGTTGAAGTCCGCCCGCATCCGGCGGACGGCCTTTCTTCGGCTGCTGAGCCGGCATGGCATCGGCCGCGATTCGCGCCTGGTGGATGCCGGCGACCACACGGTCGACGGAGGCTTGGCCGCCATGGTGCGGGTGCTCGATTCCGGACCGCGGCCTACCGCGATGCTCGCGTCCAACGATCTGACCGCCATCGGCATGATGCGCGCGGTGCGCCGGGCCGGCCTGGATGTTCCGCGCGACATTTCCATCGTCGGCTTCGATGATATCCGCCTGGCGCAATTTACCGAGCCGCCGCTGACAACCGTGCGCCTGTCGCGCGGGGAACTGGCGGAGCGCGCTTTCCACGCCCTGCTGTCGGACCTCAACGGCGAACCGCACGGCGCGGAGGAGAGGGTGGAAACCCACTTAGTGGTCCGCGACACGACTTGCCCCGCGCGGGCGTGATAGAATACTCAGCCAGGCGCTTCGGAGGTGGACATTCCCCGTCACTCCTTACCGGGTTCGAACTTGCGCAGCCCGCGCGAGATCGCACGGGCGGTGTCTTTCAGCCGCCGCACCTTCCTGCGCGAAGTTACGGGAGCCGCGGCGGCCGGCGCCTTACTCAGCGGCCGGCGCGCAATGGCCGCCTCGCCCGGCCGCAAGGCCGTCGTAGTGACGTTCGGCGGCGGCGCCCGGGACGAAGAGACATTCATGCCGGACGGGCAGGAGAATATTCCCCACCTGCTCAACCAATTGATTCCGCGCGCGACTTTCTTCAGCCAGGTGGTCAATCGCGGCATCCTGGGGCACTATGTAGCTACAGCGAGTCTGGCAACGGGGTCATATGAGACTTTCAACAACTTCGCGGCGGTGCCGCCGGACCGTCCGACGGTTTTTGAGTATTTCCGCAAAGACCTCAAACGCCCGGCGCGGGACGCCTGGGTGGTCGCGCCCAGCAACGGTTTCAACCGTATCGGAGAGAGCGGCAACCGGTCGTATGGCCACGGCTTGGGCGCGGGTGTGATTCTGCCCAAGCGCATTCTGGCGGCGGCGCTTTCCGCCAGCGAGGGCCCCGCTTACGAGCATCTTTTGCGCGACAACTACGAGACGCCGCTCTATGCCCCGGAACTGGGCGGCAATCAGATCGAACTGCACGAGATGGCGGAAGTCCTGCGGCTTTCGGTCGCCGACTTCACGGCGCACGCGCGCGTGCTGGCCAGCCCTGACGAGCTCTCGGTTTACATCGCGCGCCAGTTGATGCGGCAGCTCGCGCCCAGCCTGCTCTGGATCACGCTGCACGATATCGACATCGCGCACGCGGGAACTTACTCGCTGTATCTCGAAGCCATCCAACGCACGGACCGGCTGTGCGGCGAGATCTGGAATCACATCCAGAGCGAGCCGGAATACGCCCACAAGACGAATCTTTTTATCCTGCCGGATTTCGGGCGCGATTCCGACGAGGACGCCGGCGGCAACGGCTTTCAACATCACCGCACCGGCGACGCGCTTTCGCGTACGACGTGGATGATGGCGATGGGTCCTGGCGTGCGCGAGAACGTGGTGGTCGAGAGGCGGGCCGAGCCAACCGACCTGGTGCCTACACTCGGCGCGATCCTGGGATTTGACGCGCGGCTTGCGCAGGGCCGGCCGCTGCAGGAGGTGCTGTAGCGGCCATGCTGCCCCGCGATCTGAAGGCCAGCCAGTTCGCCGCTTATCCGCCGGAGGCCCGGAAGCTGGCCGTGGAGCATATCGCTCTGCTGCAGGAACTGCCGCTCAGCTTTCTGCCGCTGCTGCTGCGCGAGATCATTGAATACGATTGGAAGTTTCCGCCCGAGCGGCGCGAGGTGGAGAACCAGTTCGCCTACCTGGAAGGGCATCCGGCGGTGGCGCGGCGGCAACTGTTGGCCGGGTTCGAGAAGCTGCGCCTGGCGCCCGCGCTCGAGGCATTCGATTGGGTCAATGAGCCCGTGCAGTTCTCCGAGCAGTTGAGCTCGCACCTGTGGGCGACGCTGCAGATCGACGCATTCCGCCAGGCAGCCATCGACTATGTGCACACCGTTAACAGCGCTGTGCCAGAAACCGCGCTGCCCATGCCGCGCCTGGGTATTGCGGTGATCGGGCAGGGCGTGGCCGAAAACCGGTATCATCTGTTTCGCAAGCTCCGCCCGCACGGCACTTACTTCAGCCAGGTGAAGCCTGAAGACGGGCTGCACATGCTGCTCGATGCCGTTTCGGCGCGCGCCGAGGCGCATCCGGCGGCCTACGGCCACTGGTATATCGACGGCGGCAGTGAGGAGCCTGTGCGCAACCAGGGTGTGGTGCACTTCTCATACGATTCGCTGGCTCCGGCGCGCGGCGCGCTGCAGGAGAAGATGCAGAAGATCTACCAATCCGGCATCGGCCCCGAAGCGTTTCGCACCATGCTGGCCGGCATGCGCCCCGCGGAACTGGGCTTGGGCAATTTAGCCGATGGGGTATTGAGGCGTTTTCAAGTGAGCGTGCTCACGGAAGGCTCGGGCACCCAGGTCTTCGCCACGACCTTCGTGCAATGGGCTGCCCGCGAAGCGTACCGCCGCGCCCAGCCCGTGACCATGCTGCTGCGGTTCGCGCCCCGCCAGCGCGCGCGTCCGATGAACGAGCTGCTCAACGAAACCGAACATAAGCCGGAACTCGACCCGCGCGGATCGCTGATCGACGCCGACATGGGCGCCTACTATTCGTGGGTCAATCAGCAGCGTCTGGCCGGCGCCGATCAAGCTTCGTTTCTGGTGTGGTTCGAGGGCCACAATGAAGCCTGCGCCGTGGGACCCGGCTGGGCGCGCGGCACGGAATCTTCGAGCGCGGTGGACCTCGGCCAGATCATCAAGCAGATCGCCTGACGGCGCGATCCGCGCCAAAATAGACCTATGCCAATTCATCGAACGATTCTTGTCTTAGCGCTGGCGGTCTGCCCGCAACTCGGCCGCGGTGAAGCCCGGCTGCCCGCGATCCTCAGCAGCCACATGGTTCTACAGCGCGGCATGCCCATTCACATCTGGGGATGGTCGGATCCCGGCGAGAAGATCACTGTCGCGTTCCATGGCGCGAGCCGCAGCGTGGACGGCGACCATCTGGGCAACTGGAGCGTGTTTCTGCCGCCTGAAGACGCGGGCGGCCCTTACGAACTCAGGGTCACCGGCAGCAACAAGATCGTGCTCGACGACATCCTGATCGGCGATGTCTGGTTTGCCTCCGGCCAATCCAACATGGAAATGCCGCTCAAAGGCTTCAATGGCGCGCCGCTCAAGAATTCCGCCGAAGAGATTGCGCACGCCAGCCAGCCGCAGATCCGGCTGCTGCACGTCCCCAACAAAGCCGCCGATTATCCGCTCATCGATAGCGGTGCTTCGTGGACCGTTTGTTCTCCGGAGACCGCCGCCGATTTCTCCGCGGTGGCGTACTTCTTTGGCCGCGACCTCAACGAGCGTGAACACGAGCCGATCGGGTTGATCGATTCCACTTGGGGCGGCACGCCGGCCGAAGCGTGGGTGAGCCTCGAATCCATTGCGAGCGATGCCGGGCTGATGCCGGTGTTCGCCACGCGCGCGCAGATGATGCTGTCGCAGGCCCAGACCGCGGCAATCCTGGCGAGTGAGAAGCACGAGGATGAAGAAGCCCGGAAGGCCGGCCGCACGCCTCGGCCGCATCCCTGGCGTCCGGATCCCGCATCGTGGGCTCCCGCCGCGCTGTTCAACGGCATGGTCGCGCCGATTGTGCCGTACACCATCAAGGGCGTGATCTGGTATCAGGGCGAATCGAACAGCCGGCTATCGTTCGCTCCCATGTACGCGAAGATCTTTCCCGCCCTGATCGCCGACTGGCGCACGCAGTGGCGCGAAGGCAATTTTCCGTTTCTGTTCGTGCAGATCGCCAACTTCAAGTCGAATGCGACCGAAGCATGGGCGGTGGTGCGCGAAGCCCAGCGCCGCACACTTTCGGTGACGAATACGGCGATGGCCGTCACGGCTGACATCGGCAATCCGGATAATGTCCACCCTGCGGACAAACAGACCGTTGGTGCGCGTCTCGCGTTAGGGGCACGTGCGCTGGCGTACGGGGAGCACGTTGAGTATTCGGGTCCAATTTTTCGCGAGGCCGCGCCTGAAGACGGCGCGATGCGCATCTGGTTCGATCACGCCGCGGACGGATTGACCGCCAAGGGCGGGGAACTGACCGGCTTCGAAGTTGCCGGCGCAGACCACCATTATGTAAGCGCCGCGCACATCGACGGCCAGACCGTGGTGGTGAGCAGCCCGGAGGTAGCAGGTCCGAAATATGTGCGTTATGGCTGGGCGAATTCTCCGGTTATTAACCTATATAATTCGGCCGCATTACCGGCATCGCCCTTCACGTCCGAACCGGTGATTCCGGCACCGTAAGTCGGGTTGTTCGTAACCTCTAGCACAACCACTAGATATAGTTCTTGACGCAGCCCTATATATTGGGGCATGATTACGGTTGCGCGACAATATAGAGGAGGGGCGCCATGGGACAGATCACCGTAGATTTGAGTGCCAAGATGGAGATGTTGAAAACAAAAGAGCAAAAGCCCGGTCGTACGGGCATCGCTTTTCCCCGCTACTTCACGGCTCGTCAGGAGGCCGGCAAGACGCCATACGACGAGGTCCAGTGGGAGACCCGCACGGCCTCCATTGGCAACGACAAGGGCGCCGTCATCTTCGAGCAGCGCGACATCGAAGTCCCCGCGGACTGGTCGCAGACGGCTACCAACATCGTGGCCAGCAAGTACTTCCATGGCAAGCTGGGCTCGCCCGAGCGCGAAACCAGTGTCGCGCAGCTTGTCGAGCGCGTGGTCGATAGCATTGCGGGCTGGGGGCAGAAGGACGGCTACTTCGCCACCGAGCAGGACAGCCAGAATTTCCGTGACGAGCTGGCCCACCTGATGCTGACCCAGAAGGCCTGCTTCAATTCGCCTGTCTGGTTCAACGTGGGCGTGAAGGAAGCGCGCGGCTACGGCTGGATCTACGACCAGGAGAGCCGCGGCATCGCCAAGCTGGAACGCGGCGCGCCCCGGCCGCAGTGCTCGGCATGTTTCATCGTGTCGGTGAAGGATTCGCTTGAATCGATTCTGGATTTGGCCAAGACCGAAGGCATGCTCTTCAAATGGGGATCGGGCACCGGCAGCAACCTTTCGACGCTGCGCGAAGAGGACGCCATCCTCTCCGGCGGCGGGCGCGCTTCCGGCCCGCTCTCGTTCATGAAGGGCTTCGACGCGTTTGCGGGTGTGATCAAATCCGGCGGCAAGACGCGCCGCGCGGCCAAGATGGTGATCCTCAATTGCGATCACCCCGACATCGATAAATTTATCTGGTGCAAAGCGAAGGAAGAAAAGAAAGCGCACACGCTGGTCGAAGCCGGGTACGATTCCTCGCTCGACGGCGAAGCTTACAGCTCGATCTTTTTCCAGAACGCCAACAACTCCGTGCGCGTGACCGACGAGTTCATGGAAGCCGCCAGCCAGAATCGCGACTGGTGGACCAAGTCCGTGGTCGGCGGTCAGCCGGTAAAGCGCTACAACGCGCGCGACCTGCTGCACCAGATCGCGGAAGCCACGCACCAGTGCGGCGATCCCGGCATGCAGTTCGATACCACAGTAAACCGCTGGCATCCTTGCAAGAACACGGCGCGCATCAACGCGTCGAATCCGTGCTCGGAATATATGTTCCTCGACGATTCGGCCTGCAACCTGTCGTCACTCAACCTGATGAGGTTCGTGGGGCCGGGCGGGCAGTTCGACGTGGAAGCTTTCCGCCACGCCGTGGACACCATGATCGTGGCGCAGGAAATTATCGTCGACAATGCCAGCTACCCGACCGAGAAGATCGCCGGCAATTCGCACGACTACCGTCCGCTGGGCTTGGGTTTCGCCAACCTGGGCGCGCTG
>DATKNQ010000114.1:0-27703 GCA_035541265.1 Bryobacteraceae bacterium
ACGGTGAACGACTACCTGGCCAAACGCGACTCGGAGTGGATGGGGCGGATCTACAAATCGCTCGGGCTGCGGGTGGGCGTGATCGTCCACGACCTGGACGACGACGAGCGTAAGGAAGCCTACAACGCCGACATCACTTACGGCACCAACAACGAGTTCGGGTTCGACTACCTGCGCGACAACATGAAGTTTCGCCTCGACGACTGCGTGCAACGCCTGCATCAGTACGCCATCGTCGACGAGGTGGACTCGATCCTGATCGACGAAGCCCGCACCCCGCTGATCATTTCCGGGCCGAGCGAGGAATCGACCGACAAATACTACAAGGTCAACCGCATCATCCCCAAGCTGATTCGCGGCGAGGTCATCGAAGGCAAGGAACCGGGCGAGAAATACACCACCGGCGATTACACCATCGACGAAAAGCACCGCGCCGCCGGGCTCACCGAAGAGGGCGTGCTCAAGGTGGAGAAACTGCTGGGGCTGGGCAATCTGTACGACGCCACCCACATCGAGTGGAATCACCACGTACAGCAGGCCCTGCGCGCCCACGTGCTCTACCAGCGGGACCGCGATTACGTGGTGAAGGATGGCGACGAAGGCCCGGAAGTGGTGATCGTGGACGAGTTCACCGGGCGCCTCATGCCGGGGCGGCGCTGGTCGGACGGGCTGCACCAGGCCGTGGAAGCCAAGGAAGCGGTCAAGATCCAGCGCGAGAATCAGACGCTGGCCACCATCACCTTCCAGAACTACTTCCGCATGTACAAGAAGCTGGCGGGCATGACGGGTACGGCGGAAACCGAAGCGGCCGAATTCCAGAAGATCTACAACCTGGATGTGACCGTCATCCCCACCAACCGTCCGTTGATCCGTAAGGAAAATCCCGACGTCGTCTACCGCACGGAAGACGAGAAGTTCCGCAACGCCGCCAAGGAGATCAAGGAGCTGAACGCCAAGGGGCAGCCGGTCCTGGTGGGCACGATCTCGGTGGAGAAATCGGAAAGGCTCGCGGGCATCCTGAAGCGCATGGGGGTCAAGCACGAGATCCTGAACGCCACGAACCACGAGCGTGAGGCGTCGATCGTGGCGCAGGCGGGGCGTAAGGGGGCGGTCACGGTTTCGACCAACATGGCCGGCCGCGGTACCGACATCCTTCTCGGCGGCAACCCCGAGTTCATGACCAAGGACGAGTGCCTGAAGCAGAAGGTGGCCGAGCGGCTCTCGCCCGAGGATATGAAGTACGTGGCCGACGCGCACTTCTACTACTTCTCGCACCACGACCAGTTCTACCGGGTGCGGCGCGACAAGTGGGACGAGCTGTTCGCGCGCTTCAAGGCAGAGACGGACCAGGAACACGACGTCGTGACCGGCCTCGGCGGGCTCCACATCGTGGCCACGGAGCGGCACGAATCGCGACGCATCGACAACCAGTTGCGAGGCCGCGCCGGCCGCCAGGGGGACCCCGGCAGTTCGCGTTTCTTCCTCTCGCTGCAGGACGACCTGCTGCGCATCTTCGGCGGGCAGAGGATGCAGAACCTGATGCTGCGGCTGGGCATGGAAGAAGACGTGCCCATCGAGTCGAAGCTGATCACCAAGCGAATCGCCAAGGCGCAGGAAAACGTCGAAGCGCAGAATTTCGAGGCCCGCAAACACCTGCTCGAGTACGACGACGTCAACAACAAGCAGCGCCAGGCCATCTACGGCATGCGCCGCCAGTTGCTCGAAGGCGTGGACGAAAAAGAGCGGGTCATGGAGATGGTGCGCGGTCTGGTGCAGATGTATCTCGACCGGCGCTGCCCCGAAAACAGCCATCCCGATACCTGGGATATCGCGGCTCTCAAAACCGATGTCCTGAGCCAGTTCGGCTACCGAATCGAAACCGCCGAGTTCGCCAACATGAACCGGACCGAGATCGAGGACGCCGTCTTCGACCGCCTCGCCCAGAAATATCAGGAGAAAGAGGAACTGATCGGCTCCGACGTCATGCGGCAGACCGAGCGCATCATCATGCTACAGGTGATCGACGATCAATGGAAAGACCATCTCCTCTCGATGGACCATTTGAAGGAAGGCATCCACCTGCGCGGCTACGGGCAGAAGGATCCGCTGGTCGAATACAAGAAAGAGTCCTTCGTTCTGTTCCAGGACATGATGGACCGTATCGAAGATGAGACGCTGCGCTACCTGTTCTTCCTGCAGGTCAGCCGCGAGGCCGGTCCGGCGGGCTCTTCGCCATCCCCCGTGTTGCCCTTCCCCATGGACGACGAGGAAGAGGAAGACGAAGACGAGCAATCCGCGCCGGTAGCCGACCAGGAAAGGCGCGCCGCGCAGGCCGCCGTCCAGGACGTGACCCGGAAGATTCAGCGCGATAAAGAAAAGGAACTGGCCGGGCTCCAGTTCGTGGGCGGCGACGGCTCGGCTAGCGCCAACAAGCAGGTCGTCAAGGGTGACAAAGTCGGCCGCAACGATCCATGCCCCTGCGGCAGCGGAAAGAAGTACAAAAAATGTCACGGCGCGGTCTAGCGATTCTACTCGTTCTCCCGTCCCTGGCGTCCGCCGCCGTTTGGCCGGATACGCTGGGCACGTTCCACCGGGTTTCGGCGCACGCCTTCACACCCACCGCCGATCAAGCCATTTGGAACGAGTACGGCTTCCGCGAGGGCGAGACCGCCCAATACCAGGGGCCCGACGGTAAGTTCACGGCGACAGCCTATCAATTCGAGGATCCCACCGGTGCCCTGGCTGGGTTCGAATGGCTCCGTCCGTCAGATTCCAAACCCTCTGCCATCGGTCGACTGGCAAGCGAAACAGTCACGAACACCATGCTGGTCCACGGCAATTACGTCTTCAGTTTCAACGGCTTCCGGCTACCAACGCCGCTTCTCGATACGCTCGTGCAGGGCCTGAACCAAGTCGATAATTCGCCGCTCCCTTCCCTGATCGGCTACATGCCCTCGCAGCAGCTCGTGCCGAATTCCGAGCGCTATATCGAAGGGCCGGCCGCGCTGCAAAAGTTCGATCCGGGAATTCCCCCATCTACTGCTGCCTTCCACCTGTCGGCCGAAGCCCAGGTCGCCACCTTCAGTAACGGCACCGCGGCCAACTCCGGCGAGATGAAGTTGGCGATCTTCAGCTACCCGACCCCGCAGATCGCCCGGCTGCAGACGGACCAGTTCCAGAAGCTGCCAGGCGCCATGGTGAAGCGCAGCGGGCCGCTGGTAGCCGTAATTCTGGCGCCTCCGAGCCCGGATGCCGCCGAGCGGCTGCTCTCCCTCGTTCGCTACGAAGCTGACGTTACCCTGAACGAGCGGGTCTCGACGCGCCGCGACAATATCGGCAATCTGGTGATCAATGCCTTTATTTTGATTGGTATACTGCTGTGCTTTTCGGTGGTCGGCGGGCTCGCGTTTGGGGGCTTCCGGGCTTTTCTCCGCCGCGGCGGCCGCGGCGAGGCGGCCGATGCCCTGACCGTACTGCATCTCAGCGATCGCTAAATTACCGCTATCCAGCCCTTTAGAACAAAAGCAAGCGGCCAAAACCGCCCGTTTTTCCGTTTTCGGCCACGGCCTGTGGAAATGTGGAAATCCTGTAAATATCTCATATTCCTTCAATTACAGACTAAAAATTTCCGGCGGATTTTTACTTGACTTGTAGCCCGCAGGGCCATAAGATCCAACTACCAAAGGTTTTTGGCGGAGTTGCGATTCCGTCGAGCCTGATTCTCCCATCGAACATCCCCCTGGTAGAACAGGGGAAAGGATGCTCACCCTTCGGGGTGAGCATTTCTATTTTGGCCACCCCGTTTGCGGCCATTGCTAAACTGGACGTATGCACCCACCCATTCCCCGGAGGCCGGAAGGCGACGCCACCTGGCGCAGCCGCTTCGCCTCCCTGCGGAATATCGGTCCGCTGCTGAGAATGGTGTGGGATACCAGCCCGCCCCTAGTATCGCTGACCACCTTTCTTCGCCTGATCCGCGCCATGCTGCCCCTGGCCATGCTGTGGATCTCGAAGCTCATCCTCGACGGCGTGGTGGCCTGGATTAGGCGCGGAAATGGCGATTCCAGGCACATCTGGAAGCTGGTGGTCCTGGAACTGGGCTTGGCCGTCCTCAGCGATCTGCTGGCCCGCGCCAACTCCCTGGCCGACAGCCTGCTCGGCGACCGCTTCACCAACCGTATCAGCGTCCGCCTGATCGAACACGCCACGCAACTCGACTTGGCCTCCTTCGAAGATCCGGTCTTCTACGACAAGCTGGAGCGCGCCCGCCGCCAGACCACCGGCCGCATCGGCCTGCTGGCTGCCGTGCTGAACGTCGGCCAGGATACCGTCAGCCTGATTTCTCTTTCGGCGGGTTTGGTGGTCTTCTCGCCCTGGTTGATGGTTCTGCTGGTCGCCGCCGTCATCCCGGCCTTCCTGGGCGAAACCCACTTCACCGCGCTGGCCTATTCGGTGCTCTACCGCTGGACCCCGCAGCGCCGCCTGCTCGACTATCTCCGCCTGCTGGGCGCCTCCAACCAAAGCGCCAAAGAGGTTAAAATCTTCGGCCTCGGCCCCCACCTGGCCGAGCGCTATCGCGAAGTTTCCGACCGCATCTACGAAGAAAACAAGACGGTGGCCGTCAAGCGCGCGAGCGTGGGCTTCCTGCTGAACCTGATCTCGACCGGCGGCTACTACGGCGCTTACGCCGTGGTCCTGGTGCGCACCCTGGCCGGCGCCATCTCCGTCGGCACGTTTACGTTTTTGACGGGCGCTTTTTCCCGCTCCCGCAGTTACATCGAGCGGATCCTGCAAAGCTTCACCGACATTTCCGATCAGGCCCTTTACTTGAAAGACCTGTTCGAGTTCTTCGAGATGAAACCGGCCATCCGCAGCATTCCCCAAGCTCTGTCCGCGCCGCGCCCGATCCGCTCCGGCTTCGAATTCCGCGACGTCGGTTTCGCTTATCCGGGGTCGGCGCGCATGGTGGTCGAGCATATCAGTTTCCGCCTCGACACGCAGGAGAAGATCGCGCTGATCGGCGAAAACGGGGCGGGGAAAACCACGCTCGTCAAACTGCTCGCACGCCTCTACGATCCCACCGCTGGCCAGATCTTGCTCGATGGCGCCGACCTCCGCGAATACAGCGTCGAGGATCTGCGCAAGGAAATCGGCGTGATTTTCCAGGATTACATGCGCTACGAGCTGCTGGCCCGCGAGAATATCGGCTTCGGCAAAATCGACGACCTGGCCGACCGCGACCGCATCGAAATGGCCGCGCAAAAGAGCCTGGCCTTCCAGGTGATCGGCAAGCTGCCGCTCGGCTACGACCAGATGATCGGGCGCCGTTTCGAAGGCGGCGTCGATCTTTCCGGCGGCGAGTGGCAGAAGTTCGCGCTGGCCCGCGCCTACATGCGCGACGCGCAACTGCTGATCCTCGACGAGCCCACTGCCACGCTCGATGCGCGCGCAGAGTTCGAAGTCTTCCAGCGTTTCGCCGAGCTGACCCGCGGCCGCATGGCCGTGCTCATCTCGCACCGCTTTTCGACGGTCCGTATGGCCGATCGCATCCTGGTGCTCGAAAACGGCCAGATCCGCGAGCAGGGCACGCACCGGCAACTGGTGGCCTTGGGAGGGCGTTACGCTGAGTTGTTCGAATTGCAAGCGGCCGGATACAGATAGAGAGCCTCCAATTGAATGCCTGAAAACAAACTACAAGTAATCCCGCTGGGTGGACTGGGCGAGTTCGGCATGAACATGACTGCCATCCGCTACGGCGAAGACATTATCGTGATCGACGCCGGGATGATGTTCCCGGAAGACGAGCTCCTGGGCGTGGATCTGGTGATGCCGGACCTCACCTTCCTCGTCGAGAACCAGTCGCAAGTCAAAGCTGTGATCCTCACGCACGGCCACGAAGACCACATCGGCGCGGTTCCTTTCTTCCTCTCCGAGATTTCGGTGCCCGTTTACGGCACGGCTTTCACGCTGGCGCTGGTCGAACGGCGCCTCGAAGAATACGATCTCGAGGAGCGGCCCAAGCTCGTCGTGGTGAAGCCCAAGCAGATCCTCCAAATCGGGCCGTTCAAGATCGAGTTCATCCACGTCACCCATTCGATTGTCAGCGCCGTTGCGCTGGCCATCACCACTCCTCTGGGCGTCATCATTCACACCGGCGATTTCAAAGTCGATCCGACGCCCACCGACAACGAGCTGTTCGACCTGCATACGCTGGCCGACTACGGCAAGCGCGGCGTGCTGCTGCTGCTTTCCGACTCGACCAATGCGGACCGCCCCGGCTACACCGAATCCGAACGCGCCGTGCAGCCGCGCATGGAAGATATCTTCAACCGCGCCGAAAAGCGCCTGATGATTTCCTGCTTCAGCTCTTCCATCCACCGCATCCAACTGGTGCTGGATCTTTCGGCCGAGTTCGGGCGCAAGGTCGCGCTGGTAGGCCGCAGCATGACTAGCGTCAGCGAGATTGCGCATTCCCTCGGTCTGCTCGATATCCCAGACGGCGTCCTGATTCGTCCCCAGGATGTGATGGATACCGCGCCGCAAAAAGTCACCGTACTGCTGTCGGGAACGCAGGGCGAGCCGATGTCCGCGCTCTCGCGCGTCGCGGTGGATAATCACAAGCACGTTTCCGTCGAGCCGGGCGACACGGTGGTGTTGAGCGCGCGCATCATTCCGGGGAACGAGAAAGCCATCTTTCGCATGATCGACCACATGTCGCGCCGCGGCGCCGACGTGCTGTACGGCGCGATGAATCCGCCGCTGCACGTCTCCGGGCACGCCAGCATGGAAGAGATGAAGCTGGTGCTGAACCTGGTGCGGCCGCGCTATTTCATGCCCATCCACGGCGAGTTCCGCCAGCTCAGTAAGCACGCGCGCCTGGCCGAACATCTGCGCGCCTCGGGCCTCGAGGAGACGTTCGTCATGGAGTCGGGCGACGTGCTCGAGATCGATCATCACGGCGCGCGCCAAGCCGGCAAGGTCACCGTCGGCCGCGTCTGCATCGATTCGGGCTCCATCGATGAAGTGGTCGAAGAAATGGTGATTCGCGATCGCCGGCATCTTTCCGAAGACGGCATCGTGCTGCCGATCATCGCCATCAACCGCCAGACCGGCCGCATGGAGAACCTCCCGGAGATCGTCAGCCGCGGCTTCGCGCTGGCCGAAGACGGCTCCGAATTCATGCAGAGTGCCCGGCAGGTCGTGGCCAGGACGCTGGAAGCCTCGAATCACGAAGAGAAGACCGACTGGGGAGTCATCAAAGAAAAGATCCGCGCGGACTTGAAACGTTATATCGTCAAGGAGACTTCGCGGCGGCCGTTGATTATGCCGGTCATTCTGGAGCTATGAGGCGGCTTGTCTGCCTGCTGGCGATTCCCTTAGCCGCGCTTCTCTACTTTACGAATCTCACTTCCGCTGGCCTGCTGGGCCCCGACGAACCGCGTTACGCCTCCATCGCGCGCGAGATGGCGCGCTCCGGCGATTGGATCACGCCGCGATTGTGGGGCGCGCCGTGGTTTGAAAAACCCGCGCTGCTTTATTGGCTCAACGGCGCCGCTTTTAAGCTGGGGCTCAGCGACGACCTGGCGCCGCGCCTCCCCGTTGCGCTGCTCTCCGTCGCGTTCCTGACCTTCTTCCAATGGATCCTCCGCCGCGAATTCGGCGCACGCGCGGCCTGGAGCGCGACGCTCATTCTGGGTACGTCGGCCGCGTGGTTGGGATACAGCTTCATCGGGGCGACGGATCTCCCGATGGCCGCTGCGTTCGCCGCTTCCATGTTGCTCTCGCTCGAGTGGCTCGAAACAGGCGAGCGCCGCCGGCTCCCGTGGGCCTCCGCTCTGCTGGGCGCCGCGGTGCTGGCGAAAGGACTGGTGCCGCTGGTACTCACGTTGCCGCTGTTATGGTGCGGCCGGCGGCGTTTCGCCGACTTGTTGCGGCCCACGGTCGTCCTGCCGTTCCTGATCGTGGCCGCGCCTTGGTATGTGCTGTGCTACCTGCGCAACGGCGCCGCGTTCCTCTACACCTTTTTCTGGCAGCAGCATTTCGAACGCTTCGCCACGCCGGCACTGGCGCATGGCCAGCCGTGGTGGTTTTACGTGCCGGTGCTGGCGGGTGCGCTGCTGCCGTGGTCTCCGGTGCTCCTGTTGCTGTTCCGCCGCTCTTTATATAATGATGCCCGCAGCCGTTTTCTTTTCATCTGGCTGCTCTTCACGTTGATCTTCTTCTCGTTGTCGAGAAATAAGCTGCCCGGCTACCTGCTGCCTCTGACTCCGGCCGCGGCAGCGTTGATGGGGATCGCTCTCGCCGAGGCCCGCAGCCGTTGGGCGCTTCCCGCGGTGGCAGTGTGCCTGGTGGTGATCCCGGCTGCCATCCCGATGCTGCCCCGCGCATTGGCCGGTGGCATCTCGCGCGCACCGCTACCGTCGCCGCAGTGGACGTGGCTGCTGCCTGTCGCGCTGGCGCTCATTATCTGGTGGCTCGAGCGCACAGGCCGCGGTTCCGCCGCATTGGCTATCATGGCCGTCGCGATCACGGCGGGCGTCGTGGCGCTCAAGCAGATCGACCTGCCTGCCGTCGATGCCGCTGTATCGGCGCGGCCCGTGTGGCGGGAGATCGCCGCCCAACGCGACCAGGTCTGCATCCAATCGGTGCACCGTAGCTGGCGCTACGGTTTGAATTACTACACCGTCACGCCCTTGCCGGATTGCAGTCAATCGCCGCGGCCTTTCGAGGTGCGCCAGGATCCCGGCCAACCGCCGCGCGTTGTCCAGGCTGCGCGCCCTTGACCGGCCCGACAGATACGTTGTAGGCTCAGGTTTCGCAGCGAAAGACATCTCATGATCCTACCGCACACTTACATCGCGACCTTGCTGGTGGTTTTCTGCAGCACGCTCTGCTGGGGTTCATGGGCCAACACCCAGAAGATGGCCGGCAAGTGGCGCTTCGAATTGTTCTATTTCGACTACGCTTTCGGAGTTCTGCTGGCCGCGGTGATTGCCGCTTTCACGCTGGGCTCGCTCGGCTACGACGGCTTCACATTTCTCGATGACCTGATGAACGCCGGCAAGCGTTACGCCGCGATGGGCTTCGGTGCGGGCGTGATCTTCAACCTCGCCAACATGCTGCTGGTAGCGGCGATCGCTGTCGCCGGGCTGTCGGTGGCTTTTCCGGTGGGCATCGGACTGGCGCTGATTATCGGCGTGATCTGGAACTACATCATCCGGCCGCAAGGCAACGCGATTCTGCTCTTCACCGGCTGCGCGCTGGTGATCGCCGCCATGATCGTGGACGCGCTGGCGTATCGGGCCATGGAGATCATTCGCGCGGAAGCGCGCGCCAAGGCGGGCCACGCCAGGACCACGCGCAAGAAGGTCAACCTGAAGGGCATTTTTCTGAGCCTCGCGAGCGGCGTGCTGATGGGATCATTCTATCCCTTGGTGGTGATGGCCAAGTCCAACGAATGGGGCGGCACGGCGGGCGAGAATGGGATGGGACCCTACGCGATCGGATTCGTGTTCGCGCTCGGCGTCTTTCTCTCCACTTTCGTCTTCAATCTTTTCTTCATGAACCTGCCGGTGGAAGGCGAGCCGCTGGAGTTCCCCGATTACTTCAAGGGAACGCCGAAGCTGCATCTGCTGGGTATCGTGGGCGGCCTCGTCTGGTGCTTCGGTACGATCGCGAACTTTGTGGGATCGAGCGCGCCGGAAGCCGTGCAGGTCGGGCCGGCCATCAGCCTCGCGCTTGGCCAGGGCGCGGCGATGGTCAGCACGCTTTGGGGATTGCTGTTGTGGAAGGAATTCGCGGGCGCGGATGCGCGCATCAAGGCGTTCATCTTCATCATGCTCTTCCTTTTTATTACCGGGCTGGGGATGATTTCGGTCGCGCCGCTTTACGCGGTTCAGTAGGTGCGTCACTCTTGCCGTAGGGCGTCGAGCGGCTGGATGGATGCGGCCCGCTGCGCCGGTAGCCAAGCTGCCGCCAGCGCGGTGACTACCAACGAGGCGACCGCCGCGCCGAGCAGCCACGGATTGCGAGCGGTCGCGCCATACGTGAAACGTGCGATGATCCCGCCGGCGGCCACCGCCAACAACAGACCAGCGGCGATGCCGGCCAGCATCACCATGCCGATCTGCCCGAGGATGAGCTTGCGGATCTGCATGCTGGTGGCACCCAAAGCCATGCGCACACCGATCTCGCCGGTGCGGCGCGCCACATAACAACTGAGGATCGCAAACAGGCCGATCGCGGCCAGCGCTAACGCCAGCGCTGCTCCTTTGGACTCTGCCAAAAACTCAGGTACACCGCCAGTGGACGCGACTCGCGCGGATCCTCCATACTGATGCGCATGGTCGGCGCTACTCCGATCACGCGATAGCGCACCGCCGAGCCGGTCTCGCGCAATCGCCAGTCATCTCCAGAGTGCCCGTGCTGGCAATCGCGCCGTTGATGTTGGTCGTCACGCGCGGAGTGGTGAATCCGCACACGCCGCTGAATACCGGCTCGCCCCTCAAGCCGTCGAGCACCGTGGACGGCATGCCCTCCGACCGGCCCTGCGGGCCCACGGGATTGATGTGCACCAGTTGTTCCGGATGCGCTACCGGGATCGCGCGCAGCATCAACGCGTCGATCAAGCCAAAGACGGCCAGGCTGGCGCCGATGGCGATCGCCAGGATAGCGACGGCTGCCGCGTTGAACCACGGGGTCTTTCGCAGCATGCGGAAGGCGTAGGCGCAGTCTTTGAACAAATTGCTGGCCCACGTCCAGCGGTCACTCTCGTGATAGCGCTCCGTCGCGGCGGTGACGCTTTCGAACCTGCGGTGCGCCGCGGCGCGGGCGTCTTCATCGCTCAGACCCTCGCTCCGGAGCCGGCTCTCCTCCAGTTCCAGGTGCGCGCGGATTTCGTCGGCGAAATCGTTAGCCGGGCGCCGGCGGCGCAGGAACGAGAACCTTCGGGTCGACACTCTACACGAAGTATAGACTCCGTTCGGGTAAGATGTCAACAGGAACAGCCCCGCGCTATGGCCGCACCGGCTCGACGGCCATCGTCACGATATTGCTCTCGACGACGCGGCCACTTGTTTCGGCCGCCAGCGCCGAGACGGGCACGGCATCGCCTTCGGGCGTGCCGCCCGGCAGCGTTATGAGCACCTCGTAGACGCCCGGAGATCCCTCCAGCGGCGTCACGGATTCAGCGGGGACGATGATACCTCCCACTTTCACCATCGTTTGCGACTGTGCGGGTGCGCCGGTGACACGGATCGCCACGCGATCGCCAGGCTGTGCCGGCTGAGCGTCATAACGCGCATTCCGGACCATCGCCAGCGTCGACGTCCCTACGAAGACGATTGCACCCTGGCCGCCGCCCGTGCCATCGATTGTGAAGATCCCCGGCGCGGCCTCCTGCAGGATGGCCGCCAATGGCTTCGTCTGTCCAAAACGAGTCGCGATCGAGATCTGAAGCGCAGTGCCCGGCGCCGCATCCGGACACAGAAAGTCGATGTGCTTTTCCGAAGCGCGCAACACGGGCACGTCTTCTCCATTCACGATGACGCGCGCATCCTGCAACCAGCGGCCGGTAATGCTGGCGGCCGACCCCGGACTGCACAGCAACGGAACGGGCTTGCCGGCGCTGTTCATCAGGATCTTCGCTACCGGACGCTCGTCGCCGACTTCGATACGCACATCGCGCGTGGAAGAAGCGTGCCACTGATTCGTGGCCGTGAACGCGATATCGTACTCGCCGGCTTGCGATGCGCCAGGCAACCATGTGAACCGGCCGCGCACGGGATCGAAAGCCGCGCCCGCGGGGAGCTTCGACGCCGTCAGACTTACGCCGCCGCCATCCGGATCGTATCTCGATACGGCGAACTCCACGCGAGTCCCCGCCTTGACCAGTTGCGTCGCGGGAACCGTCAGGATCGGCTCCGCGGAGGGCAACGTTACCACGGAATCCCGCTGCCGGCCGCCGGCAGACACCACCTCGACGGAGACTGACTCCTGCCGCGCGGTGACGCTTGCATAGGCGGCGAAACTCAACGTGGACTGCCCGGGCCGGGTTGCGATCGTGGGGGGCACTTGCAGGCCGGACGAACTGCTGGTGACGTCTAGAGTCAGCCGCTCGGGCGCCGCCGAAGACATGCGGACCTCACAGGTGACGGATTCCCCGGCGCGCACCGTTCTTGGAGTGCAGGCGAGCGCGGCAGGCGTAACAGCGCCGGCAACCGAGCCTGCCACGCGGTCAGCGCCCGGTACGGAACTGAGAGGTTTCGGCCGCTGCTTCGAAATCAGGCTGCTGACGATATTGATTACGACATGCACCACCGATGAAGACACGCTGGCGCTCAAATAGTATTGCCCAAGTACACTTCCGGCAGTGACCGTAAAGGACACGGTGGCCGCATTCGCGGGCATAGTCACCGACGACGGGGCTTTCAGAGCGCTGCTGTTGCTGGTCAAGATCCGAATCGAGAAACTGGCCCCCACTACCCGGCTTACGGTGACCGAACACGTCGTGCTGCCTCCTAGCAGGAGGCTTAGAACATTACAGTTCAGGGATGAAATCGAGATCGGAAGCGCTAATGATAGAGATGCCGATTGGGAACTGGCGCCCAGCGTGGCCGTGACCGTCGCGCTCACCCCGGCGGTTGCCGCACTGGCGTTAGCTGTAAATGTGGCCGTCGACGAGCCGGACCCGATAGTCACAGTGGCAGGAACCGTCAAATAAGAACTATTACTACCGAGTAACACCACCGTGCTGGAAGAAACCGTCTGATTTAGAGTGACCGTGCAAGTCGAACTTCCAGGGGTGAAAAACGTCGAAGGACTGCACGTCAAGGATCTCACGCTGGGTTGTTGCGAGGTCGTAACAGTGATGCTGCCCCCCGAAGACGTGGTGGTGATGCCGGAACCAGTTGCCGACGTCGCCAGCGCGCCGGTGACACCGATTGACAGGTTGCCGGCCGCCGACGGGGACAGTGTCAGTGTCACAACTGCGACGACGCCGTTCGAGATGGTATTTACATTGATCCCAGTGAGCAGACACAGGTCACTTCCCGCGCTGTTGGTGCAGTAGACCAGCTTGACGGCCGCGGTAGCGGCGGAGCCGGGAGTCACCGTAATTCCTGTGACGGCGGAAGCAGGATACGTGAACGTCCACTGCAGGCCGGCGGGGGCATTGCCGGTCGTCGAGGTCAACGACAGATTGAGAGAAACTGGCCCCCCCGCAACAGCGGAACCGGATGACAACGCCAGCGCATCCGTCTGGCAAAGAGCGGGAACTCCGCAAGAAGAGAAGAGAGCGATTAAGACGATCGGTATGGTTTTTATAAGCATCGTTCTTTATCGATCGAAGGTTGTGCATCCGTGGGTGCCGTGGGGACGATATTTGGGCGGTGTCTTTGATTGGCACGGGAACTTGTGTTGGCACGACGACGACGGACGCAGACACGTGACACCTACTCTTTCGCGGGGCCTTATCTGAGGTCCGCCGCGATTCTTAAGACTCCGATACTAGGAGATAGATCATACCCCCCACGAGCATAACTGGCACAGCTAAGTGCCGGCTCTCCGGAGGCCGGAGTTACTAACAAGCTGCCGCAAAATACAACATCACGCTGTTCTGGGCTGCCTACTAAGGTTTCCGCCAGCTTGCACAATCAAGGTTATGTGAAGCGCGAATTTTAGCACTTCGTGTGCCAAAAGCTCGGGGGCGGGTTATCGCTGGATTCAAAGCTGTGGAGTTGGACGGCAAGCCCTTGGGTGGTCGTCGTTTTTCATGCCGTGCAAGTATTCCCTATGTAATGTCTACGCGCTTCGCGAATGCGCGCGTGCATGTCTTCGCGGGCGCGGAGAATGGCATAGCGCAACAGTGCTCACGACCGGCGCAAATGCGGGCATGGGGCAAGTGATCGCTTAGTAACTTTCGTTGGACCATCGGATAAGTGGTGTAAGCCAAATGGCGCACGACGAACTGTGGATTACAACAGAGTCAACGGATCCACATCGATCACCAGGGCCGTGGCGCTCCATTTGCGCTCGCGCACAAATTCCTGCGCCCTGCGCAGCAGTTCGTTGAGCGCCCTGCGGCTGGCCGCCTTGATCAGAAACTGATACCGGAATTCATTTTTGAGGCGCGTGACCGGAGCCTCCGCGGGCCCCAGGATTTTGATCTTCTCGGGCGCGGGCGTCAAGAAGTGACCCAACTCGGTGCCCCACCGCATCGCCTGTTCCTGCTGTTCGCTCCTCACCAGGATATTGGCCATGGCGCTGAACGGTGGATAATGCATCATGCGGCGGAACTGCAATTCCTTTTCATAGAACGCCTGGTAATCCTGGGCCGCGGCCATGCGCACGGCATAGTGATCCGGATTGATGGTCTGGATGAGGACGATGCCCGGCAGGCTGCCGCGTCCCGCGCGTCCGGCTACCTGCGTCAGCAATTGGAAGGTGCGCTCGGCGGCGCGAAAGTCCGGCAGGCCGAGCCCCACGTCGGCTGACACCACGCCCACCAACGTCACGTTTGGAATGTCGTGACCCTTGGCGATCATCTGCGTGCCCACCAGGATGTCGTACGAGCCTTCGCGGAAGGCTTGCAGAATCGCTTCGTACTGGCGTTTCGCGGTGACTGTGTCCCGATCCAGACGCGCGATGCGCGCCTTCGGAAACTCACGATGCAGCTCATCCTCCACCTTCTCCGAGCCGGTCCCCAGAAAGTAGATGTGTTCACTCTGGCATTTCGGGCAGTGCGTGGGCACGCGTTCGGCGTAGTTGCAGTAGTGGCAGAGCAGGCGGCGGTCGCGGCGATGGAACGTCAGCGTCACGGAGCAGTTCACACATTGCACGCGTTCGCCGCAGGCGCGGCAGGCCACGAAGCTCGAGAAGCCGCGGCGATTCAGCAGGATGATGGTCTGTTCGCCATTATCCAATCGATGTGCGACGCCTTCCAGCAGGCGGCGGGAAAAGGTCGCCTGTTTGCGAGTCTCCAGAAACTCCGTGCGCATGTCGATCAGTTGCACGCTTGGCATGGGCCGCTCCTCGATGCGGTTGGGAAGCTCGAGCAGCGTGTACTTGCCGCGCTCCGCGTTGTAGCGTGTCTCCAGGCTGGGTGTGGCGGATCCCAGGATAACGCACGCGTCCGCGGCCTGCGCGCGTACGATAGCCACATCGCGGCCGTTGTAGCGGGGCGTCTCTTCCTGCTTATAGCTCTGGTCGTGCTCCTCATCCACCACGATCAGTCCCAGGTTGCGCATGGGCGCGAACACACCGGAGCGCGTGCCCACGACCACCGCGGCGGAGCCCGCGCGGATACGGCGCCACTGGTCGGAGCGTTCCGAGTCGCTGAAGGCGCTGTGCAGAATTGCGACGCGGTCGCCGAAGCGGTGGAAGAACTGGCCTGCGACGGCCGGCGTCAAGGCGATCTCGGGAACCAGCAGCAGTGCGCTGCGGCCCTCGGCCAGCGCCGCGTCGATCGCGTTCAGATACACTTCGGTCTTGCCCGAGCCGGTCACGCCGTGTAGCAGGAATGTGCGGAATGCGTGAGCCTGAATGGCGGCGCGGATCTGCTCGAACGCCGCGGCCTGCGCGGGGTTAAGGACGTGCGGCGCGCGGACCGCTCCGGCGTCGATCGCCACCGGCTCGGGGCGCAACGTCACCAGTTTTTTGCGAGCCAGCGCGCGGGCCGCCGGACTCGCATTGCGAACCATCGATTCGAGGTCTTTCAGATTGTGCGAGCCGGGATGCAGTTCCAGAAACGCGAGCAGCTCGCGTTCCGCCTTGGCTAACTTCGCTGCTGGCGCCGCGCCGGCCGGTTCGACGCGCAAGCGCTCGGCGGGTGCCCGTAGTGGGTCGCGTTCTGTCTCCACCTGTTCCACCATCACGAAACGCTTACGCTCCAGCGCGCGCAGAGCGTTCCCGGCCAGGGGCAGCTTGCGTTCCAGGTAGGCGGCGGACAGCGGACGTTGATCGAGCATGCGCAGGATCTGCACCGTGGGGTCTCCGGATGACGCATCGAATAACAGTTGGCGCGCGGCATCGCGTCCCGCATCGGTGAGCGAGTAGACTTTGCCGCGCCGGATCTCGGCCGCGAGCGGCAGCATGCCGCGCAGCACCTCACCCAGCGGCGCGCAGTAGTAGCCGCCGATCCACTTGCCTAGCGCGAGCAGGCCGGCGTCCAGCACGGGCTCGGCGTCGATCAGGCGGAACACTTCACGCGCGGGCACGGGGGGCGCTTCATCGTGGCTCCGCAATACCACGCCGGTTAAGCGGCGGGTGCCGAAGGGCACGAGCACGCGGCAGCCCGGCTTCACGCGATGCCGCAGCGTCTCCGGAAGTTCGTAAGTGAACGGCTGATCGAGCGGTACCGGCAGGCTGACGTCGCAATAGAGAGAACACGCGTCGGGCAAACTTCAGGATACCCGCTCTACACTACCATTATGGATGTTGGCCGCCTGCCCAAAGTAGAACTGCACCTCCACCTAGATTGTTCGCTCAGCTATCCGGTGGTGGCGCGGCTTGCGCCGCATGTGACCCGCGAGGAATACGAGCGCGATTACATCGCGCCCGCGCGCTGCACGGATCTGGCGGACTTTCTGACGCGCCCTCCACGCAGCGTCCAACTCATGCAGGATGAAACGGCGCTCGAGCTGGTGACCGAAGACGTCTTCCACCAGCTCCAGGCCGATGCGGTCGTGTATGCGGAGCTGCGCTTCGCGCCGTTACTGCACCTGGAGCGGGGACTCCGTCCGGAACAGGTAGTGGCGTCGATCGACCGCGCGGCGGAGCGCATGATCGCGGCCACGGGCATCGACGCGCGCCTGATTCTCTGCACGCTGCGGCATTTTAGCGAAGCGCAGAGCATCGAGACCGTGCGCCTGGTGGAGGAGTTTCGCGGCAGCCGGGTGGTGGCGCTCGACCTGGCGGCGGACGAAGCCGGCTTCCCGTTGGATGCGCACGTGGCGGCCTTCCGCTATGCCCGCGAGCGCGGCTTATTCCGCACGGCGCACGCGGGCGAGGCATGCGGACCGGAGAGCGTTTGGGAGACGCTGCGCCGGCTCCAGCCCACGCGCATCGGGCATGGCACACGCAGCATCGAGGACCCGCAACTGGTAGACCATCTACGCCGCGAACAGATCCACCTGGAACTCTGTCCGTCCTCAAACGTGCAGATCATTCCGTCGATCGCCGCGTGGGCCGATCATCCCATCGACCGGCTGTATCGCGCGGGCGTGCCGCTCAGCATCAGCACCGATACACGCACGGTCACGCCTACGACACTTACTAAGGAATATGAAGGCGTGCAGCGGGTCTTCGGATGGACGGCGGATGATTTCGCGCGCGCCAATCACATGGCTATTCAAGCGGCCTTTGTGGAGCAAGCGGTGAAGGATCGCCTGCACGCGGCCGTGCGGGGTTAGCCGGCGGCCAGCGCTTTCAGATTCCGGCCGCAAATCATGCTGGCTTCGTGCTTGTCGCCGTGCGGACCGGTCCAGTGCGTTTCCAGGCTGATCCATCCGCGATACCCGTCGCGCGCCAGTGCGGCGAGCTGGCCGCGCCAGTCGATCGCGCCTTCGCCGAGCGCGCACCACAACGGGCGACGGCCTTCGACACGGCAATCCTTGGCATGCACGTGCGCGATGCGGCCGGCGGCCAAAAGACGGTACCCATCGGGATAGGGCGTCTCGCCGGATACGTAGCAGTTGGCGGGATCCCAAACGGCCTGCAGATTCGCGGCGCCGGCCGCGTCCAGCGCGCGAGCCGTTTCCGTGCCGGTCGCGATGTTGCAGGCGTGTTCGTTTTCGAGGCCGATGATGCGGCCGTGCGGCGCCGCCTGATTGGCCAGTTCTTCCAGCGCGCGGGCCACGCGCTCGAAGCACTCATCCGGCCGCACCGTGCGCCAGTAGGAAAACACGCGAATGATCCGCGCGCCGGTGCGTTCCGCGATTTCGAGCGCGCGGGCCGCCAGGCGCGGCTGGTCCGCGAAGGTGTGCGCGGAGGCGAACACGTCCTGCTGGAATCGCGCATCGACGGGGGGCGCATCGGGCAGCACGCACTTGAGCAGCGGCGACGCGATCGAAATAATCTCCAGGCCTTGCCGGGCTGTGATTTCGATGGCGCGATCCAGTTCGTCGTTGCTCAAGTCGATGATGTTTTTGCCGAACACCATGCGCAGCTCGGCGCCCTCGATGCCGATCTCCGCCATGGATCGCGCGGCAGCTTCCACATCCTGCGAGAACTCGTCGGTGATCGCGGCTATAGGAAAGCGTTGAGCCATCAGCTTCGCATCCGCAACAACAAATAGAGCCCGGTAAGCGAGAATATCGCGTCCGGAGACCAGGCCGCGATGGCCGGCGGCAACTGATTCACATCGCCGACCTTTTCGAACAGCAGGCCGATTCCCCAGTACGCGACCGCGATCCCGATGCTGACGCCGATGCCCGCCATCGCGCCGCGGTTGCCTACCAGGAAGCTGAAGGGAATCGAAATCATCGCCATGATCAACGCGAACAGCGGCACCGAGAATTTCCGGTAGAACTGCACCCGCAACTTGACCGTGTTGAATCCGCTCTGCTGTAAGTCGCGGATGTAACTGTCCAGTTCCTGGAAGTTCATCTGCGAATCCTGCTTCACTTCTTTCAGGAAGTAATTGGGCGGCTCGTTCAATTCCGTAAATGTCGTCACCTGGAACGGCGTGAACGGTATGTTCTGCGCATGAAACTCGCGATACCAGCCGTTTTCGAATACCCAGGTCTTCAGTGACGGCTGCCAGTGCGCGCGCTCCGCCGAAATCTGGCGCACCAACTGGAAAGTATTCGGCTCCAGCTCGTAGACGATAACGCCGCCCATGATGTTCTCGGCCTGGTCGAAGTACTTGTAGTAATAAATGCGCGGCCCTTTGCCGAAAATCCATTTGCGCTCGGGGCTGAGATATGTCTGCACCGGCCGGCCTTTGATTTCGTTGCGCAGCGCATCCTGCCTGCGATTGGCCTCGGGCACGTAGTAATGATCGAAGGCGAACAGCCCGCCGCTGAGCACGGTGCTCATCACCAGGATCGGAATAGCCAGGCGGTAAAGGCTGATGCCGCAGGCCTTGAACGCCGTCACTTCATTATGCTTGGTCAGAACGCCGAAAGTCACCAGCACGCCCACCAGCACGCTGATCGGCAGCGTTTCATAGATCAGCCGCGGAGTGAGAAAGAAAAGATAAGTAAAAACCTTTGCCAGCGGAATCTTATTACGGACGATATCGCCGAGTAATTCAAAAAAGTTGTAAATCTGCGTCATCGAAACGAAGCTGGCAAGCAGTACGACGAAATAGAAGACGAAGTTAGTCAGAATATAAGTATCGAGTATCTGGGGCAATAACGGCCACCGGAAGGTCCGGCTACGCGCGCCCTGTCCCGGCTCGATAACGAACTTACCGCGCAGGCGGCTGAACGCCGCGGCCGATGCGTCCTTCAAGGCGCCGACGAAATCCCTGCCGCCGGGTTTCTCCATCATCGCCACGGTGACGATGCCGGCCACCAGAAACACCGCGTTCGGCAGCCACAACGCGACTTCCACCCGCAGCGCCCGTTGGCGCGCCAGGCCGACCAGCGTGATAAAAGCCAGGTAGTAGCAGAAGAACGCCAGAAAGACGGCGGTGACGTATCCGCCTGACTTGCCGCCCTTGCGCGAAGAGACACCTAGCGGGATGCCGACCAGCGCCAGCACCAGGCAGCCGAAGGGCAGTGCCAGGCGGCGATGGAGCTCGATGCGCGCCTCCACCCAATCCGGTCCGGTGGCCGAATAGCGGCTCAGTTCGCGTGTGTTCATTTCGCTGAAGGGCCGCCGCGCGGCCGGTTCGGGAGGCGCGGCGTAGAGTGCTTGATCGCCGCGCGGGAAAAAGCTGTCGTAACCTTTCCGGTCCTTGCCCATCTCGTGCGTCGCGGCATCCCGCATGGAGAGCTGAATGCGGTTATGCACCGGATCGGGAACGGCGATCGCCTCGCGCGCCACGGTGATGAGCGGTCCTTCCGCCTGGTCGCGCATGCCGCTGGTGCGCTGCTCGGGCGGCGTCAGGTCCGCCAGAAAGACATTGCGCCAGAGCACTACCGCTCCGGGCCGCACGTCGCCCACGTACAGAATCGTGTTGGGGAATTGCTCGTCGAAGACGCGCGGTTCGATATCGGCGCTCACGGCGGAAGCCGAGAGCTTGTCCATGGCGTCCTTGCTGAGCCGCACGGAGAGGGGCGTGAGACGCAGCGTCATCGCTCCGGCCACCAGCATGGCGATGAATGCAAATACCATCACCGGCGGCACTACCCGCCGGCTGGAGACTCCGGCCGCGCGCATCGCGGTGATTTCGCCATCGGTCGCCAGGCGGCCCAGGCCCACGAGGATGCCGACCAGCGTGCCGAAGGGAATCGTCAGGGGCAGCAGTGGCGGCAATGACAGCGCAAACAGATACAGGATCGTCGACGGACCCGGCGAGGTGCGCACCAGCACTTCGAACAGCTTGCCCACGCCTTGCAGGAAAATGATCGCGGTGGCCAGCGCCGTTCCCAGTACGGCGCTCGACAGGATCTCGCGAAAGATGTAACGGCTTAGGATCCGCATCGCTATTTTGGGCCCGTCTCGAGATCCGGCGGCGGCACGACCGGCAGCTTCGGCAATTCCTCTTCGCCGGGGCGCAAATCCAGATCGTCAACCAGCACCGAGGGCGCAATCACGCTGCTTTCCGCCACGAAACTGGCGCCGCCGATCAGGGCCAGCGGCGCGTCATTGTTCAGAAACTCGAATACATTATTATCGTCGCCGGCGGCCAGGATGTCTTTCAGCGATCGCGCGTCCAGACCGCGAAATCGCAGGTCGCGCACCAGTTCCTCGCGGCCGTCCGGATAGATCCGGTACGCCAGCACGGGCGAGCTCACCATGTGACCGCCATCTTGCCGGTTTTCGCCCAGCAGGCGGCGGATTTCGGCAACGGAAGCCGACGAGGGAAAATCGAGCCTGCGCACGAGCACCCCGTAAGGTTTGCCGCGCTGCTTGCAGATCTCGATCAGCTTGCGCTTCAACTCCGGCGCCGGCGACGTTTCCGATGCCCGCACGAACAGATTGCTAATCGCCCCGGCATTCGCGCCGAATGCGCCCGGCAGGCGGGCCCGGCCGTTTGATCCCGCGAATCCGGGCATCGGCTGGCGGGTCAGGAGAAACGTCTTCAGCACCCCCTTTTCCACCAGCGTCAGCGGAACGGGAGCCATGCCTTCGCGATCCACTTCGTAGCTGCCGAACAACGGGCGGCCCTGCCATTCCTTCTGCGCCGGATCGTCCACCACGTCCATCCACTCGGGCAGAATCCGCGCGCCCTGGCGGCCCTGCAATTCGCTCACGCGCGTGAGGAAATTGCTGCGCCCCGGATCGGCGACCGGCCGCCGCGTCAGCGCCAGGTTTCCGCCCAACACCTCGGCGAACAGTTGCGCGGCGGCGCGCCCCTCAAAAAGCACCGGGCCGGTGTATTCGTCGCCCCGCGGCGCGCCTGCCACGGCCGTTACATCCGCGGCCAGAGCCGTTACACCGCGCCGCAGTTCGGCTTCGGACGGCATCCGCCCGAAGTCCAGCGCATGAAAGACAACCGCGTCGTGCAGCAGCATGCCGTCCGGCGCCTGCGCTTCCGCGCGCGCCAGCAGGAAGATCAAGTGCTCCGGAATGCGGACCTCGGTGCCTTCCGAATTCATGTAGTAGTGCGCGGACGCCACCGCGTGCACTTCCACGCTCGATGCCCGCAGCGCCGGATATGCTTCGAAGATCGCCGAAAGCGACCGCACGCGGGCCGACCATGCATCTTCGTCCAGCGGCACGTGCCGGATTTCGAGTACCTTCTTGAGCGGGGGAGCCGGGGCGAAATCGTCCAATGGCTCGCTGACCGCGATGTTCTTCAGCGCAGCCCGCTTACGCGCAATGGCTTCTACCGCGCCTTTGTACGCGCTGTCGGTGGCGAGCCAAAGATCGCGGCGCAGCGCCTCGTACGAGTTCTCGATCGGAAAGCGCGCGATATCGTAGTGCGCGCCGGCATGCGGGCTGCCCAGATAGTCTGTGTTATCGAACTTCGGGTCGCCCACCCGTACGTTGATCTCGGGAACCCGGAAGCGGTCGTGCCGCACCGATAACAAGCCGCCCAGCGTCGCCGCCGCCTCGAAACTGTCAGCGTCCTCGATGGTGTATTCGATGAAGTAAGGCGCTTCGAGCGCGAGCATCTTCAAACCGCGCGACCGCTCCAGTTCGTCGCGCATGGCGCGCAAGAGTGTGTCGCCGGACGTTTGCGCCAGTGCGATCGAGGCGATGAGGGCCACGAGCGGCACGCACTTCAGCCGTCTCACTCGACCCCCGTCTGGGTCGGAAACGGCAGCAAGGGCGGCCGGTCCTGCGACTTGCTGCGTTTCTCGATTTCGATCTCCGAAACCAGAATGGCCGGCGATACCGCCGATACCGGCACGCTGCCGGATTCGGCCCCGCAGTAGCCGTTGAAGACTTCCGGCTTATCGGACGTAGCGACGATCTTGCCAAAGCTCGCCAGCGGCGTTCCCACGATGTCTGCGCCCCGAATCAGCTCGTCGGGTCGTCCATCCGGGTAGACTTTGTAGACCAGGATCGGCACCACCTTGAAAGCTTGGACTCCCTGCCGCCCGGTGTTGGTTACGCCGCCGGTCACATCCTCAAAGTACAATCCATAGGCCTTATTCTGGCGCTTGATCTCTTCGATCAACATGGCGCGCAGGCGCGCGCCGGGCACCGCGCGCTTGGACTCGACCAGCAGGTTCGACTGCCGCGCGACTACCTCGTATCCGGGCTGCCGGCGGCCGTGGCCGTTCGAATGATCGAATCCGCTGATCGGCGATCGCGACATCAGGAACGCTTTCAGCACGCCGTCGTCGACCACGGTCACGGGCCGCGCGGCAACGCCTTCGTCATCGTAGGTGTACCAGCCGTTCAATTCGATGCCGCCGACCTTCTTGCGTGCCGGATCGAAAATCACCGAAAGAAAGTCCGGCAGCACGGGGCTGCCGGCGCTTTTGGTGAAGGTCTGTCCTTCGGCTTCATCTTTCTGCCGGTGTCCTTCCACCCGGTGGCCGAATATCTCGTGGAAGAAAACCGCCGCCGCGCGTCCGGAGAAAATCGCGGGGCCCGCGAAGGGCTCGGCCTCAGGCGCGAGCAGCAGCGCTTTCAGATTCCTGGCGACACGATCCACGGCGTGCGAAATCTCCGCATCGCCCGGCAGACCGCCAGGATCGCTGGCTTCGAATGTCTCGTTCGTTTCCAGGTCGGCGCCGTCCATGGCTTTCGCTTGCGCGCTTACAATCACACGCGCAAATCCCCGCCCGAACTGCAGGCGGCTGCCTTCGCTGTTGACGAAATACTTGGTCTCGTCCTCATACAAGACCGCAACGCTGGATGTCAGAATCTCGGGATAATCGCTGAATTTGGCGGAGAGCTTGCGCACGCGCGCAGTCCACTGCCCGGTTGGAAATTGCGCGTGCCGGGTGGCTGCCACGCGCTCGGCCGGCTCTTCGCTGGAGAAGTCGCTGGAGGCATCCTCCTCGGCCACCTTTACTTCGGCGTTGGTGCGGATCTTGATCAGGCGCTGTGCCGCCAACCTGTAGGCGCGATCGGTTTCGAGCCAGATGCGGTGCTTGATGGCGGCGGGCTGATCCTCGAAAGTAAGCGGCGCGCCGGAAGTGAATTGCGCGCGCTCTCCGCGGACGCGGTGATAATTGTCCAGTTGGGGCGTGCCGACGCGCACGCACACATCCAGCCGGCGGCTCTTCGACTGTCCGTTGCCAGTCACGGCGCCCAGTGTCGCCGATACTCCATGGAAGTCCTCTTCGGTGACTTCGTATGCCAGAAAATAGGGGGCAGGGTCCGCTTTGCTTCTGAGTACCGTGAAATTGCGGTGCAATTCCTCGCTCATGGCGTTCAGCAGAACCGGCGACTGAGCCTGCGCCGACGCCGCAAAGCACAGAAAGACAACCCCGAGAAATCGGCTTCCCACGAGATTAACAGCATAGCATGCGGTGGGAAACGCCCCCTTAGTTCGCGTCTCGATGGTCGCCGGAGGCCGCTTGTGTAACAGACATCACGAATGTGGAGAGCTTTACAAACTCGTTGACCCTTTTTCCCCGCCTATGGTATAAGTGTCTGACACAGGAGGGGTAGGTTGTTCCGCGTTTTACTGCTTTTAGCCGCCGTAGCGACCGCACTTGCCCAGGGCACCCAACCCTTGCAGATCCGGGTGGAAACATCCGACGCCACGCCTCTTGCGCTTGGATTTAGCGGCCTCAACCAGGCCCAACCGCGCGACGGTGTCGAATATTTCGATCCGAAGTTCGTGGCTGCCTCCATTCCGCTGAAAGCGGGGTGGGTGCGATTCCCGGGCGGCACAGTGTCTCTGGCTTACGACTGGAACCCCGCCGATCCTACAGGCGGCCATATCAACAGCGCTTGGATGAATTACCTCATCGGCGGCAATCCGCCGCTCGTTTCCGGCCAGTCCGCCGGCATCCTGACCGTCTCTCAGCAATTGACGCAAGCTAAAGGCGGTGTCTATCTCTCCGACTTTGTGAATTTCGCCAAAGCGCTGAACGCTTCGGCGATTGTCACGTTTAATAGTTACACCGATACGGATCCAGGCAGCGCCACGCTGATGGCGCAGGCGGTCCAAAGCTCCGGATTGAACGTGCTCGAATGGGAGCTGTCAAACGAGGCGGATCTCTACCCCAGTATTTATCCCTCGGCCGGCGCTTATGCTTCCACGGTGTATAATCCTTACTACCTCAATATCGTGGGAGTCCTTCCCGGCGCCAATGTGGGTCTATTCTCGGCCGGTCAATTCACCGGCTCTAACATCGATTACGCGACGTGGGACAATCAACTGGCTAGTTACACACCGAGATACTGGAATGCATCCTCGATCCATATTTATCCAATAACCAGCATCCAAACGGCGCAGACCACGATGCAGACTTTGAACGGCATCCTGGCGCACGGCAGTACAGACTATATCAATTCTTACCTGGCGCCACTGGTGGGAGCGAGTACGCCGATTTACATTACCGAGTTCAACTGCTGCACGGAATATGGGAATAAGTTTCTAAGTTATCTGTACAACGGCATCTTTCTGGCGGAATACATCATGCGGCTGTCGTCGCTGCCGGAGGTGAAGGCCGTGGGAATTAATTCGCTCTACACCGATAACTCCGACTATCACGGCCTGATTCAATCCGTGAACGACTTTGAAGGTTACCTGATCGGCCAGGTCACGGCGAACCCGAACTTCTCCACCAATACAGCGACCAATCCGAACACGCAGTTTCAGTTCTACACTTCCGCGCCGGGGCTGGCGATGCAAGTGGCGAACCTGGCCATTAACAGCAGCGTCAACCTGTGGCCCACGACCGTGATGGGCGGGCTGACGGTGAATATTATCGGCTACGACGGCCAGCCGATTCCCTCGGTCTACGCGCAGGCGTATAAGGCGAGCAATGGCGCCAACTACCTTCTGGTCACCAACAAGGCGGCCGAAGGGCAGGCGGCCACGCTGGTGGTCAACGGCGCGCAGCTTAAGGGAAACGTGACCATGACGTATGTGGGCAATCCCAGCGCCCTGGCGGCCAACAGCGCGACGAACCAAAACAACGTACAGATTCAGACCAAGACTTCGACGAACCCCATCTACCTGCCGGCGTACAGCGTGACCTGCGTGACTCTCTAAGGCTTGCTACCATGGTAGTCTGCGGATCGGGATCCACACTTCCATAGCGGTCTCGCTTGAACAGGCCGCTCTCGAAGCATCTGCGTTGGGCGCCAATACGTTCCAGATCTTCTCGGCGAGCCCTCGAATGTGGCGCGCGTCGTCGCCCGGCCCCGAACAAATCCGGTTGTTGCAGCGCGCGCGTGAAAAGCTCGATTTATACCCGCTGGCGATTCACGCGAGCTATCTGGTGAACCTGGCGTCGTGCGATCCGGCGACTCGCGAGCGGTCGATCGCCGCTTTTCGGGGTGAGTTGGAGCGCGCCGCGGCGATCGGCGCGGAGTACTTGGTGGTGCATTCGGGAAGTTATAAGGGGCAAACGCTCGAGGAAGCTATCGAGGCATTTGCGCTGGGGCTACGGGATGCGGCGGCGGGTGTGGGCAGCCGCCGCGTGCTGGTGCTGTTGGAGAATACGGTGGGTTGTGGATCACAAATCGGCGGCCGTTTCGAAGAACTCCGCGCGATCCGCGACCGCGCGGCCAACCTTACCGACATCCCCGTGGGCTACTGTCTGGACACTTGTCATTTGCTGGCTGCCGGATTCGATATCTCGAGCCAGACGGGACTGCGCAGAACGGTCCGCCACGCCGATGACGTGCTCGGCATCGCGAATGTGAAGCTGATCCACGCTAATGATTCGCAGGCACCACTCGGGTCGCGTATCGACCGGCATGCGAGCATTGGCAAAGGGTACATCGGAGCGGACGGCTTCCGCGGCCTGCTGGCGCACCGGCAGCTCCGCGACAAACCGTTCATCCTGGAAACGCCCGTGGAGCGCCCCGGCGACGATCGCCGCAATTTCAAAAGACTATTGAAGCTATGCCCGAAAAGCCGTACGACCACAACCAGATCGAGCTGAAGTGGCACGCCCGCTGGCAGGACGCCGCTTTCTATAAAGCCGAGGAGAATTCCTCGCGGCCGAAGTATTACGTGCTGGAGATGCTGCCGTATCCGAGCGGCACCTTGCATATCGGCCACATCCGCAACTACTCGATCGGGGACGCGCTGGCGCGTTACAAGTGGATGCGCGGCTTCAACGTGCTGCATCCCATGGGCTGGGATGCGTTCGGTCTGCCTGCCGAGAATGCCGCGATCGCGAATCAGCGGCATCCGCGCGAGTGGACGCTCGAGAACATCGCGGCCATGAAGAAGACGCATCGGCGCTTCGGTTTCAGCTACGACTGGGACCGCGAGGTCTCGACATGCGAGCCGGAATATTATCGCTGGAACCAGTGGTTCTTCCTGAAGATGCTCGAGCGCGGCACGGCCTATCGCAAGAAGGCGCTGGTGAACTGGTGCCCCAAGTGTTGCACGGTGCTCGCCAACGAGCAGGTGGTCAACGGTTGTTGCTGGCGGCACGACGACACGCCCGTCGAACAGCGCGCGCTCGAACAGTGGTTCCTGCGCATCACCGATTACGCGGACGAGTTGTTGGCCGACATCGCAAAACTCGAAGGCGGATGGCCGGAGCGCGTGCTCACCATGCAACGCAACTGGATCGGCCGTTCGGAAGGCATGGAGTTGGACTTCCGCCTGGAAGGCTCGGGTACGCCGATCCGCGTCTTCACCACGCGCGTCGATACGATCTACGGCGCGACTTGCGTGATTCTGGCGCCGGAGCATCCGCTGGCCGCGGAGCTCGTCGATGGCGAAGGCCGGGCGCGCGCGAAGGCCATGGTGGATGCACGCGCCAATGCCGATCCTGGCGAGATCGTGAAGGAAGGCTTCTTCACCGGCCACTATGCCATCAATCCGTTCAGTGGCGGCAAAGTGCCGGTATGGATCGGCAACTTCGTGCTGATGGGATACGGTACGGGCGCGATCATGGCCGTGCCGGCGCACGATGAACGCGACTTTGAATTCTGCACGAAGTACGAAATCCCGATCCGTCCGGTGATCCGGCCGGTGGATGGCGAACTCGCGCGC
>DATKNQ010000115.1:0-54002 GCA_035541265.1 Bryobacteraceae bacterium
ACTCATGGCCACCGTGCGCACCGGCGACCAGCTTGATCACTACAGCATCGGCACGCTCGTGGCCCGCAGCGGCATGGCGTCGATCTTTCGCGGCACCGATCTGCGTACCGGCCGCCCGGTAGCCATCAAGATCCCGCATCCGGAAATGGAGAGCGACCCGGTCTTCTTCGATCGCTTCCGCCGCGAGGAAGAGATCGGCCAGACGCTCGATCATCCGGGCGTCATGAAAGTCTACCCTAGCGATGACCACAGCCAGATCTACATGGTGATGGAGTGGGTGGAGGGCCGGCTGCTGCGCCAGATCCTGAACGAGCAGCACAAGCTGCCGCCCGAGCGCGCCGCCGCTATTGCGCTGCGCATCTGCGAGGTGCTCGAGTACATTCACAAGCAGGGCATTGCGCACCGCGATTTGAAGCCTGAAAACATCATGGTCGACGATCAGGATCGCGTGAAGCTGATCGACTTCGGCATCGCCGCCAAGTCCGGATCGCGGCGGCTCACGTTCACCAAGCTCTCGCAGGTGATGGGGACGGCCGAATACATCTCGCCCGAGCAGGTGAAGGGGAAGCGCGGCAATGCGCGCAGCGACATCTACGCGCTGGGCATCATGCTCTACGAAATGCTGACCGGGCAGACGCCGTTCTCGGGAGCGAATCCGTTCCTGATGATGAATGACCGCGTGCTAAACAATCCGGTGCCGCCGCGCGAAATCGACCCCGCGATTTCGCCGCAGCTTCAGGAGATCATTTACCGCGCGCTCGAACGCGACCCGAAGAATCGCTACGCGAGCGCCCGCGAATTCGCCTGGGATCTGCAGCATCAGGACCAGGTGGGCGTGGCCGATCGCCCCGAACTGCGCGACTGGAAGCAGCGGCGCACGCCCTGGACGCGCCGCATTCTGTTCTACGCGGCGATGGCCCTCATTCCCGTGGTGATCTTTGGATTGCTGCTGCTGGTGGCGCGGCACGCATGAAACACGGCGTGACGCTCCTGCTGCTGATGGCGGCCGCGCTGCTCGAAGCGGGCGGCGATGCCATCGTGCGGATGGGCATGCGGTCGAACGCTATCGTGCCGCGGCTGCTGCTGTTCCTGGCCGGGACCGCCGTGCTGTTTCTCTATAGCTGGACGGTGAATACGCCGCCCTGGGATTTCGGACGGCTGCTGGGGCTGTACGTGGTGTTTTTCTTTATATTCGCGCAACTGCTTTCGTGGCTGGTCTTTCATCAGAAGCCCAGCCTGGCGGTAATGATCGGCGGCGGATTCGTGGCCCTGGGCGGACTGATCATCACGCTCGGATCTTAGAACCGGCAGCGGCCGATGCAGCAGCGCCCTTGGCACGTCTTGCAGGAAAGCTGTTTCGGGGTCATGCGGCGCGGCGCCGCCGAGTCTGTCGCTGCGGGTTTGCGTGCGCTGCCCTGTGACGGGATGGGTGGCATGGCACTGCGCTGTGCGCGCGGATGGGAGCTTTCGCTCACCACAGTGGAACTGTTCAACATCGCTTTCCCCCTCAGTTGCGCTAACTTCCGGCGTCCCAATGGTTTCCCCCCTCAATTCGGAACACCCGATGGTTGCTGGAACCAAGTGAAGGGCACGCGGCGTGCCAATTCGCCCGCTAAGCAGAGAGCTGCGACTGGAACATTGAAATCCCTGCAATTCCCGCCGCGCCGGCTGCAAGACACTGCGCCGCGGTAGCCGCGTCGACGCCGCCCAACGCCAGCACCGGCATGCGCACCGCCGCGGACGCTTCGTGCAGCCGGTCGATTCCCAGCGGTGCGCCGTATCCGGCTTTTGACGGCGTAACGAACACCGGCCCGAAGACGGCGAAGTCCGCGCCTTCCTGCTCCGCGCGAAGGACCTCGTCGATCGAGTGGCATGACACGCCGATCAGGCTTCCCGCGGGCAAAATCCGCCGCCACGTGGCTGGCGCGGGCGAGTCCGACGGCAGGTGAATGCCGTGAGCGCCGCAGGACAGCGCGACGTCGGCGCGGCCGTTCACCAGGATCGCCGATCCGTGCGGATTCGGCAGGCTCAGCGCGCGGCGCACCAAGTCCACCAGTTCGCGCGCGGGCAGATCCTTCTCGCGGATCTGCACGCGTTCCACGCCCGCCGCGAGCGCACGGGCGATCACCCGAAGCAGCGTATCGCAGTCGCCCAGCGAACGCCGGTCCGTGATGTAATAGCGCAGCATCAGAGCGGCGTGTAGTAGCGCTCGCCCGCGCAAGCCTTGCAGAGTACGCGCCCGTCGCGCACCACCTCGCGCTTGAAGTTGATGCCTTCGCCGCATACCGCGCACACTACGCGGGCTGCCTTGTAGCCCGGAAACTCCTCCGGCCCCAGCCGCACCCGCACCCATTGCGCGGCGAACAACGCATCGTCCGGCAGTTCGCGATAGGCGCGCATCTGCTGCCTGTTCTTATCGGCAATTTCGGGAAACATTTGCTGGGCGCGGCGTTTGGAGCCTTCGAGCGCCACCACGCGCACCGCGCGATCGGCTTCGATATCGCAGAACGTCGCCGCCACTTTGCCGAAGTCGCGAAACTTCAGCGCGCGTTTCCCCAGACGGCATCCGGTCACCACCGGGATCGCGTCCGTGGCGCAGCGGTCGATCTCGACGAACGTGACCAGACGCTTGCGATGCTTGCCCGTGGGGTCGTCGAGATCGAGCAGCTTCAGGCCGTAAAGCGCCATGCGCAGCCCGAGGATCTGACCGGCGCAGATGTGCCCGTGCGCCTGCTCGGCCAGCGCGAGATATTCATCGAAGGTTTTCAGAGGCACTACAGCACCCGCAGCGCGGCAGGCGGAAACTCCACCAGCCACTCCTTATTATCCTTCTGGCGCTCGAACTCGTGCCGCGGGACCTCCGCCACGATGCCGCCCGAAAACTCGAGCCGCACCGCGCGCGGCGCATCCGCGGCGCGTTCCAGCCGAGCGGGCACCTGGTTCGCCTGCGGCTTCGACCCGTCGTGCGGGCTCGCCAGCAGCCGCCCCGGTTCAACACACAGCCACACGCGATCGCCGCGTAAACGGCCGGGAAGATACGGACCGGCCAGCTCGAAACTTTCGAGGCGCAGGCGGCTGGTGTTGCGGCCCGGGTCGAGCGCCACGATTTCGGCCTGAAACAGATTGCGGATACCGAGCAGGCGCGCCGCCTCCACGCTCGCCGGCTGATCGAGCACCTTGCGCGGCGATCCGCTCTGCAGGATGCGCCCCGCGTCGAGCAGCAACATCGTGCCGGCTACTTCGAAGCAGGTGTCCAGATCGCGCGTCGCGAGCAGAATCGGCAGATCCGTTTCACCGCGCACGCGGCGCAGCAAGCCGAGCCACTCCGCGCGCATCGCCACGTCGAAACCGGCGGCCGGTTCATCCAGCAGCAGCACTCTCGGCTCGCCGATCAGTGCGCGGGCGATGGCGGCGCGCAGCCGCTCAGCAGGTGCGAGTTCGCCCGGCAATCGCGCCGCGGCTTCCGCCAGTGTGAAGCGTTCCAGTGTCTCCTTCACCCGCCGGTGCCGCTCCAACCGCGCGATCCCGGCCAACGGGAACAGCAGGTTGTCGCGCACGCTCATGTGCGGGAAAAGCGCCCACTCGCTCGCTACGTAGCCGCAGTGCCGGCGGCGTGGCGGCAGGTGCACGCGCGATGCGGCGTCAAACAGGATCTCGTCGTCCAGCAGGATGCGGCCCGCCGCCGGCGCCGCGAATCCCGCGATCGCATCCAGGATAAACGTCTTGCCCGCGCGTGCGCCGCCGAACAGCGCCGTGATCCCCGCCGCAGCCTGGAACTCGACCTCCACGCCGCCGCCCGCCAGCCGCACCTGGATCATGCCGCAACCTGCCGTCGCCGCATGCGGAGCGCAATGTCAACGGCTCCGAAAACCGCCAGCGGCAGCAGAAAGCCGAGGCTCGCGCGGCGGGCGACGATCAGGGTCAAATCGAAATCCGCAAATGCACGTACGAACCCGATGGCCGCGGCCGCCAACAAGCCGCGCCACGCCAGCGGTAGCGTGATACGCCAGAACGTGCGCCACTCACCCGCGCCCAGCACACGCGCCGCGTTTTCAAATCGGCGGTCCACCCGGTCGAGCGCGGTGCCCATCAACCGGACCAGCACGGGCAGCATCGATACGGCGGAAAGCACTACCGCGGCGTCCCAGTTAAAGCTCAACTTCCAGATCCCCGCCGCCGACAGCAGATAGTAAACGAACACGACCGGCGGCAGGAAGATGTCCAGGCTGACCACAGCGTCCAGAAGCCACGCGAGCAGCAACGCCGGTGCGATAGCCAGCAGCGTGGAAAAGCCGGCATAGCGCAGGCTGAGCCAGAGCGGCGACCAGTCGAGTGGCATGGGCGGCAGGGAAGCTACTTCCAGGCGCCCAACAGGCGCCGCACGACCACCATCTGCCCGATGTGATAGGCGTTATGGTCCGCCACCAGCAGCGCTTCGCGCAGAATGGTCTGGCCGGTACCGTGCGGAATGCGCGCGTGCAGATTCGTCTTCGGATTCTTCACCAGCCGCTTCATGGTGGCCAGATCGCTGCGAAAAGCCTTCACGCTATGCTCCCACGCGCTCTCATCCGGCGGCGCGGGTGTGGGCGGCCAGTATCCGGCGGGCCAGGGGGGTGAGACGTGCTTCGCCTTGCGGCTGAATTCCAGAATGTCCCACTGTGCGATGCGCATGTGCTCCAGCAGTTCCCAGGGCGTATGCGGCAATCCGCTGGGGCGGACGCCGCGCAACGCAGCCGGCAAGCCGGTCACCGCGGCATCGAAGTCAATGTGCGCCCCGCCCCCATCCAGCAGGTAGATCAGGTGCTCCCGCAGAGATTGATCTTGCGTCATATCTCTAATCTTGCTATTCGACGGAGCGGGAAACAAGTCCCTAGAAATTGAATTTGGCGGCAAGCTGGACCAGGCGGGGCGCCGCGGCACTGGTAATCTGGCCGAAATTCGGGCTGGAGATGTTGCCGTTCACTGCCGCCGCCCCGTCGAACTGCGCGTGATTCCACACATTGAACGCCTCCACGCGAAGCTGCAACGTGCGCGATTCGGCCAGGCGGATCTGCTTGGCGAGCGCCACATCGAAATTCGCGATGCCCGGTCCATAGAAAAAGCGACGCGCAGCCGTGCCGATCTCGCCGAGCGAGGGCAAGCTGAACAGCGTGGTGTTGAACGCGGGCTGGCCGTTCCGCGGATTGCGGTTGATCTCGAGCGCCCCCGGCGTGTAGTCGGGCGTGTCCACGCCGTTATTATTCACGCCGTTCGGAATGGTGCCCAGCAGCGACGTATCGTTGTTATTGAATAGCGTGACCGGAAAGCCGCTGCTGAAGCGGGTGATGCCCGATAGCTCCCAGCCTCCCAGCCAGGGGATCGCCAGGCGATAGCTGGCCACGAAGTTGTGGGTCATATCGAAGGCCGAAGGCGCGCGGCTGAGAGCCGGATTAATCGGATTCACCGCTTCAGCGAGGCTCGACGATTCGTCCATCGACTTGCCGTAGGTGTAACCCGCCAGCAGCTCCAGCGGTCCGTGGTTGTGCCGCACCGTCACCTCCAGCGCGTTATAGTCCGAACTCCCGATGGTCTTCTGGTAGTCGATGCCGCCGAACGTCGCGGGAAAGGGCCCGCGCGTGCCATGGATGGTTTTGCCGGATGCCGTCGTATAGACGCCGCTTTCGCCGAATGGGCCGCAGGTCGCCGTGCCGGGCAGTACATCCGCCGGCTGGCTCAAGCCCAGGCAAAGACCGGCATTTCCCGGATTGGCCTCTTCCACCACCAGCAGATGATGCGCCTCTGTGCCGACATAGCCGAACCGCAACAGGGTGCCCGTGCCGATCTGCCGCTCGATCGACACCGTGTAGTCTTCGGCGTAAGGCGGATCGTTCTGCCGGTAAAACGACGGAATGCCGGTCAGCGGCAGATAAAGCGACCAATCCACGCCGTTATTGGGATGCTGCGCCGAAGCGCCGAACGCCGGGAACGGCAGCGGGAATCGCTGGCCGGTGGTCTGCCCGGTCGCGGCCGTGACGAAGGGCGTCTCGAACAGCGGCGGCGCGGGACTGGTGTAGCTGTAGCCGTAGGGCGGATTGGCGCTCATGATGCCCGCCGACAAGCCTTCGAACGCGGTGTAGAACATGCCGAAGCCCGCGCGGATGGTGGTCTTCGCACCAGGCGACCAGGCTACGCCCGCGCGCGGCGCGAAGTTGCCGTAGCGCGTGGGCGCGAGCGTCGATGGAATGCCCGGATCGCCCGGAAAAACGAGCCCAGCCGGCGCGCCCGGATACACCGCCGACTGCTCGCCGAGCACCAGCGTCTGAAGCTGATTGTATTTTTCGCGCCACGGCTCGATCACGTCCCAGCGCACGCCGTAATTGAGCGTCAGGTTCGGACGTACCCGCCAGCTATCCTGCCCGTACAAGCCGATGTAATGCGTCCGGTTATAGAAGCTCTGCGACTCGGCCTGCGTGTAGCTGCTCGGCACTCCCAGCAGGAAATCGGCGAAGTCGACGCCCGTCTCCGAGCCGAGAAAAGCGAACGAGCCGTTCGATTGCGCGTCCGGATGCGTGTTCACCTGGTCGTAGTGGAAGGCCGCGCCGAACTTGAAACTGTGGCGGCCGCTCACGTGCGACCAATCGTCCGCCACCTGGTAGGTATTGTTCACCTGCCGCAGCCCGGTGGTGTCCACGCCCAACGTGAAATCGTTGAACGACACGTTGGCGATGCCTTCGATATTCGGCACCAGCGGCACGATGCCCGGCGTACCCGCGCCTTCCACGAAGCCTTGCGAGCGCAGACTCGGCCCCACACCGCCCACCGGCTGACCTGCCGTGTTCGCGTTGCGCATGTAGCTCAGGTGGAACTCGTTCACCGTGTTCGCGCCGAAGGTCTTTGTAGCCGAGAAGCTCCCCAGTTGCGCCAGCCCAAAGTTCAGGGCGTTGAATCCGGGCACGCTCGCGCCGCCCTGCGCGGCCGGATACGGATTGTTGACCGTGTAATCATCCGCGAAATAGTAGGCCGAAAGCGTGCCCAGCCGCGAGTTGCCATCCAGGCGCAGCGCGCCTTTATCGTCACGCAACGTTTCGTTCTCGGCCGAGGTCGAGAACTGATTGGTTCCGGACGTCGCCTGCGGAATATATTGGAGCAGCGCCCGCGCGGGCGCCGGCCAGGCGCGCTCGGGAATCAGCGCGTTCGGAAACACGCACTGGGTGGTATTCGTGCAGCCCGCGGTGTAGTACGGCTCGTTGGCCGACACGCCGTAGCCCAGCCGTCCGGTCAGCACCCCGGCCCAGTACGATCCGTTCACCGTACCGGTCATCTGTTGGGCGAGGTCCTGCAGATTGCCCGTACGATCGGCTGCCGTCGGCACCTGGATCAGCCCGGTATCCACGCCCTCCGTCATGCGCGTACCCTGGTAATCGGCGAAGAAGAAAATCTTGTCGCGGCGCACCGGGCCGCCCAGCGTCGCGCCGAACTGGTTCTGATCGAACAGCGCCCGCGAGGGCGAAAAGAAGTTGCGCGCGTCCAGCGCCGTGTTGCGTAGAAACTCGAACGCATCGCCATGAAATTGATTGGTGCCCGACTTGGTCACCACCAGCACCTGCCCGCCGCTGTAGTTCCCGTATTCCGCATTGAAGTTGCTGGTGAGCACGCGCAACTCCGCGATCGAGTCGAGGTTCGGCACCACCGCCGTGCCCATGTTGACGGTCTCTTCCACATCGCTGCCATTCACCACGAAGCCGTTGGCCGTCTCGCGCTGTCCGCTTACCGACATGTTGCCGGCGTTAAGTCCGCCGGATGGCGGCGTGCTCGTGACGCCCGCCATCACCACCGCATTCGGCTGCTGCGAACTGGACGGAATCACGCCCGGCTGCAGCGCCAGCAGATCGGTGAAGCTGCGGCCGTTGAGCGGGACCGCGCGCGTGGCCGTTCCGGAGAGCGTCTCGCCGGCCTGCGTAGTGGCCGGATCGAGGGTCAGCCCTTTATCGGTGACCGTGACGATCTCGTTGCGTTGATCGAGTTGCAGCGTGATGTCCAGGTGCGCGGCGCCCGTGACCTCGAACGCGACCTGCCGGTAAGGCTGGAAGTTGGGCTGGTCAACGGCGATGTCGTAGCGGCCGGCGGCGAGTGTGGCGAAAGAATAGGAACCATCGTTTCCGCTCACCACGGGCTGCCCCACAGGCGTGCCTTGGCTTTGAATGGAAATCGCGACACCCGGCATTGGCGCGCCGCTCGGATCGAGGACCCTGCCGGTCAAACTCGCCGGATCGGCCCACGCGCCATGGCCGGCGGAAAGAAGGATGAGGACGATTCGGATTCGCATGTCGAACGTAAGAGCTTATTGCAACTCAGTTGCCATTCACGAAAGAACATCTTACTTGAGGGCTCCCGTATTTGCAAATGAGTTGCATTAAGGAAAGTCCGCCGGTCCGGAGTGGCGGCTTATGCTATGTTGAGGCAGGCGCATGATCGGCCGGGAAATCGGGAATTATCGCATCGTCGAGAAGATGGGCGAAGGCGGCATGGGGGTGGTCTACAAGGCCTTCGACACCCAACTTGACCGCGTGGTCGCCGTCAAGGCGCTGCATCCGCAGTTCTCCGCCGATCCCGACCTGGTGGAGCGTTTCCGCGCCGAGGCCCGCACGCATGCCCAGATGAACCACCCGAACGTGGCCACGCTCTACGCCTTCCTGGCTGAGGACGACGTCGCGTACATGGTGATGGAGTTCGTCGAGGGCGAAACGTTCGACAAGATCGTGGCGCGCCGCGGCCCCATCCCGGCCGGGGAGGCGGTGCCGCTCTTCCGCCAGGCCCTGGCCGGGATCGGCTATGCGCATCATCTGGGCATCGTGCACCGCGATATCAAGCCCGCCAACATCATCCTCGGCAGCGACGGTATCGTCAAGGTGATGGATTTCGGCCTGGCCAAGGTGCTCGGCAATCGGGGACTGACCGGCAGCGGCGTGCGCCTGGGCACGGTCTACTACATGTCGCCCGAGCAGGTGCGCAACAAGCCGGTGGACATCCGGTCGGACATTTATTCGCTGGGAGCCACGCTGTTCGAGATTCTCACAGCGCGCGCTCCCTTCCAGGGCGAAAGCGATTTTCACGTGCTGAACGCGCACGTCAACACGCCGGCGCCGAAGCCGAGCGGCCTTTGTCCTTTCATTCCCGCGGCGGTAGAAAACGCCGTGCTCAAGGCGCTGGCCAAGAATCCGGGCGACCGTTTTCGAAACGTGCAGGAGTTCCGCGCCGCGCTGGAGCAGCCGGGTGATCCGGCTTCGATGGCCGAGACGTCCATTTTGCCCGCGCCAGTCAGTGAAGTCGTCACCACCATCACGCGCCAGCCGAAGCCCGCATCGCCCGCGCATCGTGGCAGGATTGCTGCGCTGGCCCCTGCGATCATTGCCCTATTAATCGCCGGCTGGCTGATTCTCCGGCCGTCCGCGCGCCGGCCCGGCGCGGTCCCACCGGCTGTCGCGACTGCCGCGCCGCCATCCGCGCCCGCCGCTGTTCCTGCCATCACCATCCCCGCCGGAACCATCATTCGCGTGCGGACGCTCGATCCCATCGATGGCCAAGCCGATCGCGTGGGCCAGGAGTTTGAAGCGTGGATCGCAGATCCGGTCGAGGTAGATGGCCGCACCGCGATTCGCGCCCGCGACGGTGCGCGTCTCCGCCTGCAAGACGCCGCCGCCGTTCCACATGCGCACAAGAAGGACCTGCTGGTCGCGCTGGCCGGCATCCGCACGCAAGGCCATGACTATGACGTGACGTCCACGCCCTATCTGATGAAGGGCGGCTTCTTTCACCACAAACGCGTGGCTGCCGGAACCGAGATTGAGTTTACCCTGGCCGCGCCGGTGACGATTTCCACGGAGTAGCGCAGCACAGGTACGGCCAACGAAGCGCGCGCGGCCGGATGGCTCGCGGCCGCGCTGCAGGCTTTCTTCCGCGAGTACCTCAAGCTAGCGATGGCCGCCAGGCCGGGCTCATGACGCGCTAACCGGCAGACCGGTGCGCGCCGCGATAGCCTGCGCCAGGTCCGCAGGCTGCTGCGATCCGACGAGCACGCGCTCGCCGCTGGCCAGGAGCAGGCGCACGCCGCGTTTGCCGCGCGCGTGGTACACGATACCGCGCGCCGCCCAGCGCACGCCCCATCCGCCGAAGTCGCGAACCGGCCGGTAGGTGCGTGTCTCGACGCTGCGGATCTGGTCCCACGGGATGGTACGCTCGGGCCACAGCCAGATGAAGTCGATATACAGCCCCTCGTCGCGCACTTCGGTCACCAGCTTCATCTTCAGTAACCACACCGCTACTACCAGGCAAACAGCCAAGGCAGGCCACAGCAGCGCGCCGGATAGAAACGGCTGATGGAGCACCTCCTGGCGATAGACTCCGTAACCTACGATGAGTGCGGGAACAAAGAAAATGACAGACCAGAACCACTCGAAGCGCTGCTCTTCGCGAAATTGTGCCATCGGGCTTCGACCAATGTTAGCACCTGGTGCGCGCCTAGTACTGCTCCCACGGTGGAAGTTCCTCTTTGCGCTTGCGGCCGCCCAAAGCCCCGTCGATCACGTCGGCGGAGAAGCCCGCCGGCGCCGTGCCTGCGACCGCATAGCGATAGAGTGCTACGGTGAAAATGCCTTTGACCGCGGAGGTCACTATCGAGAGAATCAGCAGGTAAACAGCCGCCAGAATAATTCCAGCCATGGGGTCCGGCCGCCAGAAAGCGAGCGCCAGCAGGACGGCGGGAATCGAAAGCACCGTGGTCAGCAGCCCGAAGCCGAAGCTGCCCGCCACCTGTTCGCCCCAGTGGCGGCGGAACAATTGCTCCGACCGATGAAGCGCGCGGAAGACACCTTGGTTCTCGAACAGCAGCACCGGCACCATCAGGTAGGTAATCAGCGACCACGCCAGGCTCAATCCGGCAACCACCAGGCTGAGCGGCTTGTTGCGCCGGTCGCGCAGCGTGCTCAGGGCGAGGCCCACGGAGGCCGCAATGAAGGCCCACAGTGCGATAGGCCCGATGCGGCGCATCGCCATGTCGAAGCCCGCGCCGATGGTGGGCTGCTTGCCCGCCAGCCGCATATTCGCGCAGGCCATTAGTGCGCTGTTGAAGAAAATCCCGACCAGGAAATTCAGGTAGTACCAGGCGAAAAGCACGGCGTAATCGTCCCAAGTGCCCTTGTGCCGCACCACGGCGACGATGGTGCCGTCGCGATACAACGGGATCAAAAAACTGGCGGCCAGCAGCAGCAACGAAGTGCCGCTCAGCACCGGAAAGATGAGGATTTCCGAATCGCCCGAGAGGACCGCGAAACTCTCTTGGAACAGTTGCCAGGTGCGGCTGAATCTACCCATGCCTGCTCTCCACGTCATAGTATCGCGGAGTGCCAGGCGCGCTGTCAGCATTTCAACTAATGTGCTATCTACTGGCCATGAAACGGATGACATCCGGCCGATATGGTATCTAAGTAAGTAAGCGAGTAGTTAACTTGGTGGGGGCAGGACCATTGACCATCAGTAAACGGTGCTATCAAACGTACTTTTTGTTACATTCGTGGCTGCTTCGATTGACGGATATTCCGATGCGAAGACGCTTGATTATTCTAGGCTTCTTGAGCGCGGTGGTGTGGGCGCAAGATGCGCAGAAACTGGCGCCGTACTACCCCACTCCCGAGACGGTGGTGATCCAGATGCTGCAATTGGGAGGGCTGAAGCCGGGCGAGAAAATGTACGACCTGGGCAGCGGCGATGGACGCATCGTCATAGCGGCCGCGCGCACATTTCGGGCGCACGCGGTAGGCGTGGAACTGGATAAGGACCTGTACAAGCAAAGCCTGGAGCGGATTCGCAAGTTGGGCCTGGAAAGCTCAGCTCAGGTGGTCAACGGCGATATTCTAAAGCAGGATTACAGTTCGGCGGATTTGATCACAGTGTATCTCTTGCCGAATTCCAACGATAGGGTGCAGCCATTACTCGAACGCCAATTGAAGAAAGGGGCACGCGTGGTCGCGCACGATTTCGAGTTCAGGGGCTGGACCCCGGCCAAGGTTCAGGATATAGAGGACGACGGTGAGGGCCGCAGCCACACGCTTTTTCTCTACCGGCGTTAGCTGGATGAAGCACGCCAGTGCCGGATGATTTCGCGGCGCTGCCGGAGGTCTGGCGGCGCATTTTCCCTTGGGTGCGCGCCGCATTCGCCGCCGCCGGGCTCGCGGTTGCCATCCTGTCGTGGGCCGCTTCCACACCCTGGAGGCTGGCGGCGGGCGGCGTGTTTCTGGCCATCAGCGTTCTGGTCCCCTTTCGCAAGCACGCCGGCGGAGCTTTTGCCTTGTTCGTGCTCTTTATCGATGTCGTCTACTTCCTGGTACTGGTGAGCGGCGTGAATGCCGCGATGCTCTGGCTCCCCGCCTTCTATTACCTCTACGTGCTCGCCGAGGCCCTGTTCTTCTATCGCGCTCCAGAGGTGCTGACCGTCGCCTTGGTGAGCATGGTCTTCTGCTTCGCCGTCCCGGCGCAAAATGAGTGGATGCTGCGCCGCACGACGGTGATCGCGGGAATGCTGGCGTACGCCTTTGCACTCTACAAGAGGCGCCTCGACTCCCGCATGGCAGAAATCGTCGCGGAATCCGCGCAGATCCGGGAGGATGCCAGCCGTGCCCAGACGACCGAGCGCGAGCGCATCGCTTCCGACTTCCACGACGGCCCCTTGCAGAGCTTCATCAGCCTGCAGATGCGCCTGGTGATTCTGCGCAAGATCCTGGAGCGCGATCTCCGCGCCGGCATGGACGAGCTTACGGGCCTGCAGAAACTGGCCGAGCAGCAGGTGAAGGAGCTGCGCGCGTTTGTACGTAGCATGCGCCCGCCGGAAATGGGCGCCAACCTGTATGCCTCGGCGCGCCGCATCTGCGAGAATTTCCAGAAGGAGAGCGGCATCCCGGTGACATTCGTGGGCGGCGACGGACCTTTGAAGCTGCCCGAGGAAACCGCCGGCGAGGTGATCCAGATGCTGCGCGAGTCCTTGCACAATGTGCTCAAGCACGCCAGCGCCACGCGGGTGGCGGTCTCCATGGAACACGCCGCCAAGATGCTGGAAATTTCAGTGGACGACAACGGACGCGGATTTCCATTCAGCGGCGTCTATACGCTCGACGAGCTGGAATTGTTGCGTCTGGGGCCCGCCAGCCTGAAGCGCCGGGCGCGCGCGGTGAATGCGGATATGACGCTCGAGTCGCGGCCCGGCCGAGGCGCGGGCCTTAAGCTGCGCGTCCCGGCCCCATGAGGTTCCGATTTGTAGCACTTGCCGCGGCATGGTTCCTGTTCGCGTCCGGCTGCCGCTACTCCGATTTCCGGATGCCGCAACTGGCGCCCGCCGAGCCGCAGGTGCGCTATGAGTGGAAACCGCTCGAGTCGCCCGTGTTGCCGCACGGCGCGCCGGGTGATTGGGATTCGCACGACGCCTTAAACCCTTCGATCGTGCGCCGCGGCGCCGGCTATTACAACTTCTATTCCGGTTTCGATGGCCGCGCGTGGCGCACGGGACTGGCGACCTCCACCGATGGACTCGTCTGGAAGAAGGAAGGCCCCGTTCTCGGGCCCGATCTGCAGTCGGGCGAAGGCTCGTACATCGCGGCCAACGGCTTCGCGCTGTTCGATCGCGGCGAGTTCTGGTACTGGTATCAAGCCGGTCCCAAAGACACGCCGCGTCTCGGACTGGCCCGCTCGGCCGATGGCCGGCATTGGCGCAAGGCGCATTTCCCGGTGGTCGATTTCGGCCCCCGCGGAAGCTGGGATGAGCGCGCCATTGCCGATCCCTACGTGTTCAAGCTCAGCGGCTACTTCTACCTGTTCTATCTGGGCGAGGATCGCGCGCGCCAGCAGCGCCTGGGCCTGGCCCGCTCGCTCGACGGCGAGAGCTGGCAAAAGCTGCGGGCCAACCCCATCCTGGGGCTTGGCGCCTATGGCGCCTTCGATGAGATGGGCCTCGGTGAACCGGCGGTCTGGATTGCGCATGGCTATTACTGGATGCTCTACACGGGCCGTGATGCGCACGAGAATCGCCGCCTGGGGATGGCGCGCTCCACCGACGGCGTGCATTGGACGAAGCTGCCGGACGTCTTCACCGGTCTCCAGCCGTGGAACAACCAGGTGGTCTGCGACCCCACCATCGAGTTGCAGGCCGGACGACTGGCCATGTGGTTCGGCGGCGGAGACCGTGCGTCGCCGGACGAAAACCTCAACGGCCAGATCGGCCTGGCCTACCTGCGCGCCGTCGAAGCTGGCAGAATAAAGTGATGGAACCCAGCCCGATTTCCGACGCCTTGGCTGCCGTGATTGAAGAATGCTGGCCCGATGGCGTCATCGCGGAGTTCGATACCAGCGAGTCGTACTTCAATGATGTCTACGACGCACTGGAACACGAATTAAGCAGCATGTACGGCGCATCATTGCTCTGGCAAACCGCCGCGGACGAAGACGCCGAACGGGATTGGCAATCCTATCACACCTTCTTCGTCTCCCCGCGGGGCAGCGAGTTCGAATTCGAGACCGAAACCGAGGTCGAGGAAGAGCCGGATGGCGAGCCAGCGCACGTGACTTATCCCGGTAAGGGCTACTACGGCTGCACCGTCGCGGTTTCGCTCGCCGCGCCCGTGGCCGCCGTGCTCTTGTCCGAGCTCGCCGAATTCGATGACGGCAGCATCTCGCCGCCCGATCCGGGCGATGTGGCCTGTTCCGACGAAACCGGCGAGCCCGTCGATCCCCTAGCCTCGTACCAGCAGGCCCTCGGCGAGGCTGCCTTCGCCAAGCTGGATGGCCTGCGCAACCGCATCGCCGCCATCCTGGCGAAACACGAGCTGCAGATTATCGGGCAGGACGAACTGGATGTGCTGCTGCCGGAGATGGGCGTTGACGACGCCGTAAACCTGGAGCCTCCCGTCACGGTACGGGACGCCTTCTTCTTTCACGGAGCGTAAATGTCCGGCGCGGTTAGCCTGCTCCGTCGCGCGCTGCCTTTCCTGGCCGTAGTGCTGGCCGTTGCAGTGCTCTACGACGCTTGGGTTTTCTACTCGCGTTGGAGCAGCCGTCAGGAGGGCGAGCGGACGCAGCGGGCCGCCGAAGTGGAACGTGCGCGCCAATCGGTCCAATTGTTCGGCGGAACCGATTTCCGGATCCTCAGCTTCTACGCCGTGCCCAATGCCATCCGCCGCGGGGATCATGCCCGGCTCTGCTACGGTGTCTACCGCGCCCAGAGCGTCCGCATCGAGCCGCCCGTCGAGAAGCTGTCGCCCTCGCCGACCTATTGTTTCGACGTCAGGCCGCGCCAGAGCACCACATACAAGCTGATCGCCGAAGACGGCCAGGGCCACACCGCGGCGCAGGAGGTGGGGATCCGCGTCGTGCGCTAGTGGGGCAGGCCCTCGGCTTGCCCCACGCCCTCCCCTGTCATCCGACTACAATCGATAGCGTGGGCAAACGACGGATTGTGGTTACGGGCGGCGCCGGCTACATCGGCGCGCACACGGCGCGGTTGCTTCTGCGCCGTGGATACGATGTCACTGTAGTCGACGATTTGTCGCGCGGTTATCGGCACAATGTCGAGGCCCGCGACTTTCATCAACTGCGCGTGCAGCAGACCGATCGCATGGCCGAAGTGCTGGCGGGACACGACGCGGTCATTCACTTCGCGGCGTACATCGCGGTCGGCGAATCCATGCGCGCGCCCGAGTTGTACTTCGAAAATAACGTCACCGGGTCCCAATCGCTGCTCGCCGCCATGTTGCGAGCCGGTGTGAAGCATCTGGTGTTTTCCTCGACCGCCGCCGTCTACGGGATTCCGCACGCCTCTCCGATTCTGGAAACGTTCCCCATCACGCCCGTCAACCCTTACGGCGAATCGAAGGTCATGGTCGAAACCATGCTGCGCTGGTTCGACGCGATTCACGGGTTGCGCAGCATCTGCCTGCGGTACTTCAACGCCAGCGGCGCCGATCCCGAGGGCGGCCTGGGCGAGGAGCACGACCCGGAGACGCACCTGATCCCCCTCATGCTGCGCGCGGTCTCCACCGGCAAGCCGTTCACGGTGTTCGGCAACGATTACGATACGCCCGACGGTACCTGCGTGCGTGATTACGTGCACGTGAACGATCTGGCCGAAGCGCACATCCTCGCACTCGAATCGTTGCTGGCCGGCGGCAAGTCGGACCAGTTCAACATCGGCACGGGCCGCGGGCACTCGGTGCTCGAAATGATCCAGGGCGTCGAGGAAGTAACCGGGCGAAAAGTGCCCTATGTGTTCGGCCCACGGCGCGAAGGCGATCCGCCGGCGCTGGTGGCCAACGCGGATAAGCTACGCAATGCCCTGGCATGGGGGCCGCGCTTCGCCAATATGCGCGACATCATCGCCACGGCGTGGAAGTTCGAGGAGGCGCGGCAAAACCACTAGAGCCGGACCTCCCCGCAGAGGACAACAATAATGAAATGGATTGCTCTACTTTGCTTTGCGTGCACCATGTTTGCTCAAACTTCGTATGATCTATTGCTCAAAGGCGGCCATGTCATCGACGGCAAGAACCACATCAGCGCGGTGATGGACGTCGCCATCGCGAATGGCAAGATCGCGGCCGTGGCGGCGGATATCCCGGCGGCCCAGGCCCTCAAGACCGTGGATGTCTCCGGCCTCTACGTGACTCCCGGACTGATCGACATGCACGTGCATGTCTACGCCGGAACCGGCAAGCGCGGCGCTTATTGCGGCGATAACAGCGTCTATCCCGACGGCTTCACCTTTCGCTCCGGGGTGACCACGGTGGCCGATGCCGGCAGCTCCGGCTGGCGCAATTTTCCGGATTTCAAGGACCGCGTGATCGATCGCAGCCAGACGCGCGTGTTGGCGTTTCTGAACATCGTGGGTGCCGGGATGGCGGGCGCGATCGAACAGGACATTAACGAGATGGATGCCAAGTCCGCCGCCATGATGGCCGAACAGTATAAAGACATCATTGTCGGCATCAAGACGGCGCACTACGCCGGGCCCGAGTGGATCGCGGTGGAGCGCGCCGTCGAGGCGGGGACGCTCGCGCACATCCCCGTGATGGTGGACTTCGGCACCTTCCGCCCCGAGCGTCCCTTTCAGGATCTGGTGCTGCACAAGCTGCGCCCCGGCGACATCTACACGCACACCTATCTGAGTTGGGTTCCCATGCTCGACGAGCACGGCAAGATTCTCCCTTACCTGTTTGAAGCCCGCCGGCGCGGCATCATCTTCGATGTCGGCCATGGCGGCGGCAGTTTCCTGTTCCGCCAGGCCGTGCCTGCCATGCACCAGGGCTTCGGTCCGGATTCCATCTCGACGGACCTGCACATTGGCAGCATGAACGCCGGCATGAAGGATATGCTCAACGTCATGTCGAAATTCTTGAACATCGGCATGCCGCTCGATGAGGTGATCCTGCGCTCCACCTGGACGCCGGCCCGCGAGATCCACCACGAAGAACTGGGCAGCCTGACGGCCGGATCGGTAGCCGATGTCGCCGTCCTGCGGCTGGAGCACGGGAACTTCGGCTTCGTCGATACCTACGGAGCGCGCATGCGCGGCACCGAGAAGCTCGAGTGCGAGCTGACCGTTCGCAACGGCCGTGTCGTTTGGGATTTGAACGGCATCACGCGCGAGGATTGGGATAAATTGGGTAACTACCTGGCGCAAGGTGACGGCCGCTGGGACGGTACCCTGGGCGGGGAGATTCGCAAACGAAAATAATGGAGTATGAATGGCAGGCCGATTCACGGCGGTCACGCTCAGTTTGTTAACGGCCTCGGCCGCGTGCGCGCAAACCACCTTGACGCTGACCTTGAACGAAGCGTTGGAGCGCGCGCGCAAGGTGGCCGAACCGTATCAATCCGCCCTAATCAGCGCGCAACTGGCGCATGAGGACCGCGTCCAGGCGCGCGCCGCCCTCCTGCCGACATTGAACTGGTTCAACCAGTACATCTACACGCAAGGCAACGGCACGCCGTCGGGACTCTTCGTGGCGAACGATGGCGTGCATGTCTACAACAACCAGGCGCTGGTGCACGGCGACATTCTGGCGCCCTCCAAGCAGGCGGATTACCGGCGCGCCATCGCGGCGGAAGCGGCCGCGCAGGCCCACACCGAGATCGCGGCGCGCGGATTGGCGGCGGTGGTCGTCCAGGGTTACTACATGCTGGTGGCCGCGCAGCGCAAGCAGTCGAACGCGGCGCAGACGATGCGGGAGGCCCAGCGATTCGCTGAGATCACGCGCAAGCTGGAAGCGGGCGGCGAGGCAGCGCACTCCGATGCGATCAAGGCGCAAATCGAGGTGGCCCAGCGCCAGCGCGAGGCGCAGGACGCGCAACTGGCCGTTGAGCGCGCCCGCATCGGACTCGGCGTTTTGCTGTTTTCCGATTACATCCGGAACTTCTCAGTGGTGGATGATCTGGCCAGTGCGCCGCCGCTTCCGCCGCGCACCCAGGCCGACGAGATGGCCGGCCGCAACAACCCCGATATTCGCGCCGCGCAGGCCGTCGTCCGCCAGGAAGAGTTCGAGGTCAAATCGGCTCGTGCGGCTTATCTGCCGGCCCTCTCGTTCGATTATTTCTACGGTATCGATGCGAATCAATATGCCATCTGGAACCGCCGCGATCAGCGCAATCTCGGTTCCGTAGCCCAGGGCACCCTCACGATTCCGGTGTGGAATTGGGGTGCCACGCGCAGCAAGGTGCGCCAGGGGGAACTGCGGCTCGAGCAGGCCCGCCTCGATCTAACCACCACGCAGCGCCAATTGCTGGCCAATCTCGACGGCTTTTATCTGGAGGCGCAGACCGCCGGCGCACAGATCGATTCGCTGCGCCGCTCCGTGGATCTCTCCGCCGAAAGCCTCCGCCTCACCCTGCTTCGCTACCAGGCCGGGGAGGTGACTGTGCTCGAAGTGGTCGACGCGCAAAGCACGCTGGCACTGGCGCGCAACGCTTATGATGATGGCTTGGTGCGCTACCGTGTGGGGCTGGCTGCGTTGCAGACTCTGACGGGCGCTTTCTAATCATGAAGTGGACCGTTTTGCTGGCACTTCTCCTGGCCGTGGGATGCGGCAAGAAAGAAGCGCCCGGAGCCGCGGCCGTCGCGCCCGTCCAGACCTCAGAGGCGCGCACGGAAGCGATCCGCCGCATCGTGGAGGCGGATGCGATTCTCTACCCGCTGACGCAATCTGCGGTGGTGCCCAAGATCAGCGCGCCCGTGGCGAAGTTCTACGTCAACCGCGGCGATCATGTGCGCGCCGGCCAGTTGCTCGCCCTGCTTGAGAATCGCGATCTGGCCGCCGCGGCCGAGGAAAGCAAGGCGCAGTTCGAGCAGGCCGAAGCCAATTATCGCAGCACCACGGCCGCATCGTTGCCCGACGAAATGGTCAAATCCAAAGCCGACGCCCAAGCCGCCAAAGAAGCCATGGATGCGGCCCGGAAGGTCTTCGAGAGCCGCCAGAATCTCTTCAAAGAAGGCGCTCTGGCGCGCAAGTTGGTCGACGATGCGCAGGTTGCCTTTGTGCAAGCGCGCAGCCAGTATGAGGCCGCGCAGCAGCATCTCGAGGCGCTCCAAAGCGTCGGCCGCGAGCAGCAGACCAAATCTTCGGCCGCGCAGGTCGATACCGCCAAGGCCCACTACCAGGGCGCTGAAGCGCAGCTCTCGTATTCCGAGGTCCACAGCCCGATTGGCGGCGTGATTGCGGATCGCAGCTTGTATCCGGGCGAGATGGCCACCGCGGGTTCGCCGCTGCTCACCGTGATGGATATTTCCCGCGTGGTGGCGCGCGCCAACGTACCGCAAGGCCAGGCCGGATTCGTCAAGGTTGGCGATGCAGCCACGGTGATGATGCCGGACAGCGCGGACGGTGTCCCAGGCAAAGTGATCGTGGTCAGCCCGGCGGTCGATCCCAACAGTACAACCGTGCAGGTGTGGGTCGAAACCGCGAATCCCCGCGAGCGCCTCAAGCCTGGCGTCACGGTGCATGTTTCCATGATCGCCGCCACGATCCCCGATGTGCTCGTCGTGCCGGCCGTCGCGCTGCTGCCTGCGGCCGAAGGCGGCACGCAGGTCGTGGTTGTTGGCGCCGATTCCGTCGCCCACGTGCATAAGGTCGAGACCGGCGTGCGCGACGGCGATCGCGTCGAGATCCTGAGCGGCGTCAAAGCCGGCGAGCAGGTCGTCACCGTGGGCGGCCTCGGTCTCGACGACGGATCCAAGGTGCGGGTGGAAAAGGAGCACCAGTGAACGGCGGCGAGCACTGGACCGCGCGGCACGCCAAGCCCGTCATCTTCCTGATCGTCACCTTCATCGCGGTCGGCATCTACCTCGCGACCACCATCCCGGTTGAAGTTTTCCCGCAAACCGATTTCCCCCGCGTCGTGATCGGCGTCGATAACGGCGTCGCGCCCATCGACCAGATGCTGGTCACCGTGACGCGCCCCATCGAAGAAGCGGTGAACAGTGTGCAGGGCGTCGAACTCGTCCAATCCATCACCAGCCGCGGCCAAGTGGAAGTGGACGTCTTCTTCTCGTGGAAGGTCGAGATGTACCGCACGCTCCAACTGGTGAACGACGCGCTCAACCGCGTGCAAAGCAGCCTGCCATCCACCGCCAAGATCACGGCGAACCGCCTGACATTCGCCGCGTTCCCCATCATGGGCTACAGCCTGACGTCGGACACCATCCCGCAAACGCGCCTCTGGGAAATGGCGACCTACGAGCTGAAGCCGCGCCTCAATCGCCTGAGCGGCGTTTCGATGGTGGTGCTGCAAGGCGGCCAGGAACCGGAATTCGAAGTGCGCCCCGATCCCGCCAAGCTGCTCGAAAGCGGCATTAGTGTTCCAGGTCTGCTCGACGCCATCGGCCGCACCAACATGATCGATTCGCCCGGCATGATCGAGCATCAGCATCAGCTCGTGTTGAGCCTGGTCAGCGGACAGACGCGCACGCCCGATCAGATCTCCAACATGGTGGTCAAAACCACGGCCGCGGGCGCGCCCATCCGCATCGGCGATCTGGGTAGCGTGCTGCCCTCCGTAAAGCCGGTCTACACCATCGTCACCGCGAATCAGAAGCCGGCGGTGCTGCTGAACATCTATCGCCAGATGGAGGGCAACACCGTGGCTGTCGCTGGCGAGGTGCACAAAGAGGTCGAACGCCTGCGCCGCACCATGCCGCCCGGCGCCGTTTTGCAGTCTTTCTACGATCAGTCGGAGATTGTCAAGGATTCGATCGACAGCGTGCGCGACGCCATCCTGATCGGCTTGATCCTCGCCTCGCTGATCCTCGTGCTGTTTCTGCGCGATTGGGGGACCTCGCTGGTCGCCGGCCTGGTGATTCCAGCGACCGTTGCCGTCACCTTTATCGCCCTGCGCGTTCTAGGCCAAAGCTTCAACCTGATGACCCTCGGCGGACTCGCTGCCGCAGTCGGCCTGGTGATCGACGATGCCATCGTGGTGGTCGAAAACATCGTCGCCCATCGAGACGCCGGTGAATCGCGCGGCGATGCCATCCGCCACGCCATCCACGAAATCCGCGTGCCTCTGGTGGGCTCGACCCTCACGCCCATCGTGGTCTTCGCGCCGCTCATCTCCATCTCCGGCGTTTATGGCGTCTTCTTCCGCGCGCTCGCTCTGACCGTCGCAATGGCGCTGCTCACCTCTCTCGCGCTGGCCCTCACCTGGACGCCCACGCTCAGCCACTTCCTTCTCCGCCCCAAGCGAACCGGCCGCCAGGAAGGCGTTCCACCGCGCGTGATGCGGCTCTACGAGTCCGTGCTGCGGCTCATGCTCGAGCATCCGCTGGCCTTCGCGGCCTTCGGACTCGCCGTCATTGCCGGTTCCTTTTTCTGTTACCGGTCGCTCGGTTCCGACCTGCTGCCCGCCATGGACGAAGGCGGCTTCATCATCGATTACCTGATGCCCGCCGGATCGTCACTGGAAGACACCAACCGCGCCGTCTCCGCGGTCGAAGGCATTCTGCGCCGCACCCCCGAAGTTGAAAGCACCTCCCGCCGCACAGGCCTGCAGCTCGGTCTCGCCACAGTCACGGAGGCCAATACCGGCGACATTTCCGTGAAGCTCAAGCGCCAGCGCAGCCGCAGTGCCGACGAGGTCATCGCCGAAGTGCGGGAAGAAATCGCCAAGCAGGTGCCGCAGCTCGACGTCGAATTCCCCCAGTTGCTGCAGGACATGATCGGCGACCTCACCAGCGCGCCGGAACCGGTGGTCATCAAGCTGTTCTCCCAGGACCCCGAGACTCTGCGCGACTGGGCCCCCAAAGTCGCCGACGCGATCAAAAAGATCCACGGCGTGGTCGACATCCTCAACGGCATCGACAACACCATCAGCGGACCGGCGCTGACTTTCCAGGTTGATCCTTCGGTCGCCGCGCGCGCTGGATTCTCGCCGCAGGAAGTCGAACTCGACGTCAGCGCCATGCTGCAGGGCGAGCCCGCGCCCACGCCCGTCGTGGTCAACGACCGCTCCTACACCATCCGCGTGCGATTTCAGAAAGACACGCGCGCCTCGCTCGAGGCCATCCGCAACACGTTGCTGGTGAGCTCCACCGGCAAGACCGCCACGCTCGGCTCGCTCGCCCGGGCTATCGAAGAGCCGGGCCAGACCGAAATCCGCCGCGAGAATTTGCAGCGCGACGTTACGGTCACCGCGCGTCTGGAAGGCCTGAATTTAGGCGACGGCATGGCGGCCGTGCAAAAGGCCGTCAACGATCTGAAGCTGCCGCAGAGCATTCGCGTCGCCTATGGTGGCGGCTACGAAGAGCAGCAACGGTCATTTCGCGATTTCGCTTTCGTGCTCGTGCTGGCCGTGGTGTTCGTCTTCATTGTCCTGCTCTTTGAATTCGGCAGCTTCGCCGCGCCGGTCGCCATCCTGGCCTCCGCGCTGCTCTCGACCTCGGGTGTCTTCCTGGGGCTCCTGGTCACCGGCACCACGTTCAACATCTCGTCGTTCATGGGCCTGATCATGGTGATCGGTATCGTGGCGAAGAACGGCATCCTGCTGCTCGATGCCGATCAGAAGTTTCGCGCGGCGGGCGATGCGGCCGAAGAAAGTATGATCCACGCGGGCGAGCGCCGCCTGCGGCCCATCACCATGACCGCGCTCGCCACCGTGGCCGGTATGATCCCGCTGGCGCTCGCCTGGGGCGCGGGGTCGCACATGCTGCAGCCGCTGGCCATCGCCGTAATTGGCGGCATTCTGGCATCGATGGTTTTATCGCTGGTGGTCACACCGGCCGTGCATTACTACCTCGCGGGCCGCTAGTTCGCCTACAGCCCGTGATGCGTCCCGCAAACCGATACGTCGAGCCCCAGGTCGCGAAACATCGCCGCTTTCGTAGCCAGCGCCAGGTTGGCCGACTCGGCATCGGGCGCGTAGGCCACCTGCACGTGATTCGACTTGTGCCGCGCCATCATCTGGTCGCGCGTCACGCCGTACGTCACCGCGTGCATGATCGGCCATTGCGGCGTCGTGATCTTCCATCGCCGCTCAGTCTCTTCCCGCGGCAGCTCCACCACCTTCGCGCGGCCGATGTCCGCCTTCAACTTGCCGTTGTCCACGAACACGCGGCTCCACACGATCTCGCCCGGCTTGCTTACGCCCTTCAAGCTGCCGCCGCCCAGCCGGAAGTACATGGGCGGCTGGCGCTCGCTCACCGCGCCGGCATATCCGCCGATCAGGTGCGCGGCCGGCACGGAGCCCGAAATCTCGAAGACCCAGACGAACTCCTCCTTGCCGTTTACCGGATACGCCTCGCCGTAGCGCACATCGTGCAGTGTCGTCTCGGGTGGATACCCCAGCGCTTTCCACACGCGATTGGTGACCAGCGCGTCCAGTCCCGCGCACTCGTCGACTTCGTTAAAGTGCGGCAACGCGCCGTGTTCATAGAGCACGCGCCCGTTGCCCCTGGCTTTGACCGGCGGTCGGTCCACGTTGTTCAGCAGGCCTTCCGCCAGGTCCGAAGCCGGCGCCAGATCCTTCAGCCCCTGCTGATATTGAATCCCGATCACGTCGCAGCCGAAATCGTCCGCGATGCGCAGCGCCGCGATGTACATCTTGCATTGCTCCAGGATCTGCGCATCGGTAAGCTCCGTCTCCGGATTGCGGCCGGTGCGGAACTGCATGCCCTTGCGGTCGAGCCATGCACGCACGGCATGCGCTTCCTCGTCACTGGTCGCCTGCATTTCCGCAAACAGAGCCGATTGGCTGAGCCGTTCCTTGAACACGCCGGTGGGATGCAAGAGTTCGTCCGGGATGATGGCGTTGTACATCCCCATGCAGCCTTCGTCGAAGATGCCCAGGATCGCTTTGCCGCGCCGCAGATCGGCCGCCAGACGCGCGCCAGTTTCTTCCGCGCGCGCCGGCAGCTTGTAGGCCGCCAGCGGATGTACGTGGCTGGTATCGTGCTTTACCGGCTTGCCAGCCAGCCATTCGCGCAGTCCCGACAGGAAAAACTCATCCGTGAAATCCACGCTCCATAGCGAACTGTACGGTACGCCCGCCTTGGTCAGTGATGCGTTCAGGTTCAGCATGCCGACCAGCCCGGGCCATTGGCCGCTCCAGTTCGCGGCCGTCAGAATCGGACCGCGGTGGCCGTACAGCCCGTGCAGCACATGATGGCTGTATTGCCATACCGCTTCCACCACCACCAGTGGAGCTTCAGGCGGGATGCGGCGGAAAACCTCCATTCCATGCTTCTGGCTATCGATGAAACCGTGACCTTTGGTGGCGTCGCAGGCATGACCGCGTTCAACCGCGTGGCCCAGCCGCCGGATCGCTCCGATGACGGCTTCCTCGGCGCGCGCCTGAGCCGGCCAGCACATCTGGTTGGCTGCCAAGCGCAGATCGCCACTCGCAATTAAGATGACAGGATCTGCCATGACCTCATTCTTACATCGTGCGCGCCCGGAGTCCACCGGTGGAGCGAAACCGCGCCCCGCGCACCGGCGTCTCAAGCGCTGGAGGAACATTCCATGAAATCCTGCGTGTGGTTCGCTGGTTTCGCCCTGATTACTGCCGCGGCTGCCCACGCCGGCATGAAGCCCGTCGCGTACCGCCTGGCTAGTCTGCCGGCCAGCGTCGAGCCCGGCCAGAAGCTGCTGCTGTGCGCGGCGAATATCGGTACCGGCGCCGTCGACGTCTCGTTGGAGTTCATCAATGTGAAGACCGGCAGTGTGGTCTCCGAAAAGACCGTGACGCTGCAGCCGCTCGGCGCCGGAGCGGCGTCGCAGCCTTGTGTGACCGCTGCCACGGAGACCTTGTCCGCAGCGCCCACGTCAACCGCGAACCAGCCCATGGCTTCCTCCTTCGCATCCGCCGGCGCGGCGTCTTCGGCGTCAGATGGAGAAGCGCTGGTAGTCGGCGTGGCGATGGTGCGGAAGCCGCTGCTCTCCTTCCGCGAAGCACAAGTCACTGCCTCGATTCAGGTGATGGCTCCCGATCCCACCGGAGCTTCGCGCACCGTGCAGGTCATCCCGTTGAGCCGCACGACGCATCCGAGCGACGGTGCGCCGGTCTACGCGCCGGCTGAAACCGGCGGCAGCGCGCATCACAAATAGGGGCTAAGCCGCCAGCAGCCCTGACCGTGCCAGCAATGCGTTCGGGTCCGGATCGCGTCCCATGAACTGGCGGTAAAGCTCGGCGGGATCCTCGCTGTCGCCGCGCGCCAGGATCTTGTCCCGGAACTCGGCGCCGACCTCCGCGCTGAAGATGCCCCGCTCCCGGAAGCGCGTGAAGGCGTCCGCATCCAGCACCTCGGCCCACTTGTAGGAATAGTAGCCGGCGCCATAGCCTACGGGACTCGAAAACAAATGCGTGAATGCCGCTACCATGGCGTGATCCGGCGGCAATGGCGCGGGCGAGTATTGCTGCAAAATGGCGCGCGTGTATGGAATCACGCCGCCGTCGCGCGCGGGCGAGTAATCGATGTGCAGGGCCAGATCCACGAAGCCGAACCCGAGCTGCCGCATCTGTGCGTTCGCGCTCCGGAAATTGCGCGCCCGCACCATCTTTTCGAATAGCCCGGTGGGGATCGGCTCGCCGGTCTGGTAATGCCGTGCGAATAAATCCAGCGGCTCGCGCTCCCACGTCCAGTTCTCCATGATCTGCGACGGCAGTTCCACGAAATCCCAAGCCACGCTCGTGCCCGCAAGGCTGCGCACATTTACGCGGCTCAGCAGATGGTGCAGCAGATGCCCGAACTCGTGGAAGATGGTCGTCACTTCATAGTGCGTCAGCAGGGCGGGCCGGTCCGCGAGGGGCTGCGTGAGGTTGCCGCAGATCAGCCCCAGGTGCGGCTTACGCCCGTCCCCCACGGAATGCCCGGTAATCAGCGCATCCATCCACGCGCCGCCGCGCTTGTTCTCGCGCGGATGCCAGTCGGCATAGAATCCGCCGATGAATTGATTACTCGCATCATGGACGGCGTAGTAGCGCGCCCGCGCATCCCAAACCGGAACGCCGGATTCCTCCGCCACTTTGATCCCGTACAACCGCCCCGCGATTTCGAACAGCCCGCTCACCACGCGTTCCAGCGGGAAATACGGACGCAACTCCTCTTCGTCGAAATCGTAAAGCGCCGCGCGCTGCTTCTCCGCATAATACGCGACGTCCCACGGTTCCAGATCCGGCGCGTCCGCGCCTTCCAGCTTTCTGCGGAACTCCAGCAGCTCGCGATTCTCGCGCGCAAAGTGCGCTTCGGTCTTGCTCTTCAGGTCCCTCAGAAATTCGAGCGCGCGCGCACCGGTGTGGGCCATGCGATCGTGCAGCACCAGGTCGGCGAAGTTGCGGAATCCCAGCAGTTCGGCCTTCTCACGCCGCAGTTCCAGGATGCGGTCGAGCAGCGGCCGGTTGTCGCATGCGCCGCTGCTCGCCCGCACCGCGTAGGCGTGATACATCTTGTGGCGCACATCGGCGTCATCCAGGTAGGTCATCACGGGCATGTAGCTGGGCGCCTGTAAGGTGAATCGCCAGCCTGCCATGCCTTTCTGCGCGGCGCTCTCGCGCGCGGCCGCCACCGCTGAAGGAGGCAGCCCCTTCAAGCCCGCCTCTTCCGTGATGGCCAGCTCGAAGGCGTTGGTCGCGTCCAGCACGTTCTGCGAGAACTTGGTAGTGACGGTCGCGAGTTCCACGTCGATGGCTTCCAGCCGCGCCTTGCCCGCCGCATCCAGATCCGCGCCATGCCGCCGGAACGTGTCGACCGTTTTCGTGAGGAAGCGATGCTGCGTGCCAGTCAGTGCTTGTGCTTCCTCCGTGACCGCGTAGGCGCGGATCGCATCCCAGAGCGCCGCGTCGAGCGGAATGCCGGAATAGAACGCGCTCACCTCCGGCTGCACGGCATTGTAGACGTCGCGCAACTCCGGATAGGTGGCTACCGATTCCAGATGCCGCACCACCGCCATGGCTTCATCGAGCGGTTCCGTGGCCGCATCCAGCGCCGCGAGCGTGTTGTCGAAAGTGCGCGGTTGCGCGCCGCCCGCCAACGCGTCGATACGTTCGCGCGCCTCGCGCAGCAGTTCGGCTACGGCCGGACGCACGTGCCCGGCGCGGATCTGGTCAAAAGGAATGTGAAAGGGCAGGTTCAGCAACGGATTGCCGTTCGGTGTCTCAGGCATTGGAAACTAAAAGGTTAGCAGGACTTCACCCATCGCCGGGTGCGCTATGCCATAATCGACATTGCAGTCCGCATAACAGATGGATTCGAATCAAGACGGGGCGCGTCCGCGCGGAGAAGCGGCGCGGCAGAGCCTTTACGCATTGGTAATTTACCTTCCGGATCCACTCGGCAGCTTTCTCGACCACCTGCGGTTAGATCTGGTGCCCGGTTGCAATCCGCATGCGCACGTCAGTGTGCTCCCGCCGCGCCCTTTGCCTGGGGAACCAACTTCCGCGATTGATGCGGCACGGCGCATCGTGGCCGGTTTCGAGCCGTTCGAGGTCGAACTGGGCCAGATCGAAAAATTTGACGCGACCGATGTCATTTACATCTCGGTCGAGAACGGCGCCGCGCAGTTGCGGGAGATGTACACGGCCTTGAATCGCGGGGAGCTCGCCTACACCGAGCCGTTCTGTTATCACCCGCATGTCACGCTCGCGCAGGAGATCCCGCCCGAATCGGTCGAACCGCTGCGCGAAGCCGCCACACGCCATTGGCGCGCTTTCCCGGGGCCGCGCACGTTCCGGGTGGACACAACCGTCTTTGTGCGCAACACCCGCGACAATATCTGGGTCGACCTGGTCGAGGGTCCACTGCGCGGTGTTCCGGTGGGATCGCGATGAGGCGCCAGGCAGTTGCTTTTCTCCTCTCTGCGCTCATCCCCGCGTGTGCCGCGGCTCGATCGGCCAAGCGGATCGTGCTGGTGAGCGGGGATGAGGAATACCGCTCCGAAGAGAGCCTGCCGCAACTGGCGAAGATCCTCGGCACCAGGCACGGATTTGAGTGTAAGGTGCTCTATGCCATCGATCCGGCGGACGGCACCATCGACCCCGACCTGCGCACGAACATACCCGGTCTGGAGGCGCTCGACCACGCCGACCTGCTGGTGTTGCTGATCCGCTTCCGCGATCTGCCCGACAGCCAGATGCAGCACTTCGTCGATTACATCGAGTCCGGCCGTCCGATCGTGGGCCTGCGCACGGCGACGCATGCCTTCGATCTGAAGAGCAGCCCGACTTACGCGCGCTACAGGTGGAACAGCAAGGTGTGGGACGGCGGCTTCGGCCGGCAGGTGCTCGGCGAGACCTGGATCGCGCACCACGGCGATCACGGCCATCAGAGCACGCGCGGCATCCTGGTGAAAGGCGAGGAGCGGCATCCGATCTTGCGCGGTCTCCACGATGGCGGCATCTGGGGTCCGTCAGACGTCTACGAGGTGCGCCTGCCGCTGCCGGGCGACAGCATTCCGCTGGTGCTCGGCCAGGTCGTGGACGGCATGCATCCCAACGATCCGCCCGCCAAGGGAAAGAAGAACGATCCAATGCTGCCGATTGCCTGGGTCAAGAGCTACACGGGCGCACGGGGCAAGACCGCGCGCATCTTCACCACCACCATGGGCGCGTCGCAGGATTTCCTGAGCGAGGGCTTCCGCCGGCTGGTGGTGAATGCCTGCTACTGGGCGCTTGGCATGGAGAGCCGCATTTCCGCGAAGCTGGATGTCGATCTGGTGGGCGAGTATCACCCGCACGCGTTCGGCTTCGGCGCATACCAGAAGGGCATGCGGCCGCCAGCGAACTGATCTAGCGCGCGGGGTGCAACCTGCGCCACTCTTCCCAATCCGCGGTGACCGCTTTCACCATCTCTGCCGCAGCCGTTACCAGCCAGCCGCTGCCGCGTTTCTTCAAATCCGCCTGGATGGCGCGCGCTTTGCGGCTGCCCGTGTGTACGTTGGCGGTTTCGAAACCCATCGCGTGCAGCAGGCGGATCTCGTCGCGCACCTTGGGCAACGCCGATAGCTCGATGCGCGAGCAGTCCGGCGCGAGGCGGCGCACCAGCCAGCGGCCTTTCAGCCGCACGTAAGGGTCGGCGCAGCGCATGGCGTTATCCAAAATCTCCTGATACCGGATGCGCGGGGAACCTTTGCAGCCCGTCGCCCACCAACACGCGGACGGCGCCATCGCCTTGGCCTCACGCGCGATCTTGGCCGCGTGCCAGTCCGCCAACGCCACGAAGCGCTGCCGGCCGAGGCTACCCAATCCGGCGACGCGATGCACGTGCCGCCGCGGCATGTCCGGGTCAGGCAGCATGCGCGAGATCGCTCTGTTGGCCGCTCCGGGCAGCTTGCCCTTCGATGCCGGGCACTTATCGAGCTTCTCCCAGAAGCTGCACACTTCCTTCAGCCGGTGGATGGCCATATCGCGCAACGCGCCGTGATGTTCGGCCAACACGAAGGGACGCCCGCCGCTCGCCACCGATTCGCCGTAGCCTTCCAGGATCGCCCGCGCGGCATCCTTAATGTCGAGCGCTAGGTGGTTGTCCGCGATGGCCATCTGCGCGCTCGCAGCCAGGCGCACGAGGTCGTTAGGGTACGGCATCCGCCAGGCTTCGTCGAAATCGTTGATGCCCCAGATCAGGCGGCCCTCGGCGTCCCGCCAGGTTCCGAAGTTCTCGACGTGCAGGTCGCCGACCGCCAGCACTTCCGGAGCGGATGCCAGCTCGCCGCACACCTCCGGCCAGAGTTGTGCCCAGCGATAGTAAGTCGCGCGCAGGAAGGGAAACAGCCCGGCGGACATCTGTTCGTGCTTCAGTTCCAAATCTGGTTTGACGATGGTGAGCTCACGCCTGAGCCACCCTTCGTAACGCGCCGTCGCTTTGTCGAATCGCATACAATGCCAAACTCAGCTTATATCAGGCGCGGCGCGAGCATCCACTTCAACACGCCGCGAGGCGCGCCGCCGAAGCTCTCCTGATCGATGCGCACCAGCCCGGCTTTCTTCAGGTCCACCTGTAACGCGGGTGCGCCTAAGAGAAATCCAACCGTCATGCCGAGCAGCGGTTCATGCCCTGCCAGCAGCAATGCGCCCTCGCGGTGCCGCGCGCGAATCTCCTCCCACACCGCTTTCGGCGTCGACCCGGGCGTGAGCGCCTCGCTCTCGACGATCTTGTGGCACCCAAGTACATGCGCGGCCATATGCGCGGTCTGCGTGGCGCGTTTATACGGGCTGGTCAGAATCATGGATGGCTTGACGCCCGCGGCGTGCGCCCGATCGAGCACGGCATGCAGCTTTTCGCGCCCGGCGTCGGTGAGCGCGCGTTGCGCGTCCGGCATGCCGCCCTTGCCCTCTTCCGCGATGCCGTGGCGCAAAATGTAGATCTCCATGTTCACAGGGTATCCTCATTTATATGCCCCGATACGCGGCGATTGACATCGGCAGCAACTCCATCCGCATGGCCGCCGCCGAGATTTTGCCGGGATCGCCCATGCGCCTGCTGGCTTCCGATCGCGTCGTCACGCGGCTGGGCGAGGGCGTCTTTCGCAATGGTCTGCTGGCGCAGGACTCGCTGGAACTCACCTGCGGCGTCCTGGCGCGCATGGCGCAGCAGTATCAAAAGCTGGATGTGGTGGGCGTGCGCGCGGTGGCCACCAGCGCGGTGCGTGACTCGCGCAACCAGGCCGAGTTTCTCGAGCGCGCTTCGCTGGCGATCGGCACGCCGGTGGAGATCATCTCCGGACGGGAAGAATCCAGGTTGATCCACCTGGGCGTGCAGGCGCGCTGGCCGCATCCCACGCGTAACGTGCTGATCGTGGATATCGGCGGCGGCAGCGCCGAGCTGATTGCCAGCGAGAGCGGGCAGATGCGCGACTCGCTGTCGAAGCCGTTGGGCGCCGTGCGGCTGCGCGAGATCTTCCTGGAGCACGATCCACCCCTTGAAGGCGAGTTGCACCAAATGCGCGAGTACATAGACGAAAAGCTGGCGGGGGTGGGCAAGCGCTTCGGGAATGGCCATTGGGACCGCGTCATCGCGACGTCAGCCACGGCCTCGGCCATTGTTTGCGCCGTGAATCGCATTCCGCGCACCAAGCGCGATCAAGCCGACCGCCTGCGGGCCGCCACGCGCGAGGTGCGGCGCCTCTACCGGAAACTGAGCACGCTCGAAATCGCCGAACGGCGCAGGGTGACGGGCATCGGGCCCAAGCGCGCGGAGATCATCGTATCCGGCACGGGCGTCCTGCTGCGCGTGCTGGAGACCTTCGGGCTGCCCGGAGTTTACTACTCCACGGCCGGCGTGCGCGACGGCATCATCGCCGATCTTTACGCGCGCGGCGTGGGGCGCGAACTCACGCGGCTCAGCCGCGATCAACGCCGGGAAGTGGAGCAGATGAGCCGCCGCTATGGCGTCGCCTTGGCGCACGCGCGCAAAGTAGCCGCCCTGGCGCACGTCCTGTTCACGGACTTGCAGCCATTGCACCAGTTGCCGCCGCATGTCGGCAAGCTGCTGGAAGCCGCCGCCTACCTACACGACGCCGGGCACTTCGTGGCGGACTCCAACCATCACAAGCATTCTTACTACCTGGCGATCAATTCCGATATGCCCGGATTCACCAATCGCGAGCGCGAGCTGATTGCCAATCTTTGCCGCTACCATCGCAAGAGCATGCCCACGCCGATGCATGCGAATTGGCAGGCTCTGAACGCCGAGGAGAAGCGCGTGCTGCTGGCCCTGATTCCGCTGCTGCGGTTGGCCGATACGCTGGATGTAAGCCACGATCAGCGCATCGAGTCGTTAAGTTGCCTGATCCGCGAGGAAGAGATCGTGCTGCAGCTCACCGCGGCCGCGGATATCAGCCTGGAACAATGGGCCGCCGAGCGCGCCGGCGAAGCTTTCCGGCAGGTGTATGACCGGGTGGTGGCGACGCAGAGAGTGTCGGCCGCTAATGCCGGCTGATAGACTAGTCTTAGGTCCAGGGTTCTGGGTGCTGGGTTCTGGAAAAACGCTCTCTCGTCTGGTGAGAGTTTGCCAGCACCTAGCACCCCGCACCCCGCATCGCATGCCACGCCTCCGGCCCGCCATTCTGGTCTTCCTGCTGCTGGGTATGGCGGCCTGCCGCAGCGGTGAGCCGCGCGCCTTGGCGATCGGCGAAGCGTTCGCCGGTCCCGCCGTGCTTTCGATCCGCCAGGACATCCCGCTGCAATCGCCCGTGGTGGCGACCGTCAAACACGGCGAGCGGCTCGAAATCGTCCAGCGCCGCCGCCGGTTTATGAAGGTCCGCACCCCGACCGGCGCCGAGGGTTGGACCGAGGATCACCTGCTGCTCAGCTCCCAGGAAATCGCCGCTCTCAAAGAAGTCGAGCGGCGCGCCTTGAGCATGCCCTCGCAAGGCTTGGCCAGCACGTACGACACGCTCAACGTCCACACCGAGCCGAACCGCCTAGCGCCCAGCTTTCTGCAAATCAAGGAAGGCGAGAAGGTGGACATGATAGCGCACGTCGAATCGCCGCGCGTGCCGCCCGTGCGCAAGCCCCTGATCCCACCCCGTCCGCACGCAGTGCCGTCCGCCCGCCGGCGTCCCGCGCCCAAATATCCCTTGCCGCCCATGCCGGCTCCGCCCCCGCTGCCGAAGAACTGGATGGAATTATCCAAAATTCCGGCTGCGGCGCCCGAGCCGGCCTCCCCAGGCGAAGCCGGCCATCCGGTCCCGCAGGACGATTGGAGCCTGGTGCGCAACTCGCACGGCGAGAGCGGATGGGTCCTCAGCGGCCGGATCTACATGGCCATTCCGGATGAGGTCGCCCAATACGCTGAAGGGCATCGCATTACGTCTTACTTCTCGCTGGGCGACGTGCACGATGGCGACCAGTTAAAACATAACTGGTTGTGGACCACCATCTCCGGCGGAGGTCAACCGTACGATTTCGACAGCTTCCGCGTGTTTACCTGGAGCCTGCGGCGCCATCGCTATGAGACCGCCTACATCCAGCGCAACGTAGTGGGTTATTTCCCGGTGCTGATGCGCCCCTCGGGATTCTCTGTGTGTCTCGACACCGGCGATGGCACTCGCATGCGGCGCAGTTACTCGTTCCTTGTCACGACCGTGCGGCTTGCCGGCGAAGAACCTTGTGCGGCGTCCGGCGATATTCCGGCTCCCGGGCAGATGCCTGCTAAGGCCGATGCGGAACCGCGTCCGCAGGCGCCGGCCGAACACCCTTCCCTATTTGCCCGTCTGAGATCTTTTGCGCGGAATTGGTTCAAGCGCTGAGGGATGGCGTTCGCGCATCAACTCCGCGCAGCCTTGCGGTCGTCATATGAATGTGTTAAATATATGGACAAGTCGGACAAAACTTGATCCAACTGAACCCGCGCCGCTCCTGCCATGAGCGAAGCTGTGGGCATATCTTTAATCCGCCATATAAGGAAGGCATCCAGTGGAATCTGCGAACCGCAAGCTCATCCGTCCCTCGTTGAACGAGATAAAGGAGCAGATCGTGCCTCCAAGACGAGCGCAGAAAAAACCCGTTCCTCCCGACCAGACCAATGCCGAAAACTTCTACTACGTGAAGCAGATGCAGTCCAAGACTCCCATGGTGTTCGTGCTGAAGGATGGTGAGACTCTGCACGGCGTTATTGAGTGGTACGACAAATCCTGTTTGAAGGTAAACCGTACCGGACAACCGAATCTGCTGCTCTACAAACCGAATATCAAGTACATGTACAAGGAATAGGCGCTCCGAAGTTCGTAGTGGGCCGCGGTTCCACGGCCCACATGCTCAGGCCCGATCAGTTGCTCACCCCAGTGCCGGTAATCGTGACTTTTTGTGCGGTACCGGAGGCGTCTGTTATTGTCAGTGCTCCGTTATACAACTTTGCACCCTACGGCGTGAATCGGATCGTGACAGTGCAGTTTGCACCCGCCGCAAGAGTCGCGGGGCACTGATTCTTCAGGTGGTAGACTGCCGGGGCGTTGAGTGTCACGCTCGCTATGCCCGCGGTGGCCGTTCCCGGATTCGCGATCGTGACCGTCTGCGAGGCTCCCCTGCCCCCGGCAGCAACGTTGCCGAAGTTTAACGCCGCCGGCGACACCTAACCTGTGTCCCGATCCCGCTCAGGCTGATGGGGTTTACCCCCGCCGTGCCGAAGTTGAACGTGATGGCGCCCGTGCGCGTTCCGCCCGCCGTGGGGGTAAATGTCACGTTGGCGGTACACGTCTGCCCGGCCGGCAGAGCACCCGCACAAGTGCCTGTCTGCGCGAAGTCGCCCGTGGACGCGATGCTATCGAATTCCAGTGGCGCCGATCCGATGTTCGCGAGCGCAACGCTCTGCGCCGGGCTGGACGTGCCGATCACTAATGTAGCCGAAGGTCAGCTTGGCCGTCGAGAAACTGGGCACTCCAATTGGCGAAGTGGCGGGTACGGCGAAGATGCTGGCCGGCGAATCGAACTGTCCTGTGCCCGTTCCGCCCGTGCCGTAAGTTGTCCACGCAGACCCCGTCATGTCGTCCGCCATCACGATCCGATAGTCGCGTGAGTCGGCCACATAGATCGTGCCGAAGGGATCCACGGCCATCCCGTAGGGGTTGATGAATTGATTTGTTGTGCTGCCCAGCACCGTCCAGTTAGTACCCGACATATCGTCCATGCGGACGATCCGGTTATTGTAGGTGTCCGCGACATAAATCCGGCTGCTGGTGTCGAGCCTCACCGCAGGGCAGTCGAGAACTGATTCGTGCCGCTGCCGGAACCGCCGAGGGCCGTCCGGTTCAATCCGTTCATGTTGTCGATTCGCACGATCCGGCAATTGCCGCTGTCGCCAATGTAAATTCTGCCGGCCGTATCTACAGCGATTCCGCCCGGCTGGCTGAACTGGCCCGTTCCGCTGCCTTGCGCGCCGAACACGGTCCAGTTGTCGCCCGCGATGTCACTCATCTCTACGATCCGGTTGTTGCCCGTGTCCGCGACATAGATCTTTCCGGCGGAGTCGACATGCAGGCCGGTCGGATTATTGAACTGGTGGCCGCCGGAACCGCAATGCCCCAGCGCCGTCCAGTTCTTGCCGGTGATGTCGTCCATTTGTACCACTCGGCAACTGCCGGCGTCGGTGACATAGATCTTCCCGGAGGCATCCACGGCGATGCCCCACGGCAGCTTGAGCTGGTTTGTCCCCGAGCCATAAGTGCCCAATGCTGCCCAGTTATTCCCGGCTATGTTATCCATGCGCACGATCCGGTAGTTATAGGTATCGGTAATGTAAAGTGGCTCGTAATCCGCGTTCACGATGGTTGTGCCGTTCGAAAGGCTGCCTGTTCCGAGCGGACTGGTCGCCGGAGTTACCACTTGGGAAGTCACACCGGTGATCGCTCGCGCCTGTCCGCTGACTGTTAGAGTCCCCAGAAACGTCCCTGAAAACGAATAGTAGTAAGTGGTTTGGTTCCCGCGGCCTCCGCCGGAAGCCGTCTCAATCACAGTGCCTGAAGTGATGGTGCCGCTCACGGCCGTTGCGCCGTCATTTGACTGGATGTTGAGACTGCCGCCGTTGCACTCCCACTCAGCCTAGTAAGTTCCAGGCGGTAGTGCCGTGACGGGACAGCTCAACGAAAAACTGCCCGCCGGGCTGGCAACCAGCGATCCTGTTATGGAGAGATTGGCTGCTAAAGTGACTGTGCCGCTCGTGTTAGTGTAGGTTGCCCGCTGCGCCATTAGAGTGAACGACAGCAGGATTGGAAAGGTCAGAAGCCTGATGCTCGTCGCCATGGTTCCCCTCGTTACGTGCCACGGACGCGCCACCCCTGTCCCCAGGCTCGCATTCCGTCTTACAGATGGGGTCCATTATCGCAGATTCAGTCACCCCGCGTACTGGCTGAGTGACTACAAAGCGGCGTCCGGCGCCTTACGCTGGTAGACCACCGGGTACGGGTAGGGATATCGTCCGTAACGTTTGTAAAGAAACCAGTTCTCCGCGCAGTTCACCAAAACGCCGGTCAACTTGCCAGTGGCATTCACTTTCTCGAGCGCTGCGAGACAGAGATTGCGATCCGAGTGATCGGGCCGCACGACGAATATCACGCCATCGGCGATCACTTGCACCAGGTCGTAGTCAGTCACTGCGGCGATCGGCGGAGTGTCGATCAGAACGAACCGGAAGCTCATCCTGACTGTCTCACAAAGCTGATGCCAGCGCACCGAATCCAGCAACTCGGCTGGGTTGCGGCGCGCCTTGCCGGCCGGCAGAACATACAGGTTCGGGAATTGGGCGGTCTGAACGATGGCATCCTCCAGCGTGCAATCGCCGGTGAGCACATCACCGAGTCCCGGATCGCGCGGCAATCCCAGGATGTGTGCCAGGCTCGGATTCCGCAGGTCCGCATCCATGAGCAATACCGTGGTTTCGCCTTTCATAGCCAGGGCGGCCCCGGTATTGACCGCGGAGAGCGTCTTGCCATCGCCCGGACCGCCGCTCGAGACCACCAGCACGCGCGGCGCGTCGGGATGCTGCAACAGGTTCGTGCGGATCGCCCGGTATTGCTCACCTGCCCGCGCATTCGTGCCATCGTAAGGCAGCAGGGGCGACGACCCGGGAAGTTCGATCGGCACCACCCTGATCGCGGAGCGCGATTCCAAGGGCTGGGCAGAGGGCGCCTCGTCCCGCGGCGCATCGGCTATCAGGCCCGCCTTGCGGTCGAGCGCCTGGAAGATCGTGCTCATGCCCTTCTCCTGCCGGCCGTGAACATGCTGCTCCACCAAGGTGAATGCGGCGTTACTGGCGGCGCCGCCTTCCGCAAAGGAATGTCCCGCGGCGCGTCGTGCCGCAAGCGCAAGCCTTCGGTGGCCGGGCTGCGCTCCCCAAGGCCCGGGATCGGCTCCGGCAGTTCCAGCGCGCGGAGCGCCTCGCGAATCGTCTCCGCTCCGATGGCCGCCGTCTCCGACGTGTAGGCGCGCAGCAGTGCGAGATCGCAGATCGCATTCATCACGCGCGGAATGCCGCGCGACGCGTTCGCCACCAGCCGCACCGCCTCCGGATCGAAGGGAAAGTTGCCGTTGCCGCCGCTTTGCCGCCACCGGTGACGCATATAGCGCTCCACTTCCTCCGGCTGCAGCGGCACAATGTCGAGCCGCACCGAAACGCGCTGACGCAACTGCCGGAGATCCTCACGGCGCATCAGCTCGCGCAATTCGTTCTGCCCGGCCAGGACCACTTGCAGCAGCTTGCGCTCGGCAGTTTCGAAGTTCATCAGCAGGCGGACCTCTTCGAGCAGCTCCGCTGAAAGCTTATGCGCTTCATCCACCAGCAGGACCGGTGTCCTGCCCTCTTCGTCGCAGTTCATCAGGAACTCCCAGAATCGCAGCAAACGCTGCGCCTGGCTCTCACCCACCACGGGAAGTCCGAAGCCGATGAGGATCAGTTCGAAGAACTCGGCCGGCGGCACATTGGTGCTGAAGATCGAGCAGAACTGCACCTTGTCCGCGGGGACGGATTGAATCAGTTTGCGCAACAGAGTGGTCTTGCCGGTGCCGACCTCGCCTGTGAGCACTGCGGTTCCCCTGCGCCCCAGCACCGTGAACATCAGTCCGGCCAGCGCTTCCCGGTGTGTGGACGCCAGAAAGAGAAACTCCGGATCCGGCGTCATGGAAAAGGGCGCTTTCGATAGATGAAAGAATTCCTCGTACATAAATGGTCTATGGGAGCACGGGTCCGCGCGCCCGCGCGGGAATGGCGATGGGCGAGACACGGCCGAGCACCGGAATGTCCGGCGGCAGCTCCCATTCACCCAACAACACGTTGCGTTTGAACTCACGCGCCAGGCCGGCGGCCAAGGCGCCGAACAGGCTGAGCGTCACGGCCAGCCACAACAACTGCGGACGGTCGGGGGAGAAAGGTTTTGCCGGCGGCTGCGCCGGATCGATCATGGTGAAGCGCTCGCCTTGCTGGCGATGCTCCAGGTCGGTAGCCATGTCCGCCGCGATGCGCTTGTCGAGCAGCGACTGGTAATTCGCTTTGGCCGTCTCGTAGTCCCGCGAAAGCGCGGTCAGTTCCTGTTCGCGCACCGGCAGCGTGTCGATGCGGGCCTGTAGCGCGGCGATCTTTGCCAGGATGTCTCTGCGTTCGGCCTTGCGGAACTCGAGCTCGTGGACGGCCAGCTTTGCTTCGGTTTCGAGGCTGGCGATGCGCTCGCGCTGCTGCAGCAGGTCAGGCGCGGGTGGATCGAGCGCCTTGTTCGCGGGCGTAGCGGCTGCCGCTTTCTCGGTCCGGCGTGCCTGCGCGAGCAGTTGTTCCAGCCTCTGGACATCCGGATGATCTTCGGTGTAGCGCAAACGAAGCGCGTCGAGTTCCGCCTGTAACGCGGCGGCTGTTTTGCGCGCATCTCCGCCCGAGGACGCGTTCACCGCGGGGCCCCGCGCCTGCGTCCGCTCCAGGACCCGGGCGGTCGATTCCGCCGTGCTCAGCGAATTCTGCAGCAGCGCCTTCGATTCTTCCGCGCGGTTGATGGCGTCCTGATTGGCCTGCAGTTCGATCTGCAGGCGCGCGATGGCGCTCGCCAGAGAGCTTTCCTGTTCGGGCAATTCGCCCTTGTGCTTGAGCTTGTAATCCGCGACCTGCAGTTCCAAAGCGTGCAGGGTCTTCCTGGCCTGCTGCAGTTGTTCTTCAATGAATGCGGACGTGCCCTCGGCATGCTTTTCGCGCGTGCGCAGATTCTCTTCGATGAACAGATTGCCGATCTGGTTGGCGACTTCCGCAACCACCGCCGGATCGCGGCCCTCGTAAGAGATCCGGAACGAACCGGTGTGCTCCTGGCTCCCCCCGTGTTCGAGCGTGATCTTGGTATCCTTGCGCATCAGGTCAATGATTTCTTCGAGCGGCAGATGCGCCTTCTCGCGGTCGTAGAGATGGTAGGTGTTGATGATGGTTTCCAGGCGGCTGCTCGAGAGGATGCGCTGCGAGATCGCGGCCAGCCGGTCCTGTATATCAGCATTCGCCGTCGAGGCCACGTAACGCTCGGGGACCTTTTGGCCGTCCACCAGAATCACAGCTTCAGCCTTGTAAGTCGCCGGCAGACTATAGATGACGGCTGCCGAAAGCAGGCATAAGGAGATCCACACCAAGCCGGCCAGCAGCTTAGACTTCCACAGCATACGGGCGATCGATAGCGGTGATAGCTCAGGATGCGCCGGGCCCGGTAAGGTTGGGAACATGGGTTTGCGTCTCGTTCTGTCTGGCGCGCCGCCGCCGTCCGGCGAGGCCGATTCCCAGCAGCGCCGTGCCCAGCAGTGTCATGCTGATGGAACTGGCTTCCGGCACCACGGCGGGCGCGAAGGCCGCCACTGAAGCCACGCTGCTGTCGATGATCTGCAGCGTTCCGGCCACGAACGAGGTGGCATTTGTTTCGATTTCCAGAACCTCGGTCTCGGCGCCCGGAGCCACTCCCGCCGGTACTGCGAAATTGAAACCGATCACGCCGCCGCTGCTGCTGCGATCGACCGTGTCCGGGGCGGTGCCCAACACGCTGCCCGTTCCCGTCGAGTAGCCGACGTCAGTCTCATATGAGCCGAACGACGCCAGCGTGATGCGCTCGATATCGTCGAGCGACGAGGCGTTGCTGGTGACCAGCACGAAGAAATCCAGGCATCCGGTGCAAAACACATTGGACGGATCGGCATAGACCATCGCGCGATAGTCACCGGTGATCGTGCTTTGGCCGAGCGAATTGGTGGTTGCGAAGGCTTGGAGGCCGGTATCCGCCAGGAACGGCCCCGTGACCGGCGTGTTGAAGTCGCTGGGGGCGACTGGTGACGACCCTGTCGGCGGGAGGATGGTCGCGCGCGCCAGAGCGGCGCTCAAACACAACCCGAATAAGATGTTTCGGCACACCACGTCGCACTCACTATGGCAACCCGGCTGCCAAATCTGCGCGTGTCGCTGCGGCGGAATGAGATTCCGCCGATTCAGCGTGTTACAGCCCGAAGCCACTCCGGCACGTGAGCGCCGGCAGGGAATGAGGGACGACTTTTTGAGACTGCGAGAAAAACTTTGGGCCGCCTCAGCGTGACTTGGCTGTCTCGGCGAGTAAGTGTTCGGCCATCTGCGCCTCCGGCAAATCCGGAGACGTCCTAAGAACTCCCCGGAGAGTTGCTTCGCCCCGCCGGTCGCCTGCTTTCACATAGGCCATTCCCAGGTGATACATAACTACTGGATCGTTCACTCCCCGCGCCGCGCTCTCCAGATACTTGACTGCCGGCTGGTAGAGCCCTTGTCGGTACATGATCCATCCGATGGTGTCGTCCACGCCCTTGTTGTCCGGCGCCAGTTCTTTTACCTGCTGCGCATACATGAGGGCCTCATCGAGTTTGCGGCTCTGTGTCGCCAACAGATAGGCCAGGTTGTTGAGCGCCACGACGTTCGCCGGATCAGCCGCGATTACTTTCCGAAACCACGCCACCGCCGGCGCGTAATTCTTCGCCGCGTTCTCGATCCAGCCCATGTGAAGGCACAATTCCGGATCGTTCGGCTGCTCGCGCAACAGATCCGACACATTCTGGCGTGCCGCGTCCAGGTTGCCTGCTCCCACGTCCCACTTCGCGAGCGCCAGCCGGGCGGGGCGGAAGTGCGGATCGGCTCTATTGGCGGCGATGAAGGCCGCGCGCGCTTCTGCCGATTTGCCATTCGCCAGTAGCCTCTCGCCCAGGAAATTCTGAATGACAGCCGACCCGGCGTGCTTTGCCGCGTACGCACGCACACCGGCAATGCCAGATACCTGGGCCAGCACGCGCAGCGCGCGCGGATCTTCCGGATGCTGCCGCAGCACCAGATCGAGCGAAGCACGCGCACCCCCGAGGTGATCGTCGCCTGCTTTGACCCACGCGTCCTGCAGCAGCAGGCCGGAAGTCCGCGCCAATCGCAGACCCTCCGTGACTCCCCGCCGGGCCTCGTCGCGCCGCCCTAGATCGATGAGCACCCAGTTCCTCTCCACGATCCACGGTAGGGCGCGCGTCTGCGCGTCCGGCGCCTGCTCAAGAACCTCGAGCGCGGTCTGCGCGCTGCGCGCATCGATCAACAGGCGCGTCAATTCCAGGCGCGCGGCCAGCAGCGCGGGATTCAGGCGCAAAGCTTCCGCCAGCTCCTGCCTCTGGTTGAGCGGCTTTGTCTGGGCGCCGTAGAGCCGCGCCAGGGTCACATGCGTCGCCGCCGCTTCCGGCCGGTATCGCAGCACCAGGTTCAGATCGTTCCGCGCGTCCTGATATCTACCTGCGTCAATGGCCAGTTCGGCACGCTGCAACAGCGCATCGGCGTCTTTCGGATTTTTCGCGATGGCCGCGGCCAGCAACCTCTGCGCATCCGCGTGCCGCCCTACCAGCACGTACATCTGCACCAGCCGCGTGCGCGCCGCGCGATCCGCCGGAACTTCGCGCGCCAGCCGCTCCAGTTCCCGTAGCGCCGCGTCCTTTTGCCCACTCTCGAGCAGGAAGATCGCGTACACCGGCTTGTATTGGCCTGGCAGTGCGGCAAGGCGCCGGAAGACATCGCCCGCTTCCTGCTTCCGGCCGCTGTGGAACAGCGTCATACCCAGATCGAGACACGCCGCCGCGTATTGCGGGTCGATCTGGATGGCCCGGCGGAACTCTTGCTCAGCCTCGCGCGCGCGGTGTGTCACCAGGTAGAATCGCCCCAACACCAGCGCGGCTTCCGCGGAATTGGGCGATTTGCGAACACATTCGCGCATCACGGCCTCCGCGCCCTTGATATCGCCTTGCGCCAGCCTGGCGCGCATCAGCAGGGCCGACGCGTGCAGGCTGCCGGGCAGACGCTCAAGCGCTTCTGCCAGGTGCGCGCCGGCGTCGTCCGGTTCGCCAAGGCGCAACTCGGCCAACGCCAGCGTATCCAGCGCCTCTACGTTATCCGGATGCGCGGCGGCCACAGTCCGCGCGCGGTTCCGCGCATCCGCGAGCAGGCTGGCGTCGTTGCTGGCGGTCAGTACGCCGGCTAATTGCAATTGCGCCGCCGTGTGGCCGGGTTCCAACTCCGTAGCTCTGCGAAACGCCGCGGCCGCGCCCTCCCGATTACCTTCCGCCACTTCCGCCAGGCCCAACCGATAATAAGGCTCGGCGTCGCGCGGCTGTATCTGCGCGGCGCTGCGAAACTCCAACTCCGCCCGCGCGTAGTCTTTCTTTTGCAGGAGCTCTTGACCCCGCTGCAGCAACCGCGCTTCACGCTGCCGCGGGGAACACGACACCAACGCGGTTACCCCTCCGAGGAGCAGGCAACCGATACCGTAGCGCACGATCGCGAACTGTAGCATTTGCGTTGCCAGGCTGGAAACACGCGTTTGCGTGGCTTGGCATCCCGGCCAGTCAAAATGATTGGCAACTCGAGAAACTTATTGGCACCGGAAATCCCTTGGAAGTCATGCGGCAGCAACTGAGCGTCCTACGGAAAGTCTGGAGTTGACACCCGTCAAGACTCTTGTTTAATTGGGTAACACTCATGCCGGGGGAATCGGTCGTGCAGCGCGCTGAAGCGATCTTGATCGTGGTGGACGAGCCGGCGGTGCGGGCCGATTTGGAGACGGTCGCCCGCTGTCTCGGGTATTCCGCCATCGTTGCGGAAGACGGAAAGGCGGCGCTCGCCTGCCTGGGCGGTCATCGCACAATCGGCTTGGCTGTGCTGGACCTCGATATCCCCGCGCAAGACGGTCTCGAAATGTTGCGGGAGATGCGGCAGGCAGGATTCCGGCAGCCGGTGATCATCGTCTCCGGTGCTGCGGCCACTGCCCACGTGGTGGAAGCCATACGGGCCGGCGCGACCGATTTTCTGCCCAAGCCGGCCAGTCGCGACGACCTGCGCAAAGCCATCCAGGCCGCGATAGGCGGCGAGACGGCCGCGGGATCGAGCGCCCCGCCCGCCAGCGAGGTCTCGCTGACCGGCAGTTGGATGGGCAAAGATATGCAAGCCGCGTGGCGGCGTGTGGCGGCCTCCGGCGTGCCGGTGCTGATCGAGGGCGAGACTGGCACAGGCAAGGAAGTGCTTGCCCGCCAGATGCATGCCTATTCGCCGCGCGCCGCCAAGCCGTTTCTGAAGTTGAACTGCGCCGCGTTGCCGTCCGAACTGGTGGAAAGCGAGCTGTTCGGCTACGAGCGCGGCGCCTTCACCGGCGCCTTTTCGAGTAAGCCTGGCAAATTTGAAATGGCCCAGGGCGGCACCATCCTGCTCGACGAGATCGGAGATATGGATGTCCGCCTGCAAGCCAAGCTGCTGCACGTGCTGCAGGACAAAGAATGCGAGCGATTGGGGGGCCGCGAGCGCATCCCCTTGGACGTGCGCGTGATGGCCGCCACGCACTGCGATCTGCGCAGCGCCATCGCGCAGGGCCGCTTCCGCGCCGATCTTTACTACCGGCTCAACGTGGTCAGCCTCCGCGTACCGGCGCTGCGCGACCGCCGGCAGGATATCGCCGCCGCCGCCGAGTTCTTCCTGCGCAAGCACGGCGCGAGCGAGCCTGTTGATGGGCTGCTTTCGCCGGTGCTGAAACAGGCGCTGCTCGAGTACGATTGGCCCGGCAATCTGCGCGAAATGGAAAACCTGATGCGGCGTCTGCTGGTGATGCAGGACCCCGACGACTTAGTGCGGCAATTGCTTTCCAACGCCGCGGCCTCCGCATCTGGCAGCGTCATCCGCTTTCATCCGCCGGGCCCCGGCAGCAGCTTCACAGTGCTCGAAAAAGTGGACGAGGCCAAGCGCAAAGCCGAAACCGAAGCGATTCTGCGTGCCTTGGATGCTTCCCGCTGGAATCGCAAACAGGCCGCGCGCATCCTGCGCATCGACTATAAGGCGCTGCTCTACAAGATGCGCAAACTCGAAATCGACCGGGTGGCCTCCAGCCATTTGCGCAGCGCCGCGGGTGGCGTCTGATGCCTAAATCAAGACATTTATATGCTTGACTCACCCGCCTGCGGTTTGGTAGGACCGCGTCCATGCAAACCCGGAGACGATCTGAGAGAAGCCCACGAATATTTGGAACAATGGAGACGGACGGAGAACCCACAACCGAACGGGCAATGTCATAACCCGCAATGTACGAAGGCAGAGCCAATCAAGGGAGCCACGAGCCTGTTCCATCCCGGCTGTGATACAGCGTTCGCCTACCAGTTTCGTGGAGAGGCACAGTCGCAACACTGATACGGGAATCGCCGAGATCGTTCAAGCGGTAAAATGGAAGTGTGCCACGGAAGCCCAAGCCGATGCCGTTTCCTCAAGGTGCCGATCCGAAGCATCGGTTCAACGCCACGTTGACGGTGTTGCTTGCAGTGAACAAGACAGAACTTCACGCCATTGACGAAAAATTGAAAACCATCCAGAAGGAAAAGGAACGGCGCAAGACCCGATCAATCGACAAATAGCGATTCGAGCGTGGCGACATTCCGTGCCGCTGACGGAATTTGCATTTGCAAGTCTTCCCCGGTTACAGCGGCCATTCGGTTCTCGATATCCTTCATTTAGTCAGCTTCCCATTTCAATCATGATTGGGTAGAAGCCTTCCAGCACCGCCGCTTCGCCAGTGGTTCCAGATCCGGCAAACGGGTCCAGCACGGCATCCGTCCACGTTGATTCCGCCAGTCCGATACTTCAGCACATTGGCCGCTACCGTATCTTCCGAAAGTGGCTTTCTGGCAAGCACTACGGGCTCCATTGCTGGCTTCAGGGCCGTTCCCCATCCTTCCCATTCGGCGGCTTCTGGTGTGGCTGGCATTGTCACTGCCTTCCATTTCAATCCCTCCACACATGCGGAACCTACAAAGTCGCCATCCAAGCGGGCCTGTCTGTCACCACCACGCTTTACTTCTCCTGTGTCTTTCCGTTCCGCACCAGCGGCCTTGTCAATGGCCTTGGACACGTCCATGCTCTTTGGAAACCCGGAACCATAAAGCCACACGATTTGATCTCGGATTTCAAAGCCAGCGTCTTCCAGATTGACTACCATACGGTGATAGGTTCGCGTGCCGCCGAATGAAAGAACGTGTCCTCCGGGCTTCAGGACGCCAAGAACCAGCGTCCAGAATTCGACTGAGGGAACATCATAGTCCCATTTGTTGCCCATGAGCTTCAGACCGTAAGGTGGATCGGTAACAACCGAATCGACCTGCACGCCGTCTTGAATCATCTGTTTCAGAACCTCGATATTATTGCCGTGGTGAAGGATATAAGTCGCCATCGGCAGTATGTAGCACTGCCGAAATTCCGACTCCCATTAATTCCTATTCACGCATCACTGAATGGGTTTCAGGGCAGCAATGGCGTCTTCCGTGTACTCGATATCGCCTTCCCAATACTTGACAATCACGTCGTGATTCACTTCTACCCACTTCTTGAGAAGAGCCAAGTCATGTGCGGTCATTTTGCCGCCACTAACCACATGAACATCGGGACGAATTGCCACCGACACCAATTCAGTACTGTGAATCTTCGGACCCTTGGATACCTTCACTCGAACATCGTGCGGGGCACCCGCTTTCGGGGAAATCCATACAACGAACGGCAAGCCTGTACGTTTGGGTGAGATGTTCGCCATTTCAAAAAGGCCGTCGATTTGCGGGTCTACTGCGAATTCGTTGAACGTCTTCATCTTGCTGTTTATCATATTTCACCTACAAGCATGTGCTGTCTTACCCGTCACTTCTTTGTAAGTCAAACGGCGTCCGGTCACTGTTCGCAACGACAACCGAAACCGGAGAGCATCACTCATGCCCCGGTTATTGAACCGGAAGCTCTGCTCGTCCAAGTATCGGAACAAGTGGAACGGCATCACGAAAATATACGTGCCATATCTGGTCCGCTTCAAATGGCTCCCGAAATTCTCCATTCCGTTGGTGTGGACGTTCCCCTTCACGTATTCTACAGCGTGGTCAACGATCTGGTGAAGGTATTCGGCGTCCAGACCTTTATACGATTTCAGGGCGTCCGTGAAAAGTTCCGCTCCCGCTTTGACGTTGGTTTTGACATGGCTTTGCAGCGTGTGTTTATTGCGGCTTTCCACAACCGCAGTCCTCACCGTGCCACCACGCTCAAGGACACCAACTACCATCGTCTTGTCCTTGCCGCCAGTCCCGGTAATCTTCCGTGCCTTGACGTGCTTGTGCATGTTCCGGGCTTTCTGGCCGACGAACGTCTCATCGACTTCAACACGTCCAGCCGCCTTGTTGAACGATCCGGCCTGAAGTGCAAGACGGATTCGGTGCGCCATGAACCACGCCGTCTTTTGGGTGACGCCAATGGACCGATGGAGTTCCATCGAACTGACGCCAGTGCGTGAACTGGTGAGCAACCAAATTGCCGGAAGCCACTTGTCTAGTCCAAGTGGGGAATCCTCAAAGATCGTCCCTACCTTGACGGAAAACTGCTTTCGGCATTCCCGGCATTTCCACAAAAGACGGGTGGATAGATAGGAATGCTGTTTGCCGCCGCACTTGGGGCAGACAGGGCCGTCCGGCCACCGTCGCTCCGCAAGGTAGTGGACGCATACTGCCGGATCGGAGAAGAACCGGATGGCTTCCAGCAGCGTTGACGGCTCGAATTCTGTATTTGACTCACCCATGGATACCAGTTTACACCCAAACCACTGGTGAGCCAAGTATATAAATGCCCTAATTAGCCGGAACAGTCATCCGGCCGATCCGGCTGGCGAAGAACTCCGTGAACCAGAGCGCTCCGTCGGGACCCGGCTCCAGCACCATCGGATTCGAGTTCGGAGTGGGCACAGCGTATTCGGTGATCACGCCCGTCAAGGTGAGGCGGCCGATCTTGTTGCCGGTGTGCTCGGTGAACCAGAGGTCGCCGTCCGGACCCAATGCCAGGCTGCCCGGCTGGCTCGCCGGCGTGGGCACCGGGTATTCCGTGAACTGGCCCGTGGTGGTCATGCGCGCGACCTGGTTGCCCCACTGCTCGGTGAACCACAGCGCTTCGTCCGGCCCCGTGATGATGTAATTCGGGCCGCTCTCGGGCGTCGGGTCTTCGTACTCGTTCGTGACCACGCCGCTGGTGGAGATGCGCGCTACCTTGTTGGCGCTGCGCTCCGTGTACCAAAGCCCGCCGTCCGGCCCCGCCGTCATATCCCACGGCGACAGCGGCACCGGGTATTCGGTAATTACGCCGCGGGTAGTGATCTGTCCGATCTGCAAGCTCTCTTCCTGGGTGAACCAGAGCGTCTGGCCATCCGGCCCGACATCGATATTCCAGGGTCCGCTGTTCGACGCCGCCAGCGGATACTCGGTGATCGCGCCGGAAGTAGTAATCCGGCCGATGCGATTCCCCACGTGCTCGGTGAACCACAGCGCGCCGTCCGGACCCACCTTGATCCAGACCGGCTGGCTGCCTTTCTCCGGTAGAGGATACTCGGTGAATTCTCCGCTGGTGGTGACGCGGCCGATCTTATTGCCGTCCCATTCGGTGAACCATAACGCGCCATCTGGCCCGCTCACGATGCTGAAAGGATGGCTGTCGGCCGTGGGAATCACATAGGTGGTGAAAGTTTGCGCCGGCAACTTGACGGCCAGGCCCGCCAACAAAACGACAATCCAGAAAAACGCGCGCTGCCCTCCGTTTGGTTGACCCACTCGCTCCATTCTAGCGAGCGTCCCCTTCGGCGCGCAAATCGCCGTCAGTTAACCGTCGAAGATTTTTTTGCGACGCCGCTCAGAAGCGCAAAGGGGCGCGTTTTTCCGCGCCGCCATAAAGGAAAGGAACTCCGCGGCTTCGAAGCGGCGCGGGACGCCCCGCTTTGCGTGCTCCTTAAAAGTACGGATACTTTGGCGACCCGCGACGCACGACGTAGCGGGATTGCAGGAAAGCGACCAGGTCAGTCAGTTGGCGGACCGTCATCTGGCCGGCATACTCGGGCATGCGCGATTTGCCGCCCGCCGTGATGAGTTCCTCCGGATAGGGAGCGAGTTGACTCGAAGGACAGATGATCGATGCCGCCAGGTAGCCGTCGGTCATCTCGCCGTAGACCAAGCCTCCCAGCACTACGGGAACCGGAGGCTGGACCGTGGGAGCGGGTAGCCCCGCACCCGGGACCTCATGGCAGCGCTGGCATCCAAACGCCACGAAATCCGCCTTGCCGCGTTCCACGTTGCCGTCCGCCGGAAGGCGGAAGCCTGCCGATGAGTGGCGCCCCGAGCTACATGCGGTGGCGCCAAGCAGAACGGCGGCCAGCAGCCACACCAGATATCGCCGCATAACTTACCTCTCTATCCAAAACGTATGTTGAGTGATGGCCGGTGTCAAGGCCTTGGGTCACGTCCAGTGGTTGCGGTCGAGGCTGCCGTACTGCACCGCCTCGGCCACGTACTTGGCCTGCAGGCGGTCCGACTCGCCCAGATCGGCGATGGTGCGCGCGACCTTCAGAATCCGGCCGTGCGCGCGCGCCGAGAGGCGCAGGCGCCGCACCGCCATCTCGAGCGTGCGCTCGCCCGTGTCATCGAGCGCGCAAAACTTGCGCGCGTGCAGCGGCATTCGCGCGCGGCGTCGCCATAGAATCCGCACGGGCGCCCGTGCAGATAGCAACTGCAACGAGTATGAGACTGGAGTGCCGGCTGAAAACCTGCCACACCCGCCCCATCCGGACATTGCCACCCCGTTCGCGTGCAGGGTGCCCACGTCGCGCTCACACCAGCCTGGACCTTCGGGACCACTTTGTGGGAGTGCTCTTTGGCCGGCACCGGTTCGTAGTGCGGTTGGCAGATCGGCAGATCCAAGCGAATTATCAAGACACAGAACCCTTTGGATACGGCCTGCCGCCCGTTCTGGCCTGCCGCCAGGTCCGTGGAGCTAGTGTGACCGGTAAGTCCGCGCGTGCTGCGAACAACGTCTGGGCTGTCCGACGCTACTTTGGCTTCCGCGCCGCGGCGGCCCGCTCTTTGGCGTGGGCCACGAGGGCGGGGAAGCGCGGGTCGCCATGGAGCGATTGGAGGTCGGGATCCTTTTCGATGCCGAGATCTACATTGGGGGGCAGCCCGTGGTCAACCGCATCTTGTAAGAGCGACAGCGCCTCACCACGGTTGCCTTGATGTACAGAAAAGACACCGAGGTTGTAAGTGGAGAGCGCCGTTCTCGGGTGATCCGGCCCCAATACTCGACGCTGAATATCCAGTGTCTCGCGGAGCAACTTCTCTGCCTCGGCGTGCCGGTCCTCTTTGTCGAGAACGAGAGCAAGGTTCATCTTCGACAGTAGTGTTTCCAGATGCTCCGGCCCCAAGACACGACGTCGAATATCCAGTGTCTCGCGATCCAACTTCTCTGCCTCGGCGTAGCGGCCCTCGGAATAGAGAATGAGGGCTAGATTATTCATTGCCGAGAGTGTGTTCGGGTGCTCTGGCCCCGAGACACGGCGTTGAATTTCCACTGCCTCGTGATCCAACTTCTCTGCCTCGGCGTAGCGGCCTTCTTCATAGAGATCGACAGCTAAGTTACCCATCGACTTCAGTGTGTCCGGATGGTCCGGCCCCAAGACACGACGGCGAATTTCCAATGTCTCGCGATTCAACTTCTCTGCCTCGGCGTAGCGGCCCTCTTGATGGAGAGCGGGGGCTAAGTTACTCATCGACTGCAGCGTGTCCGGGTGCTCCGGCCCCAGGACACGACGGCGAATTTCCAATGTCTCGCGATTCAACTTCTCCGCCTCGGCAAAGCGGCCCTCGCCCCTGAGGGCGATAGCCAAGTTGCTCATGGATTTCAGCGTGTCCGGATGCTCCGGCCCCAAGACACGGCGTCGCATTTCCAGTGTCGCGCGATTCAACTTCTCCGCCTCGGCGTAGCGGCCCTGTCCCGCGAGGCTAGCGCCCAGACTGTTCATCGAGGTGAGAGTGTCGGGATGCTGGGGCCCGAGCACCCGCCGCCGGATGTCGACCGCGCGTGTGTGCAAGGACTGCGCCTGAGAGAAAAGTCCGAGGCTGTGATACACGTCCCCCATGGCCTGCATCATCTGCGCCTGCAGCTCGGGATCTTTGGACAATGCCGTGTCGATCTCCTTGGAGGCTTTGTCCAGAATTTCGCGGGCCGTGATGCTGTTGCCACGCGCGGCGCTGGGGTCCGACACTTTGAACATACCGGTCATGAAGGCCGCGATGCGGTCCGCCCGGTCGCGCTCGCGCGTAATCCGCCGCAGTTGCAGCGTTTGTGCCGCACCGAACGAGATCAGCACCACCAGGAGCCCGGCGGCCACCGCTACCCCAATTCGATGGCGGCGGAGGTACTTGCGGGTACGATACGACGCTCTCGCCGGACGGGCCAGCACAGGCTCATTCCGCAAATATCTGACGATGTCGGCGACCAGTTCGGAGGGCGTGGCGTATCGCCGCGCGCGCTCCTTCTCGAGAGCTTTCAGCGTGATCGCGTCCAGATCGCCGCGCAGTTGCCGGGCCAGCCCTGCAGGACTGCAGCCGCGGTTTTCAGCCGCCGCGCCGGACGCCTCACCCAGCGCGCGCGCCTTCGTGCTGGGCCGCGGCGCTTCCTCCTCCCGCAACCGCCGCAGCATCTCGTCGAGAGCCAGTTTGTGGAAATCCAGCGGCGCTACCCCTACCAGCAGCTCATACAGCACCACCCCCAGCGAGTACACGTCCGTACGGGTGTCCACATCCACCCCGGTCGATCCGGCCTGCTCCGGGCTCATGTAGGTCGGCGTGCCCACAATCGCGCCCGCCTGCGTGAACATGCCTTCCGCGCTCAGCGGCTGTGATGTGGCTTTGGCCAGGCCAAAATCGATAATCCGCGGCACGGGCTTTCCGTCCACTTCGCTCACCAGAATGTTGGATGGCTTCAGATCGCGATGGATAACGGCTTTCTGGTGGGCATGCTGCACGCCTTCGCAGACGTGCACGAAAAGCTCCAGGCGCTCGTGCAGAGTCATCCGGTGCTGGTCGCAATACTCGGTGATGGGAATGCCGGCGACGTATTCCATCACGAAGTACGGCCGGCCCTGCGGTGTCGCGCCCGCGTCGAAGACTTTGGCGATGTTGGGGTGCTCCATGAGCGCCAGCGCCTGCCGCTCGGATTCGAACCGCGCCACGACTTCGCGGGTGTCCATGCCGGCCTTGATCAGCTTAAGGGCGACGCGGCGGTGCACGGGCTGCTTCTGCTCGGCCAGCCACACCTCGCCCATGCCGCCCGCACCGATCAGTTCGAGCAGATCGTAAGGGCCCAGCGTCTGGCCCGCCAGCCACCGCTCATTGCCGCCCGCCATGGCGAAGCCTGCCGCCTGCAATGCCGGCTTTTCCAGGAAATCGCCCAGCTTGCGCTCGTCGCCGAGGAGCGATTCGATTTCCTGGCGTAGCGCCGCGTCGTCGCCGCAGGCCTCCTCCAGGAATTGAGGCCTCCGGCTGGCGTCCTGCTTCAGCGCTGCGCTGTAGATCGCGTCCAGTCTCTGCTCTCGTTCGCTATCCAGCATGCTCGTGACCCCTTTTCATCGCGTGATACAGCCTCACTCGGGCCAGCTTCCAGTCACGCAGCACGGTATCCTCAGAAACGTCCAGCACAGCGGCCGTCTCCTGCACGCTCAGTCCGCCGAAGAACCGTAACTCGATCACTTGTGCCTTGCGCGGGAATGTAATGGCCAACGTGCCCAGCGCCTCATCCAACTCGACCAGGTTCGTGCTCCGAGCCTGGTGAAGAGTTGCCACCGCCTCCAAGGAGATACGCTGGTAGTCGCCGCCTCGCCGCAGCGACTTTCGCGAACGCGCATAGTCGACCAGAATTCGCCGCATCGCCCGCGCGGCTACCGCCAAGAAGTGCGCGCGGTCCTGCCAGCGGACGCGGCTGCAGTCGATCAGCCGCAGATACGCTTCGTTGATCAGCGCCGATGTTTGAAGGGTATGGGTCACTGGCTGGTCCCGCATATAACGGTGTGCCAGACGGTGCAACTCAGCGTAAACCAGTGGGATCAGTTTGTCGAGGGCGGAGACTTCCCCGCTACTCCACGCCAACAGGAGTTCGGTGATTTCGCCGTGCGATTCCCCTCGCACTTGCCTCCGTTACCAAAATCCTCCCTATGGTAGCCGATTTAGAAGCAAAAAACACTCTCCTTTCAAGGTTCGAGCCCTGTTTTCCGTCTATCACCAGTGAAAGGCTGCGGATGCCACAAAGGACTTCGACGGTGGCAATCTCGGCCTGGCCGCAAGGAGAGGAAGATGATCCAAACGAAAGTCACTCGGAAGTTAGCGCTGGCAGGATTTGGCCCTGCCAGCAAACTCAGTCACTCGTATCGCGGCCTCCTGCCCATGTTGGCGTTGTGCATTACCACGGCGGCCGGGAGATGTAGATATCGGGACTTGATTTCGCGGATGTGTCTGCAGGCAGCAACGCTCGCGTTGGCGGTGGCAGGGGTGCTGATGCCAGCGGTTGTGGCCACCCGAACGGCCGAGGGGCAGACTTTCAAGATACTCTACACGTTCACCGGCGGCGTGGATGGGAACGATCCCCAAGCGGTACGCTTGATCGCGGACAAATCGGGCGATCTTTACGGCACGGCCGTTCAAGGCGGAGCCTCAGGTAACGGAGTGGTCTTCAAGCTGGACCAGACGGGTAACGAGACAGTGCTGTACTCGTTCACCGGCGGAACGGACGGGGCAAGTCCCTTTGCCGGCCTGGTCAAGGATGCGTCGGGGAACCTTTACGGCACGACCGCTTTCGGTGGCCTCCATCCGGGAAGCCAAGGCTTCGGAGTGGTCTTCAAGCTGGACCCGGCAGGTAACGAGACAGTCCTGCACACGTTCAATTATGCCGACGGGGCGAATCCCTACGACCCTGTAATCCTGGACGCGGCCGGCAACCTTTACGGCACAACCTTCTCCGGAGGCTACTACGGCGACGGGACCGTGTTCAAACTGGACACGGCCGGGAATGAAACGGTGCTGCACTCCTTCTCCGGCCACACTGACGGGGCGAACCCTTATAGCGGCCTGATCGGCGACTCAGCAGGCAACCTCTACGGCACTACCGAGTACGGTGGCGATCTGAGCGGCTGCTCCCGGAAAGGCTGCGGAGTGGTATTCAAGCTGAGCCCGGCAGGTAAGGGGACGGTGCTCTACGTCTTCACCGGTGGGTCTGACGGGGCGAATCCCCGCGCCCCCGTAATCCGGGACGCGGCCGGCAATCTGTACGGCACCACCTGGGCAGGCGGTCTTCTCCCGGAAAACAATGGGACGGTATTCAAATTGGACACGGCAGGCTCTGAGACGGTGCTCTACACTTTCCCGGGCGGCGCAGCGTTGGAAGGGGTCAATCCCTGGGCCGGCCTGACCATGGACTCGGCGGGCAACTTATACGGCACGACTAACCACGCCGGTGGCGCATGTTTCTGCGGAACCGTGTTCGAGTTGGACACTGCGGGTAAGTACACGGTGCTGCACACCTTTGACGGCAGTGATGGCCAGTATCCCGAGGCTCCTGTGATTCTGCTCAAGGGCGCGCTGTACGGCATTACCAGCAGCGGCGGCCCAAACTCCGGCGCCGGGACGATTTTCAAGGTCACCGTTCCGTAACAAACAGG
>DATKNQ010000116.1:0-8885 GCA_035541265.1 Bryobacteraceae bacterium
CCGCAGCCGGTAGAGGAGGCGCGTATCTTTCGCGCGTATCAGCCAGACACCATCGGATTCATCACTTACTCGGAAGGGTCGAACGATGACGTGAACAAGTTCGTGTGGAGCGCGCTCGGCTGGAATCCGGATCAGGATGTGACCGATATTCTGCGGCAGTACAGCCGGTATTTCATCGGCAATCGGTTCAGCGAAACGTTTGCACAAGGCCTGCTCGGGCTCGAGCGCGACTGGCACGGACCACTCGCATCGAACACCGTCGTGAATGCGACGTTCGCGCAGTTTCAAGAGATGGAGCGCACGGCGCCGCCCGCGGTGTTGCGCAACTGGCGGTTCCAGCAGGCGCTCTATCGCGCGTATTACGATGCCTACACGCGGCGGCGGCTGCTCTATGAAACCGGGCTCGAGAACGATGCTATGCGGAAGCTGCGCGAGACGCGCGACACGGCCGCGGCGGGCGCGATTCTGGACCGTGCGGCCAGCCATCCGGGCGAGCCAGAGTGGCGCGCGCGGATCTTCGAATTGGCCGAGGCGCTGTTTCAGTCGATCGGCATGCAGTTGAGCGTGCCACGTTACAAGGCGATCGCGGTGGATCGCGGCGCGAGTCTCGATACGCTGGATGTGCCGCTCAACGACAGGCTGTGGATCGAGCGGCAATTCGCCGAAGGGCATGCGATCGACCGGATCCTGAACTGGACCGATCCGGGGCCGGGCGGATTCTACGACGATCTCGGCGACCTGACGCATCAGCCGCACCTGGTGCGCGGCTCGACCAGCCTCGAATATCAGCCGCGTTGGCGGCGCTCGTGGTGGACCTACGCCGAATCATACTACGATGAACCTTTGGAGATGCGCTACACGGGGCTCGATGCGGCGGCGCAGTATCGCATCCGCGTGGTGTATGCGGGCGACAGCCCGGGGCGCAAGATCCGGCTGGTGGCGGGCGATGGGATTGAAGTGCATCCGCTGATGCGCAAGCCGCAGCCGGTGGCGCCGGTAGAGTTCGACATTCCGCGCGCGGCCACTGCTCGCGGTACGTTGGATCTGAAGTGGTATGGCGAAGCGGGCCGCGGCGGCGATGGCCGCGGCGGCGATGGCCGCGGCTGCGAAGTGTCGGAAGTCTGGTTAATCAGGAAATGACGACAACTTGGGAAAATCCCGTTAAGAAGCGCTTGCACGAGGGCCAGCCGGTGGTGGCGGCGACGATCACGGTGGCGAATCCGGATGTGGCGGCGCATTGCGCGACGCTGGGCTTCGACTTCCTGTGGGTGGAGATGGAGCACTCGCCGATCACGCTCGAGACCCTGCGCAACATGGTGCTGGCGACGCGCGGCCTGCCGGCGGCCACGTTCGCGCGGGTGCCGGTGAATGAACTTTGGACGGCAAAGCGGGTGCTCGACGCGGGCGTGAGCGGCGTGATGTTTCCGTTCACCAGCACGCCGGAACTGGCGGCGCAGGCCGCGGCGGCATGCCGCTATCCGCCCGCGGGACGGCGCGGATCGGGTCCGGTGCTGGCGCGCACCACGTGGCCGGCGGGCGAGGCGGGCTATCACGATTCGGCGGATGAGAATGTGATGGTGATCATCATCATCGAGGAAGCGCGCGCGGTGGAGCGCATTGATGAGATTGCCGCCACGCCGGGCGTGGATGTGCTGTTCATCGGCACCAACGACTTGTCGTTTTCGCTGGGGCTGCGCGGGAATCAGAATCATCCGCTGCTGGACGGGGCGATCGCCAAAGTTGTGGCGGCGGGCAAGCAGCACGGCAAGTTTCTGGGCCGGCCGGCGGGGTCGCCCGAGATCGCCGCGCGCTACCGGGAGATGGGCTTTTTGCTGTTCCAGGGGCCGACCGATCTGGGGCTGATGGGGGCTGGCGCGCGGAGTTATCTGGAGCCGTTCGCGAAGGCGGCCGGATCGAAGCAGGCGCTTTACTGAGCTGTTGGTGAAAGTCCGGAGCGCGCCCTAGCCGCGACGATCGCCGCGGCCATCGCGACTTTGTGATCCTGGCCCCAGGGCGGCCCGATAGATCTCCTGAGCTGGCGGAAGTAGGCATCGAGGTCCGCGATGCGCAACGCCGCGCTCGCTGCATCAAACACCTTCTTCGCGTCGTACCAGTGGACCGCCCAACCGCGCGCTTCGGTCGCGGCGGCTAGCGCCCTGCGGTACATCACCCAGTCGGCGACGTTCTGCGCCCGGTAGTCCTTGATCCGCTCGGCAATGGTTGGCGGCAGCTCCGGGCACTGGCGAAGAGCGACGCCGAGGATGCGCCCGGGCACCGTCATCGCGACGGCGTCCAGGCCGAGCTTCGCGTGCCGTTCCGCCGACACCCGCACGCGCTCCACCAGCGCCACCGCCGCATCGAGCGGAAGCGCCTGCCCTTCGCTGTGATGCGGAATCTTCGGCAGGTCCTCGTCCACCAGTTCGACGCGGCGCCGGTCGAGGAGCGTCCCGTCGCCCGCGACCGTCACCAGCACCGCCCAACCGCCGTGATCCGATATCCCGATGATCCCTTCATCCCTCGACATGATGTTTCCTCCGGCGCGCGTGCTCTGCGTGATTTCATCCACCAAGCCGAGCCAGATGTTGCGGTATCGAGGCGCGAGCATCTCACCCACCAATCTCTCGAGGTCGCCTGAGTAGAAGTCCGCGCTCTCCCGCGTGGACGGCAGTTCTCTATTTGTTATCAGGAACAGCGTATCTTCGCCCCTGTCATCGAGTCAACCTGCGCAACCGGGTCCGGATCCAACTGCCCTGTGGTTTGTTCACTTCGTCCGCACCTTTTGGTTTGATCCGGGACTTGCGCCGCACCATTGTTCACCTCCATAATCGGCAGGAGACTTCTCAACATGCACAAGTACATCATCATGGGCGTACAGGGATGTGGAAAGGGCACTCAGGCCAGATTGCTCAAGGAGGCGTTCGACCTAGTCCACATCAGCGTCGGCGACATTTTCCGCTGGAACATCCAGAGCCACACGAAGCTGGGCGCGCGCGTCAAACGAACGATGGCCGATGGGCAGTTGGTGTCAGACGACATCGTGGAAGAAGTGATCAAACAACGGCTGGACCAGCACGACTGGAATTACGGTTTCATCCTGGACGGCTTCCCTCGGAACTCCCGGCAGGCCGAGTTCTTTCTCGAAAGCTACGACATCGACGCCGTACTGCTGATCGATGTACCGGATGCGGTCGTTCAGGAGCGCATCCTCAACCGGCGGCTCTGCTCCAAATGCGGCCTGGACTATAACCTGATTCTCCACCGCCCTGCGGTAGCGAATACCTGCGATATCTGCGGCGGAATGCTAATGTCCCGTGCTGACGACACACCCGAAGCCTTACAGGCGCGGCTCGCGGATTACCACGCCAAGACCCAGCCCATCCTGGACCTGTTCCGTCGCAAGGAGCTTGTGGTCGTCGTGGATGGCGTCCATCCCGCCGCAGAGGTGCACCAGAATCTGCGCCGCCAGCTAACAAGCAGGGCCCAGGCCGCCACCACCTGAGCGCGCCGCCTTCACAGCAAACTGCATATTTCCCACATGGGGGCGCTCGCCCTGTCCACTGCAGCGGCGCGGCTTACAATCTCCGGCAACAGCGCTTGCGAGATGGACCTGCCAGGTCGATTGAGACCCTATCCGCGGCGTGTTCTGCAAATTCCGAGTAGATGGTCGCCGCGTGAGACCGGCGTAGGGACCGCAGTGGCGAGCGGCAAAGTCCCGATCCACGCTGTTGGTAATCGCCCCAAGCCGCCTGGCGCGTCACCAGCCAAGTTCAACGGCTGACAGGGATACGCAGGATGGTGCGCAGTTTCTCGGGCGCCACGCGGCGCGGATTCGGATAGGTAGATCTCGTGATGCAGGCCGTCGAAGTGATAACCCTGGCCGGCCGCGAAGCTTTTCATTTGACCGATGCTCGCGGGCTCGCAGTCGTAGGGGCCGACGTGCAGCATCTGGACGCAGAGTTTCTCGTGGAGCGGTAGAGATCCAGCTTCATGGCCACAGCGTAGAGGGATTCCGGGATCGAGGACTGGAAACGGTGCCCGGCCTGCGGCTCACTCAGCGACAGGCCGGAATGCAGTGGCTTGAAAGAATCTGGACCGGCCGATTAGCGGGCGGCCATGAGGGCGCGCAGCCGACGGGCGCGCTCGGGGGCGCGCAACTGGCGCAGGGCTTTGGCCTCGATCTGGCGGATTCGCTCGCGGGTGACGTCGAATTCCTGGCCGATCTCTTCCAGCGTGTGTTCGCGCTCGCAGCCGATGCCGAAGCGCAGCCGGATGACCTTCTCTTCCTTTGGAGACAGGGTCTTCAGGATGCCGGCGGTTTCGTCGCGGACGTTGGTCTCGATGACGGCGTCCACGGGGGAGCCGACCCAGCGGTCTTCGATCAGGTCGCCCAGGGCGGACTCGCCATCGCGGCCGACGGGGGTTTCCAGCGAAACCGGGTCGCGAGAGATGGTCTTCAGCTTCTGGACTTTTTCGACCGGAATGTCCATTCGGCGGCCAATTTCGTCATTTGTAGGAGTTCGTCCAAGTTCCTTTTCGAGCTCGCGGGAAGCGCGCAGGAACTTGTTCATACTCTCGTTCATGTGGACCGGGATACGGATGGTCCGCGACTGGTCGGCGATGGCCCGTGTGATGGCTTGGCGGATCCACCAAGTGGCGTAAGTAGAGAACTTATAGCCGCGCCGGTATTCGAATTTGTCGGCCGCGCGCATCAGGCCGATGTTGCCTTCCTGGATCAGGTCCAGCAGGTGCAAGCCGCGGTTGACATACTTCTTGGCAACCGAGACAACCAGGCGGAGGTTAGCCTCCACCAGATCCTTTTTGGCGCGCTCGGCTTCCGCTTCGCCGTGACGGATCACGGTCAAGGTGTGCTTAAGATCGACAAGTGTAGCACCAGCGAGTGTTTCGCGTTTGCGGATTTCCTTTTTGAGGTCCTTCAGGCGCATCTGCAATTGCGGCTGGCCGGGCTTGGCCTCGATCTTTTTCGTTTCGCGATCGAGCTGGCTGAGTTCTTCGACGACCCGCTCGATTTCCTTGGAAAACTCTTTCCACTTCGAGGAACGGAACGGAATAGCCCGAATCGCCTGAGAAACCTGGACTTTCGTGCGGTTCAGGCGGTTGCACCAGCGCTTGCGCTGGCGCTTCATGGTTACCGGTACTGCGTCGAGCTTGACGGTGACCTGTTGGAGCTTGCGGTAGACGGCAATCAGATCGGTGAACAACTTCAGCAAATCAGCGCGCTTCTTGAGATCCGCAGGCGTGCCTTCCTCGACATCGCCAACATCCACGACGTTGTCGATTTCGTCGGCACCCTTCCGCAACTGCTCGGCGAGCTCGACCACCACGCCTTGCACCAGGGCCGAGCGGCTGATGGCCTTTTGCATGCGCAGCTTGCCGCGCTCCATGCGCCGGGCCAAGTCCACTTCACCCTCGCGAGTCAGAAGCGGAACTGCGCCCATTTCACGGAGATACACGCGTACCGGATCATCCGTGTAGATGGATTCTTCCACCGGTGGCGGATGCAGGAGATCGGCGTCATGCCCCGCCTCGGGGTCGAAGAATTTGGCATCTTCTTCGAAATTGAGGCCAAGACTGGGACTCTCTGCTAGAAACTGATCTTCGAAATGATCCACCGTTCGACTCACCTCCCCCTATCGACGAACAACCATACGCAACCTATCCAGCTGATTCGATTTCTGGGGCAACTGAAAAGCTTCGGACTTCCTGTCGGTTCAACCAAAAGGCGAGAGGGAACTCCGCCAAAGGGACATCGACTGATGATATCATCATTCGCCAGGAAAGTTAAGTCCTATCTTTAAAGATGTTTCAGAAGCGTTTTGGTTACAGCCTATTCCGCCCCGGAAAAGCCTACGGTATCTTATGCCGCATCAGGTTCTTCAGCTCATTGAAGAACGCCTCTTCGTCCTGAAAGTCGCGGTAAACAGAAGCGAATCTTACGTAGGCAATCTTATCGAGGTCGCGGAGGGCATCCATGAGCATTTCTCCTATTTCGATAGTAGAGATCTCCCGATCGGCGGAATCGGTGACCTTCGCCTCTACCTGGTTGACCAGTTCGGCCAGGCGGCCCATGCTGACAGGCCGTTTCTCGCAGGCCTTGAGCAGGCCGGCCAGGACTTTCTGGCGCTCGAACTTCTCACGGCGGCCATCCTTTTTGATGACCATGTAGGGCACTTCGTCGATGCGCTCGTAGGTAGTGAATCGCCGCTCACAGGCGAGGCATTGGCGGCGGCGGCGAATGGCATCGCCTTCGCGGCTTTCCCGCGAATCCACCACCTTGTCCTCTATATGATTGCAGAACGGACACTTCATGCGGTCGCCTCCGGCTCCAACTGTTTCAGCGTACGCCACCGGACGCCTTCGTGGAGCGCCAGGATAACGCCCACCGGCACAACTACTACAAACGAGATAATCCAGAGCACCAGCGCCACGCTGGTCGAAATTTCAAGTGGCAAGCGGAAGAGCTGCGTCAGGACGACTACCGCGACGACCTGCATCCCGCCGCCGATTCCGGGGATCTGCACGACGGTGCCGAACGACAGGAATCCCAGGAAAATCAGGACGTCGATCCAGCCGAAATGCACAACGCCGCCGAAGGCCCGCAGGACGCAGAAAAGGGTTACCGCGATGGTAGCCCACTCGAAAATCGTATAGGCGACCACCAGCAGCAGGGCGCGGTCGCTGCGGGTGGACTCCACGCCTTGGGCGAAGGCGGTGATCCAGCGGCCGGCCACCTGGAGGTGGCGGTCGGGCAGGGCGGTTGCAAGGCGGAGCAGCCGCTGGCGCATGCCCGCGGAGAAGTGGCGGAAGACGCCCAGAAGTCCCAGGACGAGGATCGAAAGCGTCCAGACCAGCCAGCCGCCGGTGGCGAAAACCCAGGTGAGCGCCGGACCGAGGGCGGCATCGGAGCGGCGCACGTGGCTGAGCGCGAAGCCGAAGATGGCGAGTACGGTGAGCACGTCGTAGATGCGTTCGAGCAGCAGTGCGGCGAGCTGCGAGGAGGCCGGTACATTCTCTTTATTGGCAATCAGGTAAGGGCGCACGAGCTCGCCGGGGCGGCCGAGTACGGTGATGGCGCTGAAGCCGATCACGGTGGCGGACAACAGGTTCCAGAGGTTGGGATGGGGCTTGACCGGGCGCATCAGCACGCGCCAGCGCAAGGCCCGGCCCAGGTAGCCGGCGAAGACCGCACCGCAGGCAGCGGCCAGCCACCACCAGTGCAATCCAGCCAACGTGGCGCCGAACGCCCGCCAGTCGAAACCGTGGCTCCGGGGGAGCAGGCGCGCCAGCCAGACGACGGCCAGGACCGCCAAGGCGCAGAGCGCCAGCCATTTCCAGTTGCGCTTCAGGGCACTCCTCATTTCCAGGAGAATGAGCCTAACACGATGATGCGGCCGGATTGAAATGCGGCGCGAGCGGGGACTGGCGCGCGGGAAAAAATGAACCTATGATGAGAAAGCCTCGTTTCTTTAAGTGTAAGCCGGATGAAGATGATAGCGCCGGCCAAGCTCTTGAGGAGGAAGCGAGGCAAGCATGGCGACCGCCGCCCTGGCAATGGTTTCAGGTGGTCCGTTCCCGGAAACAGGGGACGGCGGCAGCCGATATTGGATAAAACAGAGATTGGACCTCGATCACAGCCTCGTGGACCGGTGTTTGAGCGGCGACGAAGCCGCCTGGGAGGAGCTGATCAGGACTCACACCCGCCGCGTATACGGGCTTTGCTATCGCTTTACTGGTAAGGACGGAGAGGCACAGGACCTGACGCAGGAAGTTTTCCTGCGGGTCTATCGTACGCTCAAGACGTTTCGCGCGGCCGAGGGGGCGTTCACTACGTGGCTGGCGCGCCTGACACGCAATCTGCTGATCGACCATTACCGGCGCACCCGGCAGGAACGTCTTACCGATTCGATTGAAGAGCAGCTTCCCATGCTGGAGGAAGCCGTCACAGCGGGATCGCGGCCGGAAGGTCTGGTAGCGGGCCGGGAAGCCAGCGAGATCTTGCAGACGGGCTTGCAGAAGCTCTCGCCGGAATTGCGCGAGGCGGTCATCTTGCGCGATTTGCAGGATCTGGAATACCGGGAGATCGCGGATATTCTACGCATCCCGGAGGGCACGGTGAAGTCCCGGCTGAACCGGGGACGGGCCGAGTTGGCCAGGATTTTGCGGAAACAGAAGGCACTGGTATGACGTGCGCGGAACTGGAAATTCTCATCTGCGACTACGTTGACGGCACATTGGGGCCGGACGCCAGAGCTACGGTCGAGCAACACCTGGCGGTCTGCCGGGATTGCGCGGACCTGGCGCGGGATGCGGCGGCCGCGGTGGCCTTCATGGAGCGCGCCGAAACCGTGGAACCGCCGCCGGAGCTGATGACGCGGCTGCTGTTCCACGCGCCCTGGGCGCATGCGAAGACGCCCGTAACCGGCATCCGCAACTGGTTCCGCAAGGCGCTGCATCCGGTGCTGCAGCCGCGTTTCGCCATGGGGATGGCGATGACCATTCTGTCGTTCGCCATGCTGGCCCGCTGGGTGGCGCCGGCGCGCCAGTTGCGCCCGTCGGATCTATCGCCGGCGGCGGTCTGGAGCGGCGTGGAAGACCGCGTCTACCGGAGCTGGCAGCGGACCGTGAAGTTTTACGAGAGTCTGAAGGTGGTTTATCAGATTCAAACCAAGCTGCGCGACTGGCAGCAACAACAAGAGGAAGAACAGAGACCGGCGGCGGTGATCGAGAAGTCCGGCAGCGGCGCGGACACGCACCGTTTGCCGGTGAAGGGATCGGACGAGCCGAAGTCACGTTAGGGGAGACGTTATGAATTGCTTTAACCATTCCGAGACACCTGCTGTCGCCTATTGCCGCACCTGCGGCAAGGC
>DATKNQ010000117.1:0-28056 GCA_035541265.1 Bryobacteraceae bacterium
TTTCTTTAACCCTTTGACAGCCTTCTCAGTCTGCTCGGAAAGGCTGAACTGCTTGTTGGCCGTGGAGTCGTAAGATTTGTCATAGCGATTGGCCAGGAAGTTAGCCACGCCCAAGACGCCCAGAATCACCAGAATATAGACAGTGACGTAGGCCGTATACTTTGTTTGTCTTGCTTTGATCCAATCCGATCTCATTTATGCCCTCCAGCGCAGCGACTCCATGGAACGGGACGTGATGAATAAACCGAAGAAAATCATCGAGAGATAGAAGATCACGTCCTTGGAATCGAGCACTCCTTTGGCAAATCCTTCAAAGTGCGTCACAATCGACAAGTAATTGACCACTTGCCCATAACCGCTGCTGTCGAACGCAGTGAACCAGCTGAGCAGCCACAACAGCAGGCATACAAAGAATGTCACGCCGCCGGCGATGATCTGGTTCTTCGTTGTGGTGGAGATGAATGCGCCGATCGCCAACAAAGTTCCGCCTTGCAGGATCAATCCCAGATATCCCACCAGGATCGGCTTCCAATCGGGCTTACCGAAGGCGAACAGCAGGGCGATGTTGATCGCGGACATTCCCAGCACGCACAAGTAAAGCAACAACGCGCCGAGCCACTTACCCAATATAATTTCCCAGTCACGCACGGGCGAAGTCATCAGTAACTCGATCGTCCCGGACTTCTTCTCTTCCGCGAACAGCCGCATAGTGATCATGGGGATGAGAAACAGCGCCACCGTGCTGGCGAAGCCCAGGAGCGGGCGGATAACTTGCTCGTTCACGCTCATGGGCATGTCACGGCCCTGCATCTGGGCCATGAAACCGAAACGGACGAAATCGCGCGTGGCCGTGAAAAACCCAAAACCAAAGATCAGCGCGAAGAATGCCATCAGCAAATAAGCGATGGGCGAGGCGAAGTAACTCTTGAGTTCCTTGCGGCAGATAATCCAAACATTCTTCATAGGGGTCCTATGCGATCACTTCTTTCTCGGCGTCCGCCGGCTCAGCATTTTTCTTTTCAGAGCCCGTCAACTGCAGGAAGATTTCCTCCAGGCTGAGCCCGACGGCGCGCAACTCATTCAGGTTCCAGCCGGCATTCACCACGGCGCGAGCCAATTCGGGGCGAATATGACGCCCGGACAGGCTTTCCACCTCGAACGACAAACGGCCCTCGCGGGCCTCGCGCGGCAACACCCGGCTCACGCCGCTCACCTGCTCGAGGCGCTGCTGCACTTCGTGCGGCTCGAGCGGTCCGTTGGATGAGGCCACCTCGATGGCGACCGATTCGGCGCCGCGCAAGCGGTTCGTGAGGTTCTCAACCGAGTCAGTCGCCACCAGCTTGCCCTGGTTTATAATGACCACGCGCTGACATGAGTGTTCGACTTCAGGCAGGATGTGAGTGCTGAGAATAATGGTGTGATCGCCCGCCAGGTGCTTGATCAACTCGCGCGTCTCAATGATCTGCTTGGGATCGAGACCAGCCGTCGGTTCGTCGAGGATCAGGACGTCAGGGTTATGAATGATCGCCTGGGCCAGACCCACGCGCTGCCGGTAGCCTTTAGAAAGTTTGCTGATCAGCTTGTTGCGGACGTCGCCGATGGCGCAGCGCTCCTCCACTTCACCAACCCGGCGCGCGATGTCCGCGCTCGAGATGCCCTTGAGGCGGCCCACGAAGGTCAGATATTCGCTGACCTCCATTTCGGGATAAAGTGGCGGCGTTTCCGGCAGATAGCCGATGCGCTTCTTCACCTCGTGCGGGTTTTCGAGGACATCGAAGCCGGCCACAGTGGCGGTCCCCGCGGTGGGAGGCAGGAAGCAGGTCAGAATCCGCATGGTCGTGGTTTTGCCGGCGCCGTTAGGCCCCAGGAAACCGACGATCTGACCCTTTTCTACCTCGAAAGAAATGTTATTGACGGCGACAGTGCGGGCGTATCGCTTAGTGAGGCCCTCTACTTTGATCATAGTGTGATTCCAGACCAGAAATACACAGTTGCTCTTTGAGGACGTGCAGCAACTAGCATGGACGTGCGTTGTGAACCTTCATCATAAATACGCTCCGGGAAGGATGTCAAACGGATGAACCCGCGTCCGGCGGGCGCCGGGGCTGTGCTAGGGTGAAAAGTTGCTGTTTGCTCTCGCCAATTCCCCAATCGTGCCGCCGCTGCTGGCGGCGCTCATCGGCGTGGCCGGCGTGTTTTTGGGGCTGTGGCTGACCACGGCCGGCCGCCGCACGCGTCTGATGCTGCCCTTCAGCGCGGGCGTGCTTCTGGGCGTGGTCTTCTTCGGCCTGCTGCCGGAGTTGGTCGAGGAAATGGGCTGGCGAGTGACAGCCTTCTTCTTTGCCGCGGGCTACGGCTCGCTCTTCCTGATCGACCGCTATGTGGCTCCGGTTTGTCCAACCTGCGGCCACGATCACGACCACGCGTCCTGCCATTCGGAGTTGCACGGCTTCGCGGCGCCGCTGCTGGGCGCCAGCATGCTGCACAGCTTTTTCGACGGCTGGAGCGTGGCAACCGCGCAGATGGCGTCGGAGCACGGCATCCGGCTGGCGGTCGCCCTGGCCGTGGCGCTGCACAAGATCCCCGAAGGCATCGCGCTGGGAGCCATCGTGCGGGCTTCGGTCGAGTCGCGATCGACGGCGTTGTTCTGGAGCGTGCTGGCGGAGATGACTACGCTCGTGGGCGGCATTGTCGCGCTGGCCATCGCGCCGGGCCTGGGAGCGCACTGGATCACTTATCCGCTGGGCATCGCCGCCGGATGGTTGTTTTTCCTGGGCGCGCACGCGCTACATGAAGAGTGGAAGCGGCGCGGTCCGGTGCCGGCGTTCATGACCGCGCTCACCGGCGCGGCGGGCGCGGCGGCCCTGCAGCAGGGCGTGCAAGCTTGGTTCCGATAAAGCGAGCCCACCAGCGCACTCTGCTACGATGAAAATTCCCCAGTTATGTCCCTGCGTTTCTACAACACGCTCTCGCAGCAAGTGACCCCTTTCGCGCCGCAGCGGGACAACACCGTACGCATGTACACGTGCGGACCGACAGTCTACGCCTACGCGCACATCGGCAACTTCCGGACCTTCACGTTTGTCGATATTCTGCGGCGGTGGCTGCGCGCCAGCGGTCACCAGTTGAATCACGTCATGAACATCACCGACGTGGACGACAAGATTATTCGCAATGCCGTGGCGCAGAATCAGTCTCTCGACCAGTACACGGCGCATTACAAACAGGCCTTTCGCGACGATTGCGCGCTGCTGCGCTTAGAAACTCCGGAGCATGTAGTGCCTGCCACGGAGCACATCCATCAGATGGCGGACGCCATCGGCCGCCTGACTGCGGGTGGACATACTTACACGAGCGAGGGCTCGACATACTTCCGCATAGCTACTTTCCCGGAGTACGGCAAGTTATCGCACAACGATTTTAGCGGCATCCGGGCCGGCGCCCGCGTGGACGTCGACGAGTATGAAAAGGCGGATGCGCGCGACTTCGCCTTATGGAAGGCCCCCAAAGAGGGCGAGTTTTTCTGGGACGAAAAGATCGGCCCCGGGCGGCCGGGCTGGCATATCGAATGCTCGGTCATGGCCCTCGAATATCTGGGCGAGACGCTCGATATCCATGCGGGGGGCATCGACCTGGTCTTTCCGCATCACGAGAACGAAATCGCGCAATCCGAATCTCTTACCGGAAAACCTTTCGCGCGCTTCTGGCTGCACGCTGAGTTTCTGATGGTGGAAGGCCAGAAGATGTCGAAGTCGCTGGGCAATTACTTCACATTGCGTGACATCCTGGGCCGCGGGTATGCGCCCGAAACCGTGCGCTACCTGCTGGCGTCGGTGCCTTATCGTAAGACGCTGAACTTCACCTTCGATGGATTGCAATCGGCCAAGACCGCCATCGAGCGCTTGCGGAACTTCAAATTGCGGATCGAGAGCGGCGAGTTTCCCGAGGGTTTGAGTCAGCCGCTGGCGGCGCGCACGGCGGCGGCGCAAGCGCAATTTACGGCCGCCATGGACGACGACCTGAACACCGCCGAGGCCCTGGCGGCCATGTTCGAGTACGTGCGCGACGCCAACTCCGCCATGGACGCGGGCGCGGCGAATACAGGCAATCGTGCGCCGGCGCTCGAATTCCTGGCGCGCTTCGACGCAGTTTTCGACGTGTTACGGCCAACCGTCCAAACCGGGCAGATCGGCGACGCGGAAGTGGAGGCGCAAATCCAGGCGCGCAACGACGCCAAGAAAGCCCGCAACTTCGCCTTAGGGGATCAAATCCGGCAGCAGTTACTCGATCAAGGAATCATCCTGGAAGATACCAAGGCCGGGACACGCTGGAAGAGGAAATCATCGTGAAGATACAAACCAAGGCCGTGCATGCGGGCGACCGGAAGAAGGCGGGCGTCCAGGTACCGTCCACCACGCCTATATATACAGCCTCCAGTTACTTCTACGAAAGCATGGAGGAGCTAGACAAGGTTTTCGGCCGCGAAGAGCCGGGTTACTGTTACGCGCGTTACGACAACCCCACCAATGCGGCGCTCGAAGAACAGGCAGCCGCGCTCGAAGCCGGGCACGGCGCGCTGGCGTGCGGGTCGGGGATGGCAGCCATCCATGTGGCGCTGTTGTCCGCGCTCGCCGACCGCCGCAGGTCGGTGCTGGCGGCCAACGCGTTGTACGGCGCAACCGTCAGCCTGCTGATGAACGTGATGGAACCTTGTGGCGTGAGCACGCGTTTCGTGGATGTCTGCGACCTGCCAGCGTTCGAGCAGGCCGTCGCACAGGCCAAGCCCGGCTGCGTGCTGCTCGAAACCATATCGAATCCGCTGCTGCGCGTCGCCCGATTGGACCGCATCGCCGAAATCGCGCGCGCTGCGGGCGCCGCGGTGATCGTAGACAACACCTTCGCCACGCCGCTGCTACTGCGGCCTTTGGAGTTGGGCGCGAACTTTACTGTACATAGCGCGACCAAGTACCTGGCGGGCCATGGCGACGTGCTGGGCGGACTCGTGGTCACCGATGCGGAGCATTACGAAGGTCTGCGCGCGCTCGCGCGAGCGGTCGGCCCGGTGCTCGGCCCGTTTGAAAGCTATCTGACCATGCGCGGCATCAAGACCCTGCCGCTACGCATGGAACGGCAGTGCGCCAACGCGTGCCGTGTGGCATCCTGGCTCGCATCGCACAGCGCCATTGAACGGGTCTATTTCCCGGGCGACCCGGCGCATCCCGACGCAGCCACCATCCGCAGCCTGCTGCCGCAAGGACTATACGGCGCCATCGTCAGCTTCGAGTTGAAGGATGCGGGCCGGCCTGAGGTCTTCCGCTTCATGAACGCGCTGCGCATGATCGTGCGCGCCACCTCGCTGGGGGACGTGCACAGCATAATGCTCTATCCGATGATGAGCTCGCATCGCGAGATTTCGCCGCGCCATCGCGCGCGCATGGGCATTCGCGATAATCTGGTGCGCCTGTCGGTGGGGATCGAAGCGGTCGAGGACATCATCGAAGATCTGGGGCAGGCGCTGGCCCGCCGGGATTAGAACCGCCCGTCGCGGGTTTCGAAGTGGGTGGGCTTATCCCAGCCGGCTTGGCCCGCGCGGATCCACTCGGCGGTCCACTCGATCGCGGTCTCCGCGCTTACTGACGGTGTGCCGAACATCGCGTGGGATCGCGCGGCGTTGTTCAGCAGCGCGGTGTCCGATTCCTGGCCTTCAAAGACGGGCGCGCGGCCAAACAGCTCGCCGAATCGTAGCGCCACATCGCGCACGGATAATGTTTCGGGACCGGTCACATTCAGTACCGTGGGCGGCGAGGAGCAAATCGCGAAACTGCGCAGACAAACCGAATTCGCGTCGCCCTGCCAGATCACATTGACGCGGCCCATGCGCACGTCGACCGGCCGCCCCTCAAACACGCGCAGGCCGATATCGCGCAGCACGCCGTAACGCAGCTCCACGGCATAGTTCAGCCGCAGCAGGCACACATGCGTGCCGTGACGATCCGAAAAGAACTCGAACATGCGTTCGCGCGCCAGCACCGATTGCGCATACTCGCCGGCCGGATCGGGCACTGTATCTTCCGTTGCGCCGCGGCTCGAAACTGCCACCAAGGGATACACGTTGCCACTTGAAAATGCCACGACCTTCGACGCGCGATAGCGTTCGGCCAGGCGCGCGGGCAGATACACGTTGCTCGCCCAAGTCAGATGCGCGGCGCCCGTGGAACCGAATTTGCGGCCGGCCATGAAGATCACGTGAGAGGCATCCGGCAGCGCGGCCGGATGATCGAAGTCGAGCAGATCGGCGCAGATGGTCTCGACGCCGGCCTCACGCAACTGCCGCTCCGCTTCAGCATCCGAAAAACGCGAGACGGCCACAATGCGTTTCGCCGCGCCAGATTGATCCGCAGCCCGGCGCGCGCGGCGCGCGAGGCTCGGGCCCATCTTGCCGCCCGCGCCCAGGATCAGCAGATCGCCTTCCATCGCGCGCAATGCGGCAACGTCGCCTTCGCAGGGGGCAGAGAGCAAATCGTCGAGTTCGGTTTCAGAGGCGATGGCAGACATCAGAACGAAGCGCTGGCCGGTGACGATGTTCCCTGGGTGTTTACCAACTGAACCGAGGCCGATGCGACGGCGCTGGCGGCGCCGTTCGACACCGAGAACGGGAGTGTGAGAATGAACTGGCTGCCGTACTGATCGGAACTGCTGCCTTGAAACCAAACCGCCGCCGCGCTCGTGAGCGGCACCGTCACGCTGGTGGTTTGGAGCGTCTGCCCCGCCACCGGCGTGAACTGCAAAGTCGCTTGAGATAACTCGCGCGTGTTGGAGTAGCCGGTGATCACAATCTGGAAGCCGGATGAGGTGGTGCTGGCGGAGAGCGCGGTAATCGCCGGTACGGCGGGCGCGATCTGGATCGTCTGGTTGAGCGCGGCGGGTGCCGGCAGGCTCACTCCGCCCGATTGCCAACTGACCGCCAGCGTGATGGTTCCCGCCACGGTCCCGGTTTGCAATGCGAAGCTGACGGGAGCCGTACTGTTCGCCGGGATGCTGAAACTCAAGGTGCGTCCCCCGGCCGAGAACTGAATCGAAGGATCGTCCGCCGGCGACGCCAGCGACGCCTCCGGCTGGAACGTCAGCGTAAGTTGGCCATTGATCGCCGTTGGATATGCGGCGCCCAACGCGAGTGTGCCGCTCAGTTGCTCGGCCGCATTCGCCGTACCGGAGAGCCCGGTAAAGCCGCCCGAAACTACCGCCAGACTGAGTGACTCCGACGCAGTCGACTTCGACCCGTCTGTAACTTGCACGGTCATGCGGAAGCTACCGGCGGCTGTGGGCGTACCGCTCACGATGCCGTTCGTGGAATTGAGCGATAGTCCGCCCGGCAGCGTGCCGCTGGTGATGGCCCAAGTGTACGGAGGCGTACCGGCCGCCACGATCGCTTGTGAGTAATCCGTGCCCACGGCCGCAGTGGGCAGGCTTCCGGTGGTGGTAATTACCAGTCCGCCAATTACAATCGTGAATTCTTGCGTCGCCGTGGCAGATGTACTGTCAGTTACCGCGATGGTAAAGGTGTAGGATCCTGGCGTGGTGGGTGTGCCGGCAATCGTCGCACTGCTGAGAGCCAGACCGGGCGGCAGCGTACCCGTGCTCAAGGTGAAGGTGTAGGGCGGCGTGCCGCCGGCGGCCGCCAGTGTCTGACTGTACGCGGCGCCGTTCTTGCCGCCTGGCAGCGAGGCAGTGGTAATCGTCAACGCGCTGGTCACGGTCAGGGTAAACTGCTGGCTGCCGGTAGCCGCCGCGCTGTCTGTCACCGTAACTGTGAATTGGAATGTGCCCGCCGCTGACGGTTTTCCTGTTAGCGTCCCCGCGCTACTCAGGGTGAGTCCGGCAACCAGAGATCCCGCTGTGACAGCCCACGTGTACGGCGCTACCCCGCCTGACGCGCTGAGCGTCTGGGAGTAACTCGCATTCACTGATGCATTCGGCAGTGCGGGCGCGGTGGTAATCGCAATGCCGCCAGTGACGGTAATCTGCAGTTGTTTAGTCGCGATGACCGACAAGCTGTCGGCCACTTGCACCGTGAATGGGAACGTTCCTGCCGCATTCGGCGTGCCGGTAATCACTCCGGCCGCCGAGAAGCTCAAGCCACCTGGCAAGGCGCCTACCGCGATCGACCACAAATAGGGCGCCGTGCCGCCCGTGGCAGACAGCGTCTGTGAATAGGCGGCGCCCACGGTCGCTCCCGGTAACGTGCTGGTAGTGATGTTGAGCGCCGGGGACACGGCCAGCGACACCTGTTCGGTTGCGGCATGCGACGCGTTGTCGATCACCTGGATCGTAAATGTAAATGACCCGGTGACTGTAGGAGTGCCCGATAATGTGCCGTCCTGTTTCAGTGACAGACCCGGCGGCGCGGAACTCGCAATGATCGTCCAGGTATACGGTGCCGTACCGCCCGACGCTTGTAATGAATAGGTGTAACTGGCCCCCACGGCAGCGCCAGGCAGGATCGACGGAGATGAAACGGTGAGCCCAACGCCGATGACGATCGTGAACTGCCTGGTAGTGGATGCGTTGACCGCGTCTCTGACGGCTAAGGTGAAGTTATCAGTGCCCGCGGTAGTCGGCGCGCCGCTGATCGATCCAGCGCTGGAAAGTGTCAGGCCGGGCGGCAAAACTCCTTGTATTACGCTCCAAACATAAGGCGATACCCCCGCGGAGGCGGCCAGATTCTGCAGATAGGCAGCGCCGACCGAGCCGCTGCCCAAGGCCGGCGGAGTAGTAATTGTGAGTGCCGCGGTGATCGTCAGTGTGAACGGCGCGCTGGCAGTAACATGGTTGCTGTCGGTAACTTGTAGGGTGAAGCTGAATATGCCGGCGACGGCCGGGTTGCCGGTGATCGTACCGCTTGCCGCTAACGTCAAGCCTGTTGGAGGAGAGCCGCTGGTCACGGACCACGTATAGGGCGCCGTCCCGCCGGCCGCCGCCAGCTTCGTGGAGTACGGGATGCTGATTTCTCCGGTGGGCAGAGGAGATGCGGTCGAAATCGTAATATTCGGGAGGATCGTGAGCGTCAGCGCCTTACTCGCGGTCGCGCCCATGCTATCGGTCAATTGCACCGTGAAACTCGCCGTGCCTGCCGCCGTGGGGGTTCCGCTGATGGCGCCCGCTGTAGATAATGCCAGTCCGCCTGGCAGAGTACCGCTCGCGACGGCCCAGTTATAAGGCGGCGTGCCGCCAGATGCGGAAAGTGCCTGGGAATAACTTGCGCCTACGGAACCGTTCGGCAGCGATGACGTGGCGATCGAAGGCGCCGCCACAATGGTCAGAGTCACGGTCTGGCTAACCGACGTGCCCGTGCTGTCGGTCACCGTCGCTTTGAAGCTGCCTGCGCCGGCCGCGGCAGGCGTGCCGGTGACCGCACCGGAAGAACTGAGTGACAGCGCGGCCAAAGGAGCCGGCAGAGCTCCCACGGGCGACCAGGTGTAAGGCGGTGCGCCGCCTCCGGCCGCCATGCTTTGGGAATACGGGAGGCCTACCGTGGCGTTTGGCAGCGACGTCGTGCTGATGTTCAGCGGACCGCTGATGGTGATGACAAAAGTCCTGGTGGCTGTTTCACTCGGCGTGGCGCTGTCACTCAGCTGCACGTTAAATGAGTAGGTCCCGGCACCAGATGGGTTACCGCTGATGATGCCCGAGGGACTTAGTGTGAGCCCACCCGGCAGCGGCTGTGAGCCCGCCGCCAGCGCCCAGCTATAGGGAAGCAGCCCGCCCTGTCCCGCCAGAGTCTGATTGTATGCGGCACCCACTGCGCCAGTGGCTAGCGGCGAAGTTGTCGTAATCGATACGGCGACGGGCAGGGTGAAGGACTTTTGTGTGGTGGCGTTCGTGCTGTCCGTCACCGTAACATTGAAGGTGGAAGTAACCGCGGAGGCCGACGGCGTACCGGAAATCACTCCGGCCGTGCTGAGACTCAATCCCGCCGGTAGTCCCGCAGCCGCCCACGTGTATCCGCCCGCTCCTCCCCCGGCAGCGAGTGTCTGTTGGTAGCCCGTCCCGATAACTGCCTGGGGCAGCGGCGATGCAGTGGTAATCACCAGGGTGACAGGCAGTGTGAACGGCGTGGAAACTGATCCGCCGGCCGAATCCTTTGCCGTGGCTGTGAAGCTGGCATTTACAGCCGCCGCGAGGGGTGTTCCCGCGATTGCGCCTCCGGTACTCAAGCTCAATCCAGCCGGCAGCGATCCGGCCGTAACCGACCAGGTGTAGCCGCCCGCGCCGCCTACCGCCGTGAGCGCCTGATTGTAAGCAGTACCGATCGCCGCCGCGGGTAACGGCGATCCGGTCGTGATAGTCAGAGTTACGGGCAGAACAAAGATGCCAGTGGTCGAGTTACTATTGCTATCGACAACCTTTACGGTGAAGCTTTCGGTGATCGCGGAAGTCTGTGGCGTGCCCTGTAACACCCCGGCTGTGCTCAAACTGAGCCCCGCCGGCAGCGATCCCGACGCTACCGACCAGGAGTAGCCGGTACCCGAACCTCCCGTGGCGGCGAACGTTTCCGAGTATGGCGTGCCCACCGTCGCCGCAGGCAAAGGCGAAATCGTGCTGATCGTCAATTGCGGTGTGATGGTCAGGCTGAATGGACCGCTGCCGACTCCCCCGGCGCCATCTGTCACCGTTACCGAGAGACTCAGCGGACCAGCCGTGTTCGGCGTACCGGATAACAATCCGCCGGTGCTCATGCTCAGTCCAGTGCCCGTCAGCCCGGTCGCCGACCAACTGAATGGACTCACCCCGCCCGATGCCGCAAACTGCTCTGAGTATGAACTGCCCACAGCGCCGGCCGGCAGAGGAGAGGCCGTGAAAATAGTAACCGCCGCGGCGATGGCGCCCGAAAACGGCTGGCCGGCCGTAAGGACCGGCGAACTGCTATCCGTGACCTGCACGCTGTATTGGTACGATGCCAGAGCGCTGGGCGGTGTGTAGCTGATCGTGGCGGGGTTACCCGTGGGAGAGATCGCCAAGCCGGGTGGGATGCTGGAACCTGCAATCATCCAGTTATAAGGCGGTGTTCCTCCCGATGCGGTGCAGGAGTCCGTGTACAACACGCCGGCCTCGACCGGGCCAGCGGCCGACGTACAACTTAGGGTAAGGGGATCGACCGTCGCGCCGGTATAAGTCTGACTGCCTGTCGAGGGCGTAGGCTGAGTGCTGTCAGTTGCGGTTACTGTGAAAGTGTACGGACCCGCCGGATCCGCCAGCGTACCGGAGATGGTGCCGGAATTCGGATCTTGGGACAAACCGGCTGGCAGACTACCGGCGCTAATGCTCCAAGTGTAAGGAGCCGTGCCGCCGGACGCGCTGCAGGTCACTTGCACCGCCGTCCCGACGACTTGCGGCAGCGCCGCTGGAGTGCAGTTCACGGTAAGTTGGGCGTATCCCGTGCCCGCCGCCAGAACCGCGAGGACCAACCACTTTGCGAGCGCTCGTATCATCTCGGTGGTCCGAAGCCTGGGGTGCCCGGAGTAATCACCACGCCCGAACTGCTTGTTGTGGTGGTCGACGAAGAGGATGAGGAGCCCTTGCCCTTGCCGAGAGCTGCCGCCGCGCCCGCCGCCGCGGCGCCGCCAACTAGAGCTAGGATCAGAAGGGTTTTCGACGATCCGCCTTTGGCCGGCTCCGCATTGGTCTGCGTGATATTGGCGGTGGCCGCCTGGCCCTGTAGCGAAGTGGTCACCCGGATGGTGAATTGGCCCGGCGCAGCGTTTGGCCGCAGGCCGCGGCCTACCGCCTGCCCGTTCGCATCGCTCATGACGGTCAGGGAGTTGTGCCCGTCCTCGAAGCTGCCACCCGGTCCTTTAGTCGGCAGGACGAAGGTCACGGCGACGTTCGGGATGGGCCGGCCGTTCTGATCCACCACGCGCACCATCGGCTCCTTTGCGTGATGCAGACGAATGTTGTTGACGGCGCCGTCGCCCTCGATCACCTCGATGCGCGGCACCGTGTCCGCGGCTCGAGCCATCACCGCGCATAGCAGCACTGTCAGGCATTGGGACGCCAGAGACAGCCACCGCCGCTGCCGGCCCGCTAACTGATCCCTCCGATGAGACATTGGATGAGAGCTTCCGTATTGGAAATGACCTAAGCTAGTGATTGTACACTTGCACAAGAGATATTGGCGGGGATTCTTATGACTGGCACGGACGCCGAGCCAACATTTTCAACTTGGAGCGTTCCCGCGTCTCCATTCCGCATCGTGTATTCTCCGGTGGTCCTCGATGAGATCCGGCAAGCGGCGGTGGAGGGTTATCACAGCGTGCCGCACGGGGGCGTGGAGACCGGCGGAATCCTGTTCGGCACCCACGAAAAAGGCGTGGTCCGCATCCAGGCATGGCGGCCGATCGTCTGTGGGTATTCGAGAGGGCCGTCGTTCCTGCTTTCCGAGAAGGACGAAGCGGTCCTCAAGACGACGCTGAATTCGTGTCGTACGGACAAGCAACTGGACGAGATGGAGCCGGTCGGCTGGTACCGGTCACATACGCGCACCGAAATCCTGCTGGCGGATTCGGACCTGACCTTGTACAATCGCTTCTTCGCGCAGCCTTGGCAGGTCACGCTGATTATCCGTCCGGCGAGTTTCGCGCCCACGCGCGGGGGATTCTTTTTCCGTGAGGCCGACGGCCGCATTCACGCGGAGAACAGCTACTCCGAATTCATCCTGAAGCCTCTGCTGATCGGGCGGCCGCCCGTGGACGAGGAATCCGCGCCCCAAACCACACTCGCCCCTCCGCCACCGCCGGCATTCGAGCCGTCCCCCGCGCCGGTGGTGGTTCCACAAAAGCCACACACCGCGCGCATCGTCTTGATCACGGCTCTGGCGGTGATCCTGTTAGTGGCCGGCGCCTTCGGATTCTGGTTCTTTTATGCTGCGCGCGGATTGTCGCTGACCGCCGCGGAGATGGGCGGCGAGCTGCACATCGCCTGGGATCGCACGGCGCGGCCGATCCGCCACGCGACCGGTGGGCTGCTCGAAATCGAAGACCACGGCGCTCACACAGAGGTGATGCTGACCGCGGCCGATCTCCGCTCGGGCAGTGTTTCGTATGCCCGGCAATCCGGCGACGTGCGCCTAAGGTTGATGGTCTACGTGCCTGGCGGTTCGCCTGTGTCCGAAACGACGCGATTCGTGAAACCTGGCGCGGCCCCGCCACCTGCGCAGCCCCTGCCGGAGTCCGCCAGGAAATCCGAGCCGCCTCCAGAAGCTCCGCCTCCGCAGGCATCTGCACCCCAGGCATCCGCGCCGCTGCCGGCCGCCACGGCGCCCTATCCGTCCAAGCCGGCGCCGGCCGAACCGGCGAAGCGGCTGAAGCGCTTCCAGGCGCCGCGCGTCGTCGCGCATCAAAGTGCCGCGCCGGTCGCCACACCTCTGCCGCCCAGAATCGACGCACAAACCGCCATCCCGCAGGCGGGCCCGCTCACGGCCTTGCTCGGGCCCGGCAGCGCTCCGGCGCCGGCTACCCCGCCGCGCCCCAAACCTTCGTCCACGGCGTCGACGGCCTCACGCCGCATCATCTGGACCGGCAAACTGGCGAAGAACGCATATCTCATCATCGCGGGCCGGCGCGCCTCCATCGGCGCTACGAACGGGCCGCTGCCCGCGGCGGCGGCGCAAGTCACCGCTTACCCCGGCGACTGGACCGGCAAGGGCATCACGCTCTTTAGTTCCGACGCGCGCTACTCTAAGCCCGAGACTGAAGCTGCCGATGCCGATAACGGCTGGAACGCTACCACGTTCACCCTGGACAGGAAGCGCGCCGCTGCCGTCAAGATCATCGAGCAGCCCCGGCCTCAAAACGGCTACCGGCTGGTGCTGCAAAGCGACGTGCCGAAACTATCGGTGATCGTGCTGGAGTGGCGCGCCGCACAATGACCGGGCGACCAGCTTGCGCGCCTCGTCGATTTCTTCGCGGTTGATCGTGTGCGGCATCCCAGGGTAGCGCTTCAACACCACCTCCGCGCCGATCGACGACAGGACCGCGGCCGAGTCCGCGACACGCTGCCAAGGTGCGTGCGCATCCGGATCGCCTGAACCGAAGAACGCCGGCATACCAGCCAGGTTGCCTGTATAACGGAATTCGGTCCCAGGCGGCCCGATCAAGCCGCCGGTGAACGCGATCAGGCCGCCGTAGCGCGCCGCGTTCCGGGCGGTGAATTCCGAGGCTAGGCAGGCTCCTTGGGAAAATCCAGCGATCACGATCCGCTCGCGCGGAACGCCGGCCTCCACGGCGGCATCGACTACCCGCTTCACCTGATTCAGCGCCGATGTCAGCCACGGTTCGTTCTGCGCGAGGGGAGCCAGGAACGAGTACGGATACCAGGTGTGGCCGGAGGCCTGCGGTGCGAGATAGGCGAGTTCCGGATCGTCGAACTCGCCGCTCAGCCCGAGGATGTCTTCGGCCGAGGCGCCACGCCCATGCAGCAGGATCAACGCGCCCTGCGCGCCCTTCAGAGGGTGGCCAGCCTGGAGCACAGGCTGGCCAGCATGCGGATCGGTCATGCGTTCACCAATCGCGCGGGCAATCGTAGCGGTGGCAATACGGCCTCCAACTGCTTGCGCTCCGGTTCGAGCCAGGCAGGCAGCGCCAGGCGCGAACCGAGTTGCTCACCCGGTTCATCGACCGCGAACCCCGGCGGGTCCGTGGCAATCTCAAACAGGATGCCGCCCGGCTCGCGGAAGTAGATCGAGTGGAAATAGTTGCGATCCATCACAGGCGAAACGCCGTAACGCAGCCGCGTGAGTTCGGTACGCCAATCGCGCTGCTGCGTATCATCGGCCGTGCGCCATGCGATGTGATGTACGGCGCCGGCGAGCACACGGCCGGGCCGCTCCTCAGGCAATTCGATGACATCCACGAGGCGCGCCGATTCGCTGGAATTCGCGGCATATCGAAAACGATTGCCATCCTGCGCGACGGGCTTGAAGCCCATCGTTTCGGTTAGCAGAGCCGCCGTATCGTGATGGTTTGCTTGCGACAGTGTGGCGCTGTGGAATCCACGGATGGCGAATTGGAACGGAACCGGCCCCTCGCGGTAAGCTCGTTCGCCGTTGGCTGCTTTCGTAGCGGCGAGTTCGAGCCGCATGCCGTCGGGATCGGAAAGCGATAGGATCTGCTCGCCGAATCGGTCCACCGGCCCGCCAAACGCGATGTTCCGTTCCGTGAGGCGCTCCTTCCAGAAGTCGATGGCGTTCTCGGGGATGGCGAAGGCGGTGCCGGTCACGAGCCCCGTTCCCTGGCGGCCTTTCGGTGCGTTCGGCCAGGGGAAGAACGTCAGGATGGTGCCGGGATGTCCGGCGCCATCGCCGTAATACAAGTGGTACGTGCCGGGATCGTCGAAATTAACGGTCAGTTTTACCAGCCTCAGACCCAACGCCCCGGCGTAGAAATCGAGGTTGGTTTGCGGATCACCGGCGATCGCGGTGATGTGGTGAATCCCCAGAATCTGCCTGCTCATGTTTATCTCCCCTCCCGGCCACAAATAGGCCGAGCTTCTTCAGGCTGGCGTAGAGCTCCTTTTTCTCTTCGCCGTCCAGTACGGACACGGCGTCTTCCAGATGCCGCGCATGCTCCGCATAGGCGCATTGGATCAGGCGACGGCCCTCCGGAGTCAGTTCCAGGACGCGGGCGCGCCGGTCCTTGGATGTCGTCTTCCGGACCAACAAACCCATGGACTCGATCCGGTCGACCGCCGCGGTCATCGATCCGCTGGCGAGCAGCACCTTGGCCTGGATCTCAGAGATCGTCAGTGGGCCTTTGTGCAGGAGCGCTTCGAGCACCATGAAGTCGCTCAGGCAAAGGCCCAGGCCGGCGATGTCGCGCTCCACCAGCAAGGCCAGCTCGCGATAGCACCGGGCGAGCACGATCCACAGCTTCGGCGCGCCGGGTTCCGGTGTCACGGCCATCGTATCAGGCGCGGCTGCCAGCGCTCAGTAGCCGGTCAACCGAGAATGCGCCCGCGCCCTTCAGCATGAGGAATGCACAAATGGCCAACACCAGCAAGTGGTATTCAACCCCCTCGCCTTTCTGGGCGCCCGACCAGTTGGCAAAGAATCCGTATTGCGCATGCACGGTAGCGATCGCCACCAGCATGTTAACCGATATCCCGAATGCGGCCACCCGCGTGAGCAGTCCCAGAATCAGCCCCAACCCGCCAAAGAACTCCGCCGCGATCGCCAGAAAGGCGAACACCGCCGGAACGTGCATCGTGCCGGTAAAGAAATGCATGGTGCCGGTGAAGCCGTAGCCCCCGAACCATCCCAGCATCTTTTGTGCGCCGTGCGCAAAGAAGACGATTCCGAGCACCAGGCGCAGGATCGTGTTAGCCGTCGTATTGTCTGTCTTAAAGAGTTTGTGTAGCATCTTCTCCGTGTCCAATTGGATCAGATGCAATACCCTATCGTAAGGATTCTTTATGTCGAGATATCTGGCTACCGATAGAGCTCGGGGAACTTCTTCTTGAGGGCGGCCAGCTTGGGAAGATCGTTGGCCACCACATAAGGATTATCCGGGTGCCGGTCGCTGAAATGCTGATGCAGTTCTTCGGCCGCATAAAACCCATGCAGGGGAACGACTTCGGTAACGATCTTGCCGGCAAAGACTTTCGCCTGATCGAGCTGGCGGATGTAGGCTTCCGCGACATTCTTCTGGTCATCGTCGCCGTAGAAGATCACGGACCGGTATTGCGGCCCGATGTCCGGTCCCTGGTGGTTCAACTCCGTGGGATCGTGCACGACGGAAAAGAAGATTTTCAGGATCTGGCCGTAGGTGATCTTCGCTGGATCGTACGTGAGCTTGACGGATTCCGCGTGACCGGTGCCGCCGCCCTCGACCAGTACCGTGTGCGCGGTCTTCTTGTTGCCGCCGGAGTAGCCCGAGACCGCGTTCACCACGCCCTGGACGTGATCGAACACGGCTTCTACCCCCCAGAAGCAACCGCCCGCCAGCACCGCGCTCTCGCGCTTGGCTGCGTGATGCCCGCTTTCATCCACTGGCGGATCGGGAAAGGCGGCGATGGATGTGGTCGCTCCGATCGCCGCTCGCACCAAAGCTGCGCCGAGTATAAACGGGGCTAACCTCTGCGGCATCTTTGGACCTCTTCCCGCATCGTGCCATAGAGAGTGGTCGGGCGCAATAGCCAGATAGACGATCTCCAATATGACCACTTATGATCAAGAGATGAGCAAGACCGCGGGCGCATTCTCGCCCCCGATAGCCGTGAGCCGAAAGGCGGCGAAGCCCTTGCACCGCCAGATCTACGAAGCCTGCCGCGCCGCCATTCTTTCGGGCCGCCTGCAAGCTGGACAACAAGTCCCGTCCACCCGCGCGCTGGCCGCGGAACTGCGTGTCTCCCGCATTCCCGTGCTGACGGCTTACGCTCAACTTCTGGCCGAGGGATATTTCGAGAGCCGCACCGGCGCCGGCACATTTGTCTCGAATTCGCTGCCCGATCAGATGACATCGTGCCAGGCCGGCCGGACAAAAGCCAACGGCAAGACGTCGTCCGGACCGCGCGTGGTTTCCCGGCTGTCGGCGGCGTTGCCGGCCCACGAGAGCGCGCGCTGGATGTACCGCTCCGGAGCTTTCAGCGTGGGTCAGTTGGCTTTCGACCATTTCCCTTTTCAAGTGTGGTCCAACCTGGTCGTGCGGCACGCGCGCAAGGTACGCGCGAGTTCGCTGAATTACGGCGAACCGCTGGGTTCCAGACAATTCCGCGAAACGATCGCGGCGTACCTGAGAACCGCCCGGGCCGTCGAGTGCAATGCCGGGCAGATCATGGTGGTCAGCGGCTCGCAGCAAGCGCTCGATCTCTCGGCCCGCGTTCTGCTCGACCCCGGAAGTCCCGTGTGGATCGAGGATCCCGGATATGAATGGATGCGGCATGCGCTCACGCTGGCGGGCGCCCATCTCGTTCCGGTGCCGGTGGATGACGAAGGCATGCACATAGCCGCCGGTATCCAGCTCTGCCGCAAAGCCCGCGCCGCCTACGTCACGCCTTCGCACCAGTATCCGCTGGGCGTCACCATGAGCGCCGCGCGCCGCATGCAGCTGCTCGACTGGGCACAGCACGCGGGTTCCTGGATCGTGGAGGACGACTACGATAGCGAGTATCGCTACGGAAGCATGCCCATCGCATCTTTACAGGGTCTCGACAGCGGCTCGCGCGTGATCTACATCGGAACATTCAGCAAAACCCTTTTCCCATCGCTCCGCCTCGGATACATGGTGATTCCGCCCGACCTGGTCGATCGCTTCGTCGCGGTGCGGATGGCTACGGACCTCTGCCCGCCGCGGCTGTCTCAGGCCGTGCTGGCGGACTTCATCACGGAAGGCCATTACGCGCGGCACATCCGCAGAACACGCCTGGTGTACGGCGAGCGCCGCGATGCGCTGGTGAGCGCTCTGCGCAAAGAATTCAGCTCGGGTTTGCAGATCGTGGGCGGAGAGGCCGGCATGCACCTGGCGGTCATTCTACCGGCGGGCCTAAACGACCGCGACATCGCCCGGCGCGCGGCGGCTGCGCACCTGTGGCTCTGGCCGCTCTCGCCTGCGTACCAGGGCAAGGCCGCGCGCCACGGATTTATTCTGGGATTCGGCAGCATCCAAGCGGCGGATATGCCCCAAGCGGTGCGCCGCTTGCGGGAAGTGCTCGCGGCCGAACCGGGGTGGCCAGGATCTTATCTGGATTCACGACGTGAAATAGAGTGACGATCCGCCCTCCCGCGATTTCGTAGCTGGTTACCGACTGCACCTCGCCGCGCCGCAGCACCAGCAAGCCGGGGCTGCCGTTCACATCCGCGCGGGCATACGAAAACTCGCCGGGATATTTGCGGCGCAGACCGATAATGAAACGCACGATCCGCTCCGCCCCGTAAATCGGATTGACGACCGAAGCCGCCTTGCCGCCGCCATCGCCGTAGAGTACGGCATGCGGCGCCAGCAGTCGTAGCAACGCCGCCTCGTCGCCGGCTGCTACCGCCGTAACGAATCGTTCGAGCACGGAGTCCATCTCGGCACGGCGCGCGCGTCCATCGGCGGGCGAGTCCTGCCGCACCTTTTCCCGGCCGCGTTTCACAAGTTGCCGGCAGGCAGCTTTGCTTTTGCCCAGAACATCGCCGATTTCCCGATAGGAATGCTCGAACACTTCGCGCAACACGAATGCCGCGCGTTCCTCCGGGCCGAGCTGTTCCAGAAGAAAAAGAAACGCTACCGAAAGGTCGCTCTTCGCCAACACGCAAGCCTCTGGCGAACGCGTTTCGACGATTGGCTCAGGCAGCCACACACCCGGACATGTCTCCCGCCGCGCGCGCGCGGAGCGAAGATGATCGAGTGCCAGGTGCGTGGTCGCGGTGGTCAGCCACGCGGCCGGATCGCGGATGCCATCCGATCGATTCGCCTGCCAGCGCAGCCAGGCGTCTTGCATGATGTCTTCCGCCTCGGCGCGGCTTCCCAGGAGCCCGTAGGCAAGCGTGAAGAGACGCCGCCGCTCCCCCTCGAACACATCAGTCGCCGGAACAGTTGTCACAAACGAACTCGCCTCCTCGTCACGATTGGTAGAGAGAGCAAATCAGGAAAGAGGAGAAAACATACAACCTAGAGTCGATTATCGCAAAGCCGCGCCCGCCGGCGCATTTGAAGCGATGTGGGGATTGGAACATTACACCCGCAACTGTGGACTCGAGCGCCCGCTTCTGGAACTGGTGAAGATGCGCGCGTCGCAAATCAACGGCTGCGCATTCTGTATCGACATGCACTCGAAGGACGCACGCGCCGCCGGGGAAACCGAACAGCGGCTGTATGCACTCAACGCCTGGCGCGAAACGCCTTTCTTCACGGAGCGCGAGCGCGCGGCGCTGGCATGGACCGAAACACTGACCCTGATCTCCACGCACGGCGTGCCGGACGATCTGTACGCGCGGATGGCCCAGCACTTCAGTGAAGCGGAAATCGTGAATCTTTCACTCGCCGTGGTAGCCATCAACGGTTGGAACCGGCTGGCGATTTCGTTCCGCTCCGTCCCCGGATCTTACCAGCCCGCGGCCACCCCAAAATAATCGGCATATGATGTAAGGGGAGGGTTGGTGTGGCATTCGAATTCACCAGACGCCATTTCTTTTTCGGATCGCTATTAGCCGGCGCGATCCCGGCCGCCGGATTTGGCAGCGTGCCGTCGCTGAAGAAGCTGGGCTACAAATCGCCCAACGAAAAACTGAACATCGCCTCGATCGGCGCGGGCGGCAAGGCCTACAGCGACATCCGCGGATGCTCGTCGGAGAACATCGTGGCGCTGTGCGACGTGGACGACGAGCGCGCTGCCCGCATGTTCAACCAGTATCCCAAGGTTCCGAAGTACAAAGATTTTCGCCGCATGCTCGACGAGCAGGCCGATAACTTCGACGCCTGCATCGTCGCCATCCCCGATTTCATGCACGCCACGGCGGCCATGTGGTGCATGGAGCGCGGCAAGCACGTCTATGTGCAGAAGCCGCTCACCCGCACCGTCTGGGAAGCGCGCCAACTGCTCGAAGCCGCCGACAAATACAAGGTTGCCACGCAGATGGGCAACCAGGGCTATTCGAACGAGGGCACGCGCCAGGCGGCCGAAATGATCTGGGCAGGCGAAATCGGGAACGTGACCGAAGTGCATGCCTGGACCGACCGGCCGATCTGGCCGCAAGGGCTCACCTCCATTCCTCCCGCCGAACCCGTGCCGCCGACGCTCGATTGGGACCTGTGGCTGGGCATCGCGGAGAAGCGGCCTTACACGACCGGCGGTCCCGATTACAAGTCGCCGCTCAACGGGCACTTCTATCAGCCCGGCAACTGGCGCGGCTTTTACGATTTCGGATGCGGCGCGCTGGGCGATATGGCCTGTCACATCCTAGGCGCGCCGAACCTGGCGCTGCAATTGGGTGCGCCGGAGAGCGTGGAGTGCATCCAGATGGATGGCCCCAGCAATTTCATGTTCCCGAAGAAGTCGGTGATCCGTTACGATTTCCCCGCGCGCGGAAGTATGCCGCCGGTCAAGGTTTTCTGGCACGACGGCCTGACGGAGACGCCGAAGTTCCCAGGCGTACCGGACGGCGAACTGCTGGGCGATCTGCCGGAGATTCCTTCCGAGCGCCGGAAACGCTGGGCGCAAGGGCCGCCGCCGTACGACGGCTACATCGGCGACATATTCAAATACGAAGAGTTCCAGCGGATCAAAAACTCGCCCGACGCCGAAATGCCCACGCCCGATGGCAGCCTGTTCATCGGCGACAAGGGCATGATCACTACTGGCACTTACGGCGAAGACACGCGTCTCATCCCGGTCGAGAAGATGAAGGATTACCAGTTTCCGCAGCCTCTTCTGACGCGTTCGCCGGGCCATTATCGCGACTGGATCCGCGCCTGCAAAGGCGGCGACCCCTCGTGCTCGAACTTCCAGAAGGCAGTGCCGTTCGTCGAGTGGATGCTGCTGGGAGTGATCGCGCTGCGCGTGCCCGGCAAGCTCGAATGGGACGCGGAGAAGATGCGCTTCAGCAACAACTCCGACGCGAATCAGTACTTGAAGCCGGCGTTCCGCAAAGGCTGGTCGTTTACATAGAGAATCGCGGCGCGAGATTCATCAGCATCAGGACACGGTAGACGTTTGCCTGCACGCCGTGCAGAACGGGCTTCACAGACGCGGCCGCAGCTTTGGCGGCGAACTCCTCGAGCGCATGAACCTCATTCGTGTCGATGCGGTTCACGCCGGAGAAGTCCAGCACCGCTTCGCCCTCGCAGGTTTCCAGTCTTGCGCTGGCGTCCTCTAAGCACCGCGTCACGTGCGCGCCGTCAATTTTGAGCCACAACGCATTCTTCGTCATAGACACCCTCCGCCGCCGCGCCGCGGCCACGATACGCCTGCCACAACAACTCGACCAATTCGCTCATGAGCGGCATGCGCGGATTCGACCGCCACGAAGGATCATCGAAGGCGATCTTGGCGAGATCCGGCACGGCGCGCTCGAAATCCTCTTTTGAAATGCCCAGCTCCGCGATGGAACGGGGCACGCACAACTGGTCGAGCAAGCGTTCCGTCGCAGTGATGAGGTTCCTGACTTTCTCGTCCACGGTCTTGCCGCCGAGGCCCAGCAGATCCGCGATCAAGGCGTATTTCTTATGCGCCACGTATGCCCGTTGATTGGGCGACGGCATGAACTTCGTGGGCACCGCGGCGTTGTAGGCCATCACGTGCGGCAGCATCAGCGCATTGGCACGCCCGTGCGCCACGCCGAAACGCGCCCCGAACGCGTGCGCCAGCGCGTGATTCACGCCCACCGAAGCGTTTGAGAACGCGAGCGCCGCAATGCAGGCCGCGTTGTGCATCATGCTGCGGGCTTCCTCGTCGCGCGGATTTTCAACCGCGATCGGCAGATACCGGAAGACCAGCCGGATCGCTTGCATGGCGTTCGAGTCGGTATAGGGCGAAGCGTGGATCGAGACGCCCGCTTCGAGCGCGTGCGTCAGGCAGTCGATGCCGGTATCCACCGTCAGGCCCTTGGGCATCGACATCACAAATTGCGGATCGACGATGGCCACATCCGGGCTCAGCGAGTAATCGGCCAGCGTGACTTTGCGCCCCTGCTCCTTGTCGGTGAGCACGGCAAACGGCGTGACTTCGCTGCCGGTGCCGCTGGTGGTCGAGATGGCGACCAGGCGCACGCGGTTCACTTTTTCGGTCGGATACTGGACCACCCGCTTGCGGATATCGAGGAAGGGCGCGGCGAGTTCTTCCAGATCGGCGTCCGGCGATTCGTATTTGAGCTTCATGATTTTCGCCGCGTCGATTACCGAGCCGCCGCCCAGCGCGATGATCTGGTCGGCCTTGTGAACGTTCAGAGCCTCCACGCCCTGCATCACCACTTTCACTTCCGGCTCCGCGTCCGGAATCGCCAGCACGCGCACCATGGTCTCGACCGGCATGTTGCGCCGCACGATATCCACGTGCCCCATCTGCTCGAGCGCCGGGTTGGTCACGATCAGCGTCGCGCGCGAAGGGAAGTGCCGCACGTTTTCGACGGCGTTCATGTTGAAGTAAATCTGATTCGGTACGCGGAACCACATATGCGCCTGTGTCCTCCGGGCCACGCGTTTGATGTTCAGGTAATGATAGACGTTCACGTTGTCCATGGTGCTGTTGCCGCCGCCCGTGCCGCAGCCGAACGAGAAGGTTGGCACCATGTCGTTGTAAACGCCGCCCAGCGCGCCGATCGATCCCGGCGAGTTCACGATGATGCGGCCCGCGTTGATCACTTCGCCGAATTTGCGGACGACTTCATCGTTGCGCGAAAAGACCACCGCGGTATGGCCCAGCCCGCCAGCCCGATTCACTTCCATGCACAGCTTTAAGGCTTCATCCGTGGAACTCGCCCGGCACACCGCAAGCACTGGAAACAGCTTTTCGACCGAAAGGGGATGCGCGGGGCCCACGCCTGCAATCGGCGCGATCAGCAGCTTGGTATTCGGCGGCACCTGCAACCCGACGAAGCGGGCGATATCCGAAGCTTTCTGCCCGATCGCCATCGGCTGCATGCGTCCGGTGGCCGGGTCGATGACCGTGCGCCCGAGCAGTTTGGTTTCGGCCTCGTTGCACACGTGCGCGCCGAGCTCCGCGAATTTCTTCAGCACCGTGTCGTAGATCTCATCGTCGATCACCACCGTTTGCTCGGATGCGCAGATCGTGCCGTTGTCGAACGTCTTCGAGGTGATGATGTCCACCACCGCCATGTCCAGGTCGGCGGACTTTTCCATGTACACCGGCGTGTTGCCCGGTCCCACGCCGAGCGCCGGCTTGCCGGAACTGTAGGCGGCTCTGACCACGCTCCGCCCGCCAGTGGCATCGATCAGGCTGACGTCTTTGTGGCGCATCAGGTAGTGATTGTCTTCGAGCGTGGGCGCCTCGATGCAGGTGAACACGCCCTCCGGCGCGCCGTGCTCGACGGCCCGCTCGTACATGACGCGCATGGCTTCCTGGCAGCATCGCCACGCCATGGGGTGCGCGCTGAAGATCACGGCGTTGCGCGTCTTGATCGCCATGATGCACTTGAACAGCACCGTGGAGGTCGGATTCGTGATGGGAGTGAGCGAGAAGATCACGCCGATGGGCTCGGCGACTTCCGTGATGCCCCGGTCCGGGTACTCGTTGATCGCGCCGACGGTACGCTTGTCTTTGACGTAGTTGTAGACGAACTCGGTGGCCACCATATTCTTGATGGCCTTGTCTTCGAGCACGCCCAGGCGGGTCTCCTCGATCGCCAGGCGGGCCAGGCTCTGCGCCTGCTCGAGTCCGGCCAAGACCATCGCTTTCACGATGCGGTCGACATCCTCCTGCGTGTACTGCGTGAAAACGGCGGCGGCGGTGCGCGCCCGGCTGACGAGCCCCTCCAGGTAGGCGATACGCTCCGCGCTGAGGTTGGCGGCGTTTTCCGGCATGTATGTCCCCTTTCCCGATTTTCCCGGTTGAATCATCATTATAATACCCGTTAATCTGATATTCCGGCCGGGCTGGACTGGTTTCCTCTTGACATTCTAAAGGAAATCACACATACTCCTTTTGGATGTCTACAAGAAGCCCGAAATCCGATGTTCTGCAGGGCACCCTCGACCTGATGGTGCTGCGCACGCTCGAAACCATGGGTCCGCAGCACGGCTTTGGACTCGCCCAGCGCATCCAGCAGATCTCCGCCGGCGCGCTCGATTTGAACCAGGGCACGCTTTACCCGGCGCTGCTCCGCCTCGAACAGCGCGGCTGGATCGCCTCCCGCTGGGGCGCGTCCGATCACAACCGCCGCGCCAGGTTCTACGAGCTGACCAAGGCCGGCCGCAAGCAGATCGCCCGCGAAACTGGCGATTGGGCGCGCACCGTGGCGCTCATGGAGCGGTTTCTACGGCCGACCGAATAGGGGATCGTATGCGCACACTGTGGAACCGTCTGACAGCACTTTTCCGCCCGCGGCAGTCCGACCGCGAGCTGGACGAAGAAGTAGAGACGCACCTCGAGATGCGCGCCGCCGAATTGCGCGCGCAGGGCCTCGATCCGGCCGCGGCCCTGCAGGCGGCCCGCCGCGAGTTCGGCGGCATTGACCAGATGAAAGAGGTCTATCGCGAGCGCCGCGGAATTCCCGCGATCGAGACCGTGGCCAAGGATCTCGGGTACAGCCTGCGCGGGCTGCGCCGTAATCCGGCATTCACGCTCGCTGCGGTGCTCTCGCTGGCGCTCGGCATTGGCGCGAATACCGCCATCTTTTCGTTCATCAATGCCCTCATGCTGCGCATGCTGCCAGTGGAGCAGCCGGAGCAGCTCGTCAACCTTTACCGCACTGGCGGGTGGGGCTCGGGCTACGCCGCCTATCCGCTCTATCTGGAGTTCCGCAAGCACGCCGATCTGTTCTCGGGCACCTTCGCGCGCAGCTTCGCGGAGAAAGTGCGCTTCGACCGCGGCCACGATGGTTCCGTCGAATATGTGCAGCGCGAATACGTCACGGGCAATTACTTCCAGGCGCTCGGCCTGCGGCCGGTCATGGGGCGGCTCTTCACGGATGCCGACAACCGCGCGCCGCAGGCTCACCCTCTGGCAGTCCTCAGTTACGATTTCTGGCGTGCGCGCCTGGGACTCGATCCGGCCGTGCTCGGACGCGTGCTCACGATCGACGAACAGCCGCTGACAGTCATCGGCGTAGCCGCGCCCGGATTTCACGGCGTGGCGGTCGAGAATCGCGCGGACGTCTGGGTGCCCGCCATGATGTATCGCGGCGAGATCATGCAGCCCGGTAACCACTGGATCTGGATCATGGCGCGCTGCCGGCCCGAGATCCCCAGAAGCCGCGTCCAAGCCGCGGCGAACACCATCATGCAGCAGTACCTGATGAGCGTCTACGGCGGCCAGCGCCAGACGGCATTCGGTAAGTGGGCGCTCGCTCAGCGTATCGACGTCCGCGACGCGCGGGTGGGCATTTCGATGCTGCGCGAGGCCTTCGGCAAGTCCCTGACCATTCTGATGGCGGCCGTCGCGCTGGTGCTGCTGATCGCCTGTGCGAACGTGGCCAACTTGCTGATCGCGCGCGGAGCGGCGCGCCGCCGCGAAATTGCCATGCGCTTTTCGTTGGGGGCAACGCGCTGGCGCCTGGTCCGCCAGTGGCTCATCGAAAGCCTGCTGCTCGCGATGTTCGGCAGCGTGCTGGGCCTGGCATTCGCCGCGTGGGGCGAACGGTATATGCTGCTGTTCCTCCCGCCCGGCTTCGGTGAATCATTCAATGTCTCGCCGGATGCGCGGGTACTGGCTTTTACACTCGGTATCTCGGTGGTCTCCGCGCTGCTGTTCGGCCTGGCTCCGGCGCTGCGCGCGACGGCGCTCGACCCGGCCGAGGCCCTCAAGGACGGTGGAACCAGGCAGTCCGGCGGCGCGCGCGCCGGACTTCGCAAAGCACTGGTGGTGGTGCAGGTAGCGTTCTCCGTTGTGCTGGTGGTGACTGCCGGGTTGTTTACGCACAGCCTGGCCGCCCTGCGCGCGGTCCCTCTGGGATTCGCGCCCGCAAGCGTGCTCACCTTCTCGCTGGATTATCCGCGCGCCTGGAAGGCCGCCGATAAAGAACAGCACCGGGAGCGGTTGGTGGCGCGCCTGGCGGCCATGCCGGGTGTTACCGCGGTGAGCTACGGCATGCCGGGACCCTATCGGGGAGGCTCGTGGAGCAGCAGCATCCGGGTACCCGGCTCGGCGCGCACAGCGCAAGAGGCGGTCGAGGCCGACGAGCAAGGCGTCGGCCCTGATTATTTCCGGGCGATCGGCGTCCGCCCGCTGCGGGGCAGGGAATTCACTGAAGCGGACCTGCAAGCGACGCGCAGAGTCGCGGTGGTCAATGAATCCTTCGTCCACGAGTTCTTCCCCGGAATCGCGGATCCCCTCGGACGGGTGCTCAGCTTCGACGATTCGAAACCCGAAGGCGGCGAGCCGACCTACATCGTTGGCGTGGTCCACGACATGCTGCACGACGGATTGAAGAGCCGGCCGAAATCTACGGTGTACGTGCCGCTCCGGGAAGGCATGGTCTCGTTCGATCCCACGCTGCTGGTGCGGGCCGCGCTGCGGCCGGGCTCCCTGCTGTCTACGGTCCGGCGAGCGGCCACCGAACTCGATCCCCAGGCCCCCGTAGTCGAACCTCGCACGCTCGAACAGCGCGTGGACGATTCCATCTTCATCGACCGGATGATCGCCACCCTAAGCGGATTCTTCGGCGCGCTGGCCCTGCTGCTGGCCGCCATCGGGGTTTACGGCGTCATGGCTTATGCTGTGGCGCGGCGCACGGCGGAAATTGGCTTGCGCATCGCGCTCGGCGCCGCCCCGGCTAAAATCGAGTGGATGGTCATGCGCGACGGCTTGGTCCTGATCGCGCTGGGTATCCTGTTTGGACTGCCCCTCGCCTTGACAGCGGCGCGCGTCAGTTCGTCGCTGCTCTATGGGGTGAAACCAAGCGACCCGGTCGTGTTCCTGCTCACTGCCGGTGTTCTCCTGGGCACGGGTATGCTTGCGGCGTTTCTGCCCGCGAGGCGGGCCGCCACGGTTCAGCCTGTAGAGGCGCTACGCCACGAATAAGAAAATTAGCGCGCCGGTCCGGCCATTGCCAGGAACCGTTCCTCGCTCAAAATCCACCTCGGGGTGTGGTCCTTACCGGGGCATGACGGAAATGGTTCCCCGGCCTGTACCTTAACTTCAGCACCGCAGATGGCGCACCGGTAAAGACCTGGTATTGGACTGACTTGACCGATTTCACGCATATGACCAGCGTAACTCAATTCCAGTCGCTTTGGCTTTGGGTAGTGCCCGAAAGGTGCGTTGAATATGAAAACAGCTATCGCTTGCTTTTCCACTGCCCGTGATTCACGATGGAAGTATGCCAACCGACAGAGCAAGCATTCAGGCCCTCAAAAATATCCTCACCGAAATCGATACTCTCGTTTCCACCAGTCCGCAACCGATGCCCCA
>DATKNQ010000118.1:0-2571 GCA_035541265.1 Bryobacteraceae bacterium
CACGGCCTTGCCCGCCGCTTCCGCCTCTTCATAGGTGTGCCCGGGTTTCAGCAGCGCGATGGTCGCCTTCTGCGATTCCAGGTCCACGGCGTACCACTTGGCCTGCTCCTCGGTGAATTTTCCGCTGATGTTGAACGTCCGAGTAATGTCCATCGTCAGGTGATCCAGCGAAGCCGCAAAATCGAATACCACCAGTTGGTTCGCCTCGATTACGTTGCGGTTGGAAAAGTAGTGCCAGGTATTGATGTCCTTGCCCGATCCCACAATCGCCAGATACGCCATGCCCTGCGCGCCGTGGCTGTAGTAATACTCATACGCCCGCGCCTCAATTTCGTACTGGTGCATCCCCGGCTTCACGTGCGCCATGGCCTCGCGGTTTCCTTCCGCGCTGATCTTTCCGTTGCGCCGCAGCACTTCGATCTCGCCCGGCCGCTTGATGTTCCGCATCCCATCGATAATGTTGGTCACGTCCTGCAGCCTCGTCATCGGATAGCGCTCGGCCAGCAATTTCACAGGCGCTTCGTCCGAGGTGACGTCCTCGTGATACGGGTGCGCGAATTTCCACGCGTGGTCGCGTCCCACTTCCGGCCGCGCGCCGTCCGCCTTGTCCGGAAAGCCCAGCCGCACCCACAAATCCACGCCGGACCTTCCTCCGGCCATGTACGACAGCATGATGTCCAGGTTTCCGACGGGCTGCACGTTGTCGAATCCCAGTTTCTTCGCGGCCTCCGGCTGCGAGAGCAAATTTGGCCCGTAGACTTGCGCCGTCCGCCCCACTTGCTGCGGCTCAAACAGCATGGCCTTGCCGTTCACATTGTCCATCACCAGCACCGCGCCCGGATCCTGTACGCCGGTGTAGTAATAGAAATCGTTGTCCTCGCGGTAGTGCGACGACTCCGGAATCTCGTTGCGCGCGAACAAAATTGTGTACCCCGTTTTTGTCTGCGCCGCCAGTTCCGCCCGCCGCGCTACAAACTCCTTCGGCCCGCCTAAATCGTCGATCGCCTGCCAGTCCGTGTATTGCGCCATCGCCGTCCCGGCGATCGCCAGCATCAGCGCCCCGCACGTTACCGCAAAGAAAATCGCTCTCCAGAGTGTCTTTTTCATTTTCCCCTCGCCGAATTCTTGGTTAAAACCGCGTTCCCCTGTAATGGCTTGGCATTCCGCCTTTTGCGCCCCACAGACTACTCCAAATCCCGCCAAACCCCTAGCTTTCAATCCCTTCCCCCAGGCCGAATCTTGTAACACAGCCATAATATTTCCCAGTCACGTCCCGTGTAAGATGAGCCCCCTGCTCCCCGGATTTGGCTGTGGTGCTTGGATTCAGGAGGTGTTCTCGTGCTTACTCGCCGCTCGCTTTTTTCGGTAGTCGCGATATTCGGTTTGACCACCGTCGCCGGTTGCAACTATCGCGGTGAAGACGCGGTAAAGGAAAAAGATTTCGCGGTTTCCTCGACGGTGAAGACCGCCATCGGCGCCTCGGGCAGCACCTTCGTCAGCCCGCTGATGGCCAAGTGGGTCAGCGTCTATCAGTCCGCGCATCCGGGCGTGCAGGTGAACTATCGCGCCATCGGCAGCGGCGCGGGCATCGCCGAACTCAAGCTCGGCACCACCGAGATGGCCGCCACCGATGCGCCGCTCTCCGACGAACAGCTCAAGGACCTGCCCAATCTCGTCCAGGTTCCCGTCGCCGCCGGGCCCGTCGTGGCTGTCTACAATGTTCCAGGTCTTAAAGCTCCGCTGCGCCTGAGCTCTTCCACCCTTGCCGGAATCTTCCTGGGCAAAATCATCAGCTGGCAGGATCCCGCGATCCTGCACGACAATCCCGGTGAAACTTTGCCGCACGCCGCGATCATCGTGGTGCATCGCTCCGATGGCAGCGGCACCACGAACATTCTCACCACCTATCTCGCCAAGGTGAGCCCGGAGTGGTCGCAGAAATTTGGCCACGGCATTTCCGTGCCCTGGCCCGCGGGCATCGGCGAAAAGGGAAGCAGCGATTTACTCGATTTCGTCGCGCAGAATGCCGGCACGATCGGCTACGCCGAATTGAACTACGCCACGCAGAAAAAACTTCCCGTTGCCTCGATTCAGAATCGCGCTGGCACGTACGTCGCGCCCAGTTCCGCCTCCGCCACCGCCGCGATCGCCGCGTTCGATGAGGAGCTTGCCAAAGACATGCGCGCTCCGGTCGTCGATCCGCCCGCTGCCGCCAAGGACGCGTATCCCATCGTCGGCATCACCTTCCTCGTCTTCTCCAAGGCCAACCCCGATGCCACCGAGCAGCAGGCCATCCGCGACTTCGCTCAATACGCCATTCACGATGGCCAGGATCTCGCCGAAGGCCTCGACTACGCCAGGCTCCCCAAGCCCATCCAGGATCGCGCCGTCGCCGCTCTCGGCGCCGCCCCGCCCGCCCCAAGCAAAGCCAGCTAACTCTTCGCCTTGTGTAGTGGCCGGCCTTCAGACCGGCAAGCCGCGCAGCGCCGCTCTGCTTATGCCCCGGCCGGTTTCTTCCGGCCGCAACGCCGGCTAATGAACGATGACTCCCATAGTCCCCTGCGTGCAGGG
>DATKNQ010000119.1:0-5219 GCA_035541265.1 Bryobacteraceae bacterium
GCGTTGAGAAAGATGTGCACGGCTGGACACTGCTGCTAGTGATCCCCAATCCAACCGAAGCCCAAAGTGCCATTGAGCGGTTTCTGGCGTCGTCGCGGCGGCCGGCTCTGCTCGAGCCGGGCGAGGCGCTGTTGCCGCTGGAGGGGGACAATTATGCGGTCGAGGTGCGGAGTTCGTTGCTGACGATTCAGGCTTGGGACCAGTCGCGGAACCTGGTGCGGCGGGTGACGGGGGTGGCGGCGGAGGGGCGCGGGCGGCTGGAGTTGGTCGTCGAACGGTTCGCGCGGAAGGAGGGGCGGCTGTTTCTGGTCGACCTGGCGCGGCCGTCGAGCCAGGATTTTGAGCGGCGCAGCCAGCGGCTCGTATTTCGCGAGCGGTTTCGCGGGTTTCTGACGCGGCAGTTCGCGGATTGGACGCTGGCGGAGATCAGCGCGGAGGTCAACCTGGAGGCGAGTTTGTCGCCGAGTTATGCGCGCGCGTTTCTGCGGCGCGGGCAGACCGGATGGGCGGCCATCGGGGCACCTGTGGAGAGCGACGTGGGCGGCGCGCTCACGTTCGGGCTGATCTGGCTCGATCATCTGCGGCGGCGCGAGAAGCGGGTGACCATCGAGGGGCTAGCGATCTATGTGCCGCGCGGCGAGGAGCGGCAGACGAGCCTGCGGATGCCGTGGCTGAACGAAGATGCCGCGCGGTATGAGTTGTTCGCTTACGACGAACATGATTATGCCGTGCACGTGGATCCGGCGGATTTCGGCAACGTGGATACGCGCGTGGAAGTGTGCCGGATGGCGGCGCCCTTGGGCGCGTTTGCGCGCGTGGCGGAGATGCCGGAAGTGGAGCGCGTGGCGCGGCACGATGGCGGGGTGAGCCTGCGGGTCCGCGGCGTGGAGTTTGCACAAGTGGGCGAAGAAGGCGCGCGGTTTGGGCTGGCGCAGCGGGCAGCGGCACAGGCGCATCATTTGCCGGAGATCGAGCGGCTGGCGGGGGAACTGGCGGCGCGGCGGTCGGTGGCGGCGGAGGATCGGGAGCATCCGCTTTACAGGCAGAATCCGGAAGCGTGGCTGGAATCCCAGGTGCGGGCGCAGATCGGGCAGGTGTATGCGCCGCTGCTGGCGGAGCCGGTGTACGACCAGGTGCCGGCGTTTGCGGGCGGGGAGCGCGGCGTGCTGGATCTGCTGGCGGTGGAACAGTCGGGGCGGCTGGCGGTGCTGGAGTTGAAGGCGACGGCCGATATACAGTTGCCGGTGCAGGCGCTGGATTACTGGCTGCGGGTGAAGTGGCATTTGGATCGCGACGAATTCACGCCGAGTGGATATTTTCCAGGCATGCGGCTGCGGGCGGAGGCGCCGCGATTGTTTCTGGTTTCGCCGGCGCTGGAGTTTCATCCGGCGACGGAGACGATACTCGGATACTTCGGTCCGGAGATCGATGTGGAGCGTGTGGGCGTCGGAGTAGAATGGCGTAAGGGGTTGGACGTGATGTTTCGCTTGCGCGGAGCAGAGCGGCCGTGCCCCGGGCCAAGCTACGATGCTCCAATACATCAAGCAAGCTAAGTCCGCGATTGCGCTGCTCAATCCGGAAGAAGTGAAGAAGCGCGCCGAGCGGCCGCTGATAGTGGGACTGGTGGCCGAGGGCGGTCAGGCGTATGCGGATATTGAAGATTTTCTAGCGCCCGCGGGCGTGACGCACGCGAAACGGATGCAGGTGATGCGTTCGGTTTACCGGGCGTCGGACGCGGGGATTCCCGAGAAATACGATCTGGTGCTTTACGAGCAGGGTCTGCCTTGCCCGACGACGGCGTTCACGTTTTTCCGCGACGACCCCGGGCGGACGGTGGATGAGATTCTGGACGCGCGCGAGGATTTGTGGCTGGTGCTGGCGCGCAGCTTCGAGCCGTTTCGCAAGGCGGTGGTGGACCGCGTGATCAGCGCGGTGGCGCGGGAGAACGGGCTGTTCGCGGTGGCCAGCGCGCTGCCGAACGTGATGCCGAATTTTCTGGAGCTGCCGTGGGCGGTGGGCGAGTTCGCTTCGGACACGGCGTTCATCACCATGAACCAGGTGAGGATGGCGTTTCTGGTGGCGGCGGCGAGCGACCGGAAGGTGGGATACGGCGAGCAGTTGGCCGAACTGCTTTCGATCGCGGCGGGCGCGTTCGGATGGCGGGCGCTGGCGCGGGAGCTGGTGGGATTCATCCCGCTGGGCGGCGGTCTGCTGCCGAAGGGCGCGATCGCGTTTGCGGCGACGTATGTGCTGGGCAAGGGGCTGGAACATTTCTACGGCGTGGGCTACGGGTTCACGCGCGCGCAGAGGCGGGATGCATATCAAGTGGCGTACGACCGCGGTAAGGAAGTAGTGGGGGCGGTGCTACGGAAAGGTGAAGCGTAGAGGCGCGTATGCGCGTTTTAATAGCGGACCAATTCGAACAGTCCGGGCAGGACGGACTAAAAGCGGCCGGTTGCGAGGTTTTCTTCCAGCCCGGCTTGAAGGATGACGCTCTGGCGCAGGAGGTCGGAAAGCTGCGGCCCGAGGTGCTGGTGGTGCGGTCGACGAAGGTGACCGAGGCCATCCTGGGCGCGGGGGCGCTGAAGCTGGTGGTGCGGGCGGGCGCGGGGTATAACACGATCGACGTGGCGGCGGCGTCGCGGCGGGGCATTTATGTTTCGAACTGTCCGGGGAAGAATTCGATCGCGGTGGCGGAGCTGGCGTTCGGGCTGATATTGGCGCTGGACCGGCGGATCGCGGACAACGTGGCGGCGCTGCGGCAGGGGCAGTGGAACAAGTCGGAATTCTCGAAGGCGCGCGGGTTGTTTGGGCGGACGCTGGGGCTGATCGGCGTGGGGCGGATCGGGCGGGAGATGGTGCCGCGGGCGAAGGGGTTCGGCATGCCGGTGGTGGCGTGGAGCCGGAGCCTGACGCCGGAAGCGGCGCGGGACCTGGGCGTGACGCATGCGGCGACGCCGATCGATGTCGCGCGGGCGGCGGACATCGTGAGCGTGCACGTGGCGGCGACGGGGCAGACGCGCGGGCTGATCGACTCGGACTTCTTCGATGCGATGCGGCCGGGGGCGTACTTCATCAACACGTCGCGCGGCGAGGTGGTGGACCAGGTGGCGCTGGGATGGGCCGTGCGCAGCAACGATGTGCGCGCGGGGCTGGACGTGTTCGCGAGCGAGCCGGCGGGCGGAAAGGGCGAGTTTGCGGACGAGATCGTGAAGCTGGGCGGCGTGTATGGGACGCACCACATCGGGGCGTCGACGGACCAGGCGCAGGAGGCCATCGCGGCAGAGACGGTGCGGATCGTGCGGACGTTTGCGGAGACGGGGAAGGTGCCGAACGTGGTGAACCTGGCGAAGGCTACGCCGGCGACGTGCGCGCTGGTGGTGCGGCATCTGGACCGGCCGGGCGTGCTGGCGAGCGTGCTGGATTTGATCAGCGCGGCACATATTAATGTGCAGGAGATGGAGAATATCGTGTTCGAGGGGGCGGAGGCGGCGGTGGCGCGGATCAATCTGGAGACGGCGCCGGAGGCGGATTTGCTGGCGCAGATTCAGGGGGCGAATCCGAATGTGCTGGAGCTGAGCGTGATTCGGTTGGATGGAGCGTGAGGAGAGCGCGACAGGCTTTATGCCGCTGAGGGTTCGCGAGGTGATTCGGCTGCTCGAAAAGCACGGATGGGTGGAGATGCGATCAGGGGGTAGTCACAGGCACTTCAAGCATCCGGACTAGCCGATGGTGATTACTGTTCCGGGCCATGACGGGAAGGAGCTCGCGCCTGGCACCCTGAACGCTATACTCAAGAAGGCAGGGCTGAAATGACCACGAAGCGATATCCGGTTGTCATCGAGAAGACGGCGACGGGTTTCTCCGCTTACTCGCCGGACGTTTTGGGGTGCGTGGCGGCCGGCGATACCGAGGAGGAGACCCGCCGGAATTTCCAGGATGCGCTCGGTGCGCATTTCGAGGCGATGCGCGAGGTGGGGGAAGAGGTTCCGGAGCCGCAGACTTCGGTTGATTATGTAGAGGTGGCCGCTTAGGTTTGCAACTTTGCGGCAGACGTACGACCCCGTACACACGCTCACGATGGGCGGCATCGTCCGCGATGCTCCGCTTTGATGGGCGGACGTTTGACATTATTGCCGGCGGTGCCTCGGCCCGCTCTACCCCTCCTCTAGCTTCTGAACAACCACCTCACGGATGAGCCGATCCGCGCTGCTTTGAAAGCGGTCGGCACGCGCCGACTCCTGAATCACGGTGACATTTTGTGTCGCCAAGGCCGCCAGCAGCGCTGTCAATCCTGTGCCTCTGATGATCACCTCGTGCGTCGCAAAGACGGCGTGCACTTCATCGTCGCCACCTTCCGCGTACACGAACTGGTGCCAGGGCAGAACGCATGTCCGCTTCAGCAGTGCGATTTCCAAAGCGTTTGCCCTATTGTCTGAGCTCACGCTTCCCGCCGAAGAAGTGCGTTAGCGATCCGCGGGCCTTGTTCTCCGTGTCGAGGTCCAACAGTTTTACCGGGATCTGGTTAAGGTCAAACCACTCCGCCTAGCCCGCCATCACGCTGGTCTTCCCGACACCGCCTTTGCCGCCCATGGATAGAATGACGCGCTTCTCCGCCGTGACCGCAGTTATGCCCGTCTCGATGGGGCTTGTTCGTTGCGAGTTACTCATACCTCTTCATTAAAGTCAGCTCTTTAGTCCGATACCGGCCCGAAGAGCTTGAGGAATGGCTGGCGTCAAGGCCTGGAGGCGGCTCTTCTGACGGACAAAAGAGGGTGAAGGCCATTGGGAGTAATCAGACCAAATCTGACGGCCGGCCCGTCCGGCCCGTTTCGCCCCGTGACTAAATATGAGTTCTGTGTCATACTCAACAGTATGAAAGTTGGAGAGCGCGGTCAGGTGACAATCCCAAAGGACATTCGCGACAGATTTAGCCTCGGACCGAACGCGGAAGTGGAGTTCACCATTCAGGACGGGTCCATCGTTCTCCAAAAGGCCCATAAGAAGCTTGATCTCCAAAGGTGGAAGGGCCGGTGCAAGAACAGCCTCGCGGAACTTGGCTACACGTCGGTCGACGAATTCATCGACGGTGTGCGGGGACGATGATCACTGCCATCGATACGAACATCCTGTTGGATATTCTCCTGCCCAATGAGGCCTTTTGCGATGCGGCAGTGGAAGCCCTCGAAAACTCGGCCGGCGCCGGTTCTTTAGTGATC
>DATKNQ010000120.1:0-2060 GCA_035541265.1 Bryobacteraceae bacterium
CATCTCGCAGGATATTCCCTTCTACCGCTCGTATTTGAAGAATGCCGTGCTCGGCGGAACCATCGTCATCAACAATCCATTCTGGTGGAGCGCCGACGATAAGTTCTTCAACTACGCGCTGGCCGAGCGCATCGGCGTGGCTGTGCCGAGAACGGTGCTGCTGCCGCACAAGCAGCATCCGCCATCGACCACGGACCGGTCGATGCGCAATCTCATCTACCCGCTCAATTGGGATGAGATCTTCGCCTATGTGGGCTTCCCGGCTTTCCTGAAACCGCACGCCGGCGGGGGATGGAAGAACGTCTACAAGGTCGACAACCCGCAGGAGCTTTTCGGGGCCTACGATCAGACGGGCGACCTGTGCATGACATTGCAGAAGGCCGTCGATTTCACCGATTACTTCCGCTGCTACGTGATCGGCCAGGAGAAGGTTTGGGTGATGCGCTACGATCCCAAGCGGCCGCACGCGGAACGCTACGTGAAGAATGGGCCGCCGATCGAGCCCGCCATGTATGCGCGCGTGGTCTCCGACGCGCTGAAGCTTTGCCGCGCGCTGGGGTACGACATGAACACGGTCGAGTTCGCGGTGGAAGACGGCGTTCCATATGCCATCGACTTTCTGAATCCGGCGCCGGACGCCGACATTCAGTCGGTCGGCCAGGAAAATTTCGCGTGGATGGTGAATGCTATGGCGGAGCTGGCTGTGCAGAAGGCGCTGAGCGATGAAAATCCGGCGCGCACGTTCCACTGGGCGAGTTTTCTGAGCGGAGGTAGAGACTAGAACTCTCACCGGCATTGTCGTTCGTTTTTCAAGACTCACTTTTCGACTCCCAATGGCTGCGCGCCGCCGGCCATGCGACCTGCGGCGCCGCTGAAATCGGCGAATGCTTCGCGGCTGCGCGGCAGATCCGCGAGCCGGACGCTGAAAGCTGGTTCGCCGCGTGGCACGCGCTCGGCGAACGGTTGGCGGCGGACGCGGATGCGAGCCGGGCGGCGGGACATCTCATCAGCGCGGCCTCGGCATATTCGCGGGCGTCGAACTACTTCCGGGCGGCGTACATGTCCCTGATCGGCGCGCCGGTGGATGCGCGCGTGGTGTCTGCGTATCGCCGGCATCGCGCGACATTCCAGAGCGCCGCGGCTTTGATGGATTCGCCCATCGAACGCATCGCTATTCCCTACGAAGGGACCGTGTTGCACGGCTACTTCTTCCAGCCTGCGGGCGCGGCCGTTCCGCGGGCCACGCTGATTATCAACGGCGGCTACGATAGCACGGCCGAGGAAGCCTATTGCTTCAGCGGCGCGGCCGCCATCGCGCGCGGCTATAACTGCATAACGTTCGACGGTCCCGGCCAGGGCGGGGCCATCATCGAAGACGGCCTGACGTTCCGCCCCGATTGGGAAGCGGTCATCGGGCCGGTAGTCGATTTCGCCGTGGGGCGGCCCGACGTCGACGGGGCGAGAATTGCGCTGCTGGGTGTGAGTTTCGGCGGCTACCTGGCGCCGCGCGCGGCCAGCGGCGAAGCGCGCCTGGCGGCCTGCATCACGGATCCGGGCGAATTCTCGTTGTTCGAAGAACTGCTGAGCCGCGTACCGGGTTGGGTTGGGCGGCAGCTTGCCGGCGGCAACCAACTGGTTCTGGCGATGCTCGATCGCGTGCTGCGACGCAAGTTGCGTCATACGACTGCCGGTTGGGGCATGCGGCGCGGGTTGTGGGTGCATGGCGTAGCGACTCCGCTCGACTATCTGAACCTGACGCGCGAGTACACGCTGGAAGGCAGGGCAGACAAGATCCGTTGTCCCACGCTGGTCTGCTCGGCCGAGAACGACGAGACCGGCGCCACAGCACGCAAGCTCTATGCTGCGCTATCATGCGAAAAAGATTTCCTCGCGTTTGCGGCCGCGGAAGGCGCGGGGGAGCATTGCGAAACAGGCGCGCGCGCCCTCTTCAACGAGAGGGCTTTTGACTGGTTGGATCGAGTATTGGAGCGCGGACATAAGGAGTGAGAGGGACCCATGAAGCCCAGCCTTAGCATCGGCATCGAGGAGGAATATCAGAC
>DATKNQ010000121.1:0-9344 GCA_035541265.1 Bryobacteraceae bacterium
TGACGCGCGCGCGGTGAATCCTTCCATGCGGAAATTACTCGGATGCACGCGCAGGATCAGCCGCGTGCGCTCGTTAATCGCGGCGCGGTAATCGTCGATGCGCGTACGATTCGTGGCGCCCACTTCGCGTAGCAGAGCGCCGGAACGCGTCATGATGTCCGGGATGCGAAAGCCGTCGCCGATTTCGATCAACTCACCGCGCGAGACGATCACCTCGTAGCCGCTCGCCAGTTCGTTCAGGGCCAGATAGACGGCCGCCGCGTTATTGTTCACGGCGATGCCCGGCGCTCCCAGCAGCCGCTCGATCAGCCCGCCGATGTGCACGTCGCGCTTGCCGCGCTGCCCTGTCGCCAGATCGTACTCCAGATTCGAATAGCCCGGAAAAATACTCTGCGGCCCGAGCGCCGCCCGGCCCAGGTTCGTATGCAGCACGGCGCCCGTGGCGTTGATCACGCGCCGCAGCGACGGCCTGGCGAGCGCCGCGAGGGCGTGTGCGACGCGCGTCTCGACTGGCGGGCCGCTGGCCGTGGCGTTCCGGATTTCGCGCCGCGCATCCTCGAGCACGCGCCGGATCTCCGCTACCACCACCGCATGCGGAACACCCGGCGCGGACACGCGTTCGAGCACCTCGTAGACCGCCGGCAGGCCGCGCAGAAGTTCACTCTCGCTCACTTGCCTGATGGTACTGTTGGCGCTTACCTCTGTCAACGATATCCGGGACTTTTGGACGTTTGCACTGATGCGCTTCTCTTTGATACTATCTAGATGGCAGCGCGGAATCCTCCCCTTGAAGTGCCAAAATTCCAACCAACGGAGAAAACGAATCACTGAATGAACTTCACTGTTTTTCTAGGCAATCTGCCCACATGGGTCACCGCCGACGACATTAAAGGATGGCTGACGGCCGAGAATCTGGTCGCGGATTCGGTTAAAGTCATCCGCAACCACGAAACACAAGAATCCAAGGGCTTCGCATTTGTGGAAGCGCCTACCGCCGACGAGATGCAGGCGATCATTCGCCGCTTCGATCGCGCTCCTCTGGAAGACCGGCTGTTGCGGGCTAACCCGGCGCAGCCTTCCAAGGGCAAAGACAACAAGCCGCTAGACCGCACTCAGCAGCGCAACGGCCGCCGGCCCCGCCGCGGCAAAGACCAGACTCCCAAGACCGCTTTTGGCGCCGAGTTGGCCAAAGCACTGTAAGACCGGGCACCGTCGCCCTACAATCTAGCTCACCCACACCTGTGAACTAAAATCACAGCAGGTATTCTTTTAAATCATTCCATTCAAATCAATTCTTTTTGGCCAATCACCTGCTATGCTCCCGCGCATGAGATTCGCCACGCTCGCCGCGATTCTGTGGAGCTGCACGCTCCTCGCTGGTTCCCCGGAACAGCAGATGAACGTCAACACCCGTTACACGGTAGAAAGCGTGGAGGTCGCCGGCGACAATCAGGCCATCAGCAACGGCCTGCGCAGCGAATTGACCCGCCTGGTCGGCGAGAAGCTGAACCCCGCCGCGCTCGACGATCTCGCCACCCGCATCCGCAGGGAATTGCACGTCCGCGCCGTCACCCACCATCTGCTGCGCGGACAGACTCCCGAACACGTGAGAGTCGTCTTCGACGTCCGCGGACGGCCCGCCAAGTTCGAAGCATCCGTGCCGAAGCTCGTCTATCGCACGCAAGGAGGTTTTTCCGGATTGCTGACTGGCACTGCCACCGTCGGCTGGCAGGCCCTGACTCTGGGCGTGGTCAGCGACGGCGATGACCTGGCAGAGCGCTACTCCGGGATCGTGGCGCGCTACGAGGATAAGCGCTTGGCTAGCGAGCGCGTCAGCTTCCGGCTCGATTTCGCCAGCTATCACGAGCAATGGAACGGCGCCACCGTCACTGCGCTGCAGCATCAGAGTACCGAAAATGACATTCCCGGGATCTACCGGAGCCGTGACGATATCGAACCGCTGGTGACCTTCGCACTCATGCGAGGCGCTCCAGGTTCGGTCAATCTGACCCTCGGCACCAGTTTTGAACGTTTTCAACCGGAGTTTCCGGCCGCGCGGCCGGAGTCCGCCAATGCGATGGTGACTACTCTGCGCTATCATCGTCGTCTGGAGGGCTCCGGCGCCAACCAACAGCAATGGGACGCAGGTTACAGCCTGCGCGCGGCCACCAACCTTCTAGGCAGTGATTTCGCTTACGCCCGTCACCAAGGCGACGTCCAATACGTCTACTCCTGGGGTCATAGCCAGATCCTGGATGCCCTCACGGCCGGTGCGATCATCGGCAGGGCGCCGCTGTTTGAGCGTTTCATGCTTGGTAACAGTACGCTGCTTCGCGGTTGGAACCGGTTTGACTTGGATCCGCTGGGCGGCGACCGGATGGTGCACAACTCTGTGGAGTACCGGTACCGGCTCTTCGATATCTTCTACGACAGTGGGGCAATATGGGATCAAGGACAGGCGGCGGTTTTGAGGCACGCGGCCGGCGTTGGCATCCGGCAGAATGGGCTGTACGCCGCGCTGGCATTCCCGATCAAGGAAGGCCATATTGAGCCCATTTTCATGGTGGGCATGAACTATTGAATGGCGCAAGCCAAACGCGGCATTAAGACAGTCCTGGCGATTAGCCGAAGGCACTGGCTACTCGCCAGTGTGGCTATACCTCTGTCTTGCGTCGGGGCCGCGGAGCGCCTGGATCTTACCTGGGACGGCGATGATTTGCATGTGGCCGCTCCGCAATTGCATTTCTTGACGGGCAAGCCGCTCGACCGGCTGAAAGACGGGGCGGCGGTGGTGTTCCTTACGCAATTGACGCTCACCACCGACAACTTCACCACCGTCTTGCGGCGGAAGCCCGAGCGTTTCGTATTCAGTTACGACCTGTGGGAAGAGAAGTTCTCAGTCACGAAGCTGGGCGAGGGTCAGCGCACCGCCTCGCATCTCTCCGCCGCGGCGGCCGAAGCATGGTGCTTCGACAACCTCTCGATCAGCACCTCGGACCTGCCGCAGGACCGGCCTTTTTGGCTGCGCTTCGAGATACGGGCCGCCGAACCGAAGGACGAAGCCGCGGTGATTGGCGATTCCGGCCTCAACCTCACCCGCCTGATCGAGATCTTCAGCCGCCGTCCCCGCGATCAGCAGCCCGAGTGGACCGCGCAGGCCGGCCCGCTGCGCCTGGGCGACTTGAAACGACTGGTGGGCCGCGCCAGAACGTTGTGAACCGGCTCCGCAACAGGCTGATCGGAATCTTTCTGGCCGCCACCCTCGTGCCGCTTGCCGCTACCCTCTGGATCACTACCTCGCTGCTCGACCGCAGCTTGAGTTACGCCACTACCGGGGATCTCGACAGCCTGTCGCATTCCTTGCAAAGGGCCGGCAAGCAGCTTTACCAGCAATCCTGTCAGGCGTTAAAAAACGATGCACTCGCCGGACGCGTCCAGCCCGTGCGTTACCTGGCGGCGGATCGGGCGCACTGGCCCGCGCCGGTGAGCGCTTTCCGCGAAAGTGGCGACCCCGAGCGATTCCGTGTCGCCGGTCCCGATGGCGGGCGCATCGAATACCTGGCGCGCCGCGGCAACGACGTCTGGCAGTGGTCCGCCGGCCTGGGCGGCATCCGCCTCGACCAGCTTTCGCGCGAGTACCGCCATGCGCGCGAAATCATCGAAAAGCGCCAGTCGCGCGATCTGTTGCGCGGCTTCACGTACACTTATGTGCTGCTGGCCGCCTCAGTCTGGATTGTTTCTCTGGTACTGCTGGTTTACCTGGCGCATCGCATCAGCCGGCCGATCCAGCAGCTTACCGCCGGTCTTTCGCAATTCGCCGCCGGCGATCTGGCTGCGCGCGTGGAAGAGCGCCGCGACGACGAGATCGGCCGCGCCATTCGCGCGTTCAACGAAATGGCCGAACGTCTGCGGCGCTCCACCGAGCGGCTGGTTTACCTCACGCAACTCGCAAGCTGGCAGACGCTGGCGCGCAAGATGGCTCACGAGCTGAAGAATTCGCTGACGCCGATCCGCCTCACGGTGGAAGAGATGGTCGCGCGTTACGGCGATCACGACCGCGCCTTCGTCGAACAGGCGGCCCAAATCGTCATTGAAGAAGTGGAGAGCCTGGAACGCCGTGTGCGCTCCTTTTCGCAGTTCGCCGCCGAGCCGCCCGTGCTGCCCGAGCCGCTCGATCTGAATGCCCTGATGGAAGAACGTGTCGCGTTTCTGAAAAGCGGCCATCCCGAAGTGGCCTACGACCTCCGCCTGGATGCCGGCCAGCCCACCGCCTTGGCCGACCAGGACCTGGTGAAAGGCATCCTCACCAACCTGCTTGAAAACGCGGCCGACGCCGCCGGCGCGGGCGGCCACGTTCTGGGCATCACCGGCGTGAGCAACGGCCATGCGCTGATGGAGGTGCACGATTCCGGGCCGGGCCTCACCGAACAAGCGCGGCAGTCTTTGTTTCAGCCGTCGATCTCGTTCAAGAAAGGCGGCATGGGGCTGGGGCTCTCCATCTCCCGCAAAGGCGCCCTGCTGACGGGCGGCGACATCGTGCTGGTGAAAGGAGAACTGGGCGGGGCCGCCTTCCGCGTGCTGCTGCCCGTGGCACCCAATGGCATCCAAGCGCATCCTGATCGTGGATGACGAAGAGAACATCGGCCGTTCGCTGCGCCTGATCCTGGAGCGCGAAGGCTACAACATCGCGGTGTGCCGCTCGACCGCCGAGTTCCGCCGGCATCCGGATGCCGAGCGCGCCGACGTGTTCCTGTTCGACGTGCGCCTGCCGGACGGCAACGGCATCGACCTGCTGCGCTCCGTGCGGCAGAACGGCAATCCCGCCCCGGCCGTGATGATCTCTGGGCATGGGACCATCGCCGATGCGGTCGAGGCCACCCGCGCCGGCGCCTTCGATTTTCTCGAAAAGCCGCTCAGCCGCGATAAGGTGCTGCTGGCCGTCAAGAATGCGCTCGAGCATTCCACCCTGCGCGCCGAAAATGAGCGCCTGCGCGAGCTGGTGTGCGGCAATCCGAAGATGATCGGCTCAAGCCCGGCATTCCAGCGCGCCGTCGAGCAAGCCAGCATGGCCGCCCGGTCCGACGCGCGCGTGCTGCTGATCGGCGAATCCGGCACCGGCAAAGAGCTGCTCGCGGCCCACATCCATCAGAACAGCCCGTTCGCGGCGGGTCCGTTTGTCAAAGTAAACTGCGCAGCGATCCCCACCGAATTGCTCGAAAGCGAACTGTTCGGCCACGAGAAGGGCGCTTTTACGGGTGCGGCCAACGCGCGCCGCGGCAAGTTCGAGCTGGCCGACAGCGGGACGATCTTCCTCGATGAAGTGGGCGACTTGCACGCCGCCTCGCAAGCCAAGCTGCTGCGCGTGCTGCAGGAGGGCGAATTCCATCGCGTCGGCGGTGAGCAGACCATTCGTGTAGCGGTGCGCGTGATTTCGGCGACGAATCGCGACTTGAGCGCGCTGGTGGCGCAAGCCAAGTTCCGCGAAGATCTCTATTACCGGCTGAGCGTGGTCCCCATTCGTGTGCCCGCGCTGCGCGAGCGTCCGCACGATATCAAACTGCTGGCCGAATATTTCCTCGACGACTTCTGCGCGCGCAACAACTTCAAACCGAAAACTCTCGACGATTCGGTCTATCCGATCCTTGAAAGCTATGCGTGGCCGGGCAACGCCCGCGAGTTGCGCAACGTGATCGAGCGCATGGCGATCCTCACTCCCGGCGAGCGCCTGACGCGCGAGGCAATCCCGGTCGAGATCCGCGTGCAGCGCGACAATGCACCGCGCTCGACCATTCAGGAAGCGCGCGAATCCGCCGAGCGCGACCACATCCTGCGCGCGCTCGAAGAAGCCAACTGGAACGTCTCCGGCGCCGCCCGCGCGCTGGGCATGGAGCGCACCAACCTCCACAAACGGATCCGCGCGCTGGGACTGAGCCGGGGGAAGTAGGCCGTACAACAAACTCGAGCGGATAATAACGTTAGTTACATTCCGGCGGCGCGCCAGATCCTATAGTATTCTGGACAAAGGCGTGTTCCACCTCAAAGACTCGTCTCTACACAGCAGCGTCTTCTCGTTGGTGCTCACCGCGTTCGCTGTGCTGGTTTCGCTGCTGTTGCGGCCTTTCTTGCAGCCGGATTTCTTCCTTCCTTTCCTGGTCGCGGTATTCGCCAGCGCCTGGTATTACGGGCCGGTCGGTGGATTTTCGGCCAGCGCGCTCTGTACGGTTGCGCTCGGTTCCCTGCTGGTGATCTTGCGCGAGCCTTGGGTACCCGGCGGACCCAACCTGGCCGCCTCGTTGCTCTCCTTCATCGCCATCGCCGTGGTCGCCACCGCGCTGATCTCCGGATTCCACTCCAGCCGCAACATGCTCACCGCGACGCTCTCGAGCATCGCCGACGGCGTAGTCGCCACCGACCGCGACGAGCGTGTCACGTTTCTGAACCCGGTGGCCGAAGCGCTCACCGGATGGAGGCGCGCCGACGCCACCGGCCGCCCGTTGAACGAAGTGCTGCACGTCATCGACGAGAGTCGCCGGCAACCCGCTGGCAATCCGGCGCGGGATGCCATCCGCGCGCGCACCACCGCGCACAACACCGGGCACGTGCTCCTGGTCGCGCGCGACAACACCGAAATCGCCATCGAGCAGAGCGCTGCACCGCTGCTTGATGAACGCGGCCGGCTGCAGGGAGCCATCCTCGTCTTTCGCGATATCACCGGCCGCCGCCAGCTCGAGGAGCAACTGAGCCACGCCCGCAAGATGGATGCCGTGGGCCGGCTGGCAGGCGGCGTCGCCGGCGATTTCAACAACGTCCTCACGGTCATCAACGGCTACAGCGATATGCTGCGTGCACAGATTCCCCCAGCCAGTCCGCTGCGACGCTTCGCCGACGAGATCCTCTATGCTGGTGAACGCGCGGCAGCGCTCACGCGCCAGCTTCTGACTTTCAGCAGCGGACAGACCTCACAGCCCAAGGCCTGCGACTTGAACAGCCTGATCGCGAGCATGGAGCCCATGCTGCGCCGGCTCCTGGGCGATTCGGTCGAGTTGATCGCGCTGCCCAGCCCCGGCCTCGGCCTGGTGCAGGTGGATGGCTCCCAGATGCAGCAGGCCATCATGAATCTGGCGACCAACGCGCGCGACGCCATGCCGAACGGTGGCAAGCTGGTGATCGAAACTTCCAACATCGACATGGATGAGGCGGCGGCCAAGAAGAGCGGTTTGAAGCCCGGCGCTTATGTCATGCTCGCCGTCAGCGACACAGGCTGCGGCATGGACGCCGAGACCCGCTCGCGCCTGTTCGAGCCATTCTTCACCACCAAGGAACACGGCAAAGGCAGCGGCTTGGGTCTTTCCATGGTTTACGGCACCGTGCGCCAGAGCGAGGGCCAGATCACGGTTTATAGCCAGGTCAACTGCGGCACGATCTTCGAGATTTACCTGCCGCGCGTGGAGGCAGGCGAGGTGGTGCACCCCGTACACCGCATGGCGGCGGCCAAAGGCTCGGAAACAATCCTGCTCGTGGACGACGAAGAAGGCGTCCGCAAGCTCGTCTCGGCCGTCCTTAACAGCGGCGGATACACCGTGATCGAAGCCGCCAACGGCAGCGCCGCGCTCTCCATCTACGAAAAGAATTCGCACAAGATCGACCTGGTGCTGACCGACGTCGTGATGCCGCAAATGAACGGCTTCGAGCTCGGCGTACACCTTGCCGAACGGGATACCGAGTTGCCTGTCCTGTATATGTCAGGCTATCGTGACAGTCCCATGAACAGCGCGCCGGGCGAGCCCATCAAGGCTTTCCTGAATAAGCCGTTCACGCCCGACACGCTCCTGGCAAAGGTCCGCGAGGTGCTGGATGCCGGCGATGGACTGGTCTCCACGATTCCGTCCGCCTAACCGTCACTCTCCGTGAAAGGAAGTTGCGTGTCGCGCAATCTCCCATTGACAGTTCGCTCACGGAGACGCAACATGATCGCCCCCCACTTACCGCGCAAATCCTTCGGACTTTGGTTACTACTGGCTGCCGCCCTGTTCGGCATCGCCTCGCTCGCGATCCTCGAGCCGTTCCAGGACGGCGTGCCGCGAGGCGGTGGCGACACGGCAACGGCCGTCTATTCCCACAGCACCCTACAGACCGTAATTCCATATCGCGCACCGCGCCCGGGGGCTGGCCGCCTGATCGTGGATGTATTGGATCCGGATGACAAGGTGCTCGGGCAGATCGACGGGCACGTCACCGTCAATAGCGGCAAAGGCCGCTGGCGCGAGAGCGTGAAGCTGGCGAAGTCTCTGAGCGTCGATGAACTGGTCTGGCATCGGCTGCGCCACCGCTTTACCTATGACGGCGAGACCGCACCCACCCTCGAAGATACGGAATCGATCTCGACGATCCTGCGTATGCCGGTCGTGCGCATCCTCGGCCAACAATCGTACTTGAGCGGCGGACAGGCGGCGGTGCGGGTGATCGTCACCGATTCGAAAAACGAATTCATCCCGGGACCGAGTGCGGTGCGCATCGAGTTACCCGGCCCTAACCCGCGTGTATTATTCACGGGCCGGCTTAACTCGCGCGGCACTACGGAAGCCCAGTTCCAGATGCCGCCCGGATTGGTGGGTACCTTCCCGCTGCGTTATATCGCCGATACGCCGATCGGCACGGCCGAGTTCACCGAGCAGGTGCGCCTGGAAGACAAAGTCTCCGTCTTACTGACTACTGAAAAGCCGATCTATCAGCCCGGCCAGTCCATCCACGCCCGCGCGCTGGCGCTCGATCGCGCGAACCACGCGGCGGCTGCTGCGCGCAAGCTGACCTTTGAAGTCGAAGACTCGCGCGGCAACAAGGTCTTCAAGAAAGCCACGCAGACGGACAAGTTCGGCATTGCATCCGCGGAGTTCGATCTGGCCGACGAAGTGAACCTGGGGACCTATCACCTGCGCGTGCGCCTGGGCGATGACGATTCCGCCAATACGGCCGAGTTGGCCCTCAACGTGGAGCGCTATGTGCTGCCGAAATTCAAAGTCGCTGTGGATTTTGCAGGTGATGGCAAGCCGGCGAAACTCTTCTACCGGCCGGGCGATCACGTGACCGGCACCGTGCGCGCCAATTACTTCTTCGGCAAGCCGGTCGACCGCGCTGAAGTCAGCATCAAAGCCTCCGGCATGGACGTCGCGCAGTTCGAAGCAGTCAGCGCACAGGGCAAGACGGATGACGAAGGCGCCTGGCGTTTCGACCTGAAGCTTCCGGAGTACTTCGCGGGACGGCCGCTCAGCCACGGCACTGCCGCCGTGCTGATCGAGGCGACCGTGAAAGACTCGGCCGGGCACGCGGAGACGCGCGGCGCGCCG
>DATKNQ010000122.1:0-11684 GCA_035541265.1 Bryobacteraceae bacterium
TTGGAGTGTCGAACTTGCTGAGTGGGCGAAAGCCCACTTTTTTGTTGGTATTTATGCGTCCGGCCATATCATCGCGGATTGAAGAGATCGCCCAGCGCGTGGCCCTCTCCGAAGGCATGGAAGTCGTCGAGGTGGAGGTCAAAGGCGGTGGGAGGAATCAATTTGTGCGCATTTCGATCGATAAACCCGCGGGCGTTTCGCACGCCGATTGCGAGCTGATCTCGCAGCAGGTGGGCACGATATTGGACGTCGAGGATGTGGTGCCGGGGCATTACACGCTGGAAGTCAGCTCGCCGGGCGTGGAGCGCAAGCTGCTGAAGCCGCGCGACTACGAACGGTTCCAGGGGAAAAAAGCCCGGCTCACACTGCGCGCGCCGGTGGAGAACCAGCGGCACTGGGAAGGCGTTCTGGCGGGTTTCGCCGACGGCGTAATCAGCCTGGATGCGGCCGGGCGGCAGATCCGCGTGCCGTTCGAGCAGGTGGAAAAGGCGCATTTGAAGTTCGAGTGGTAGATTCCCTCCCCGCGATCTGGTAGGCAATCCAACGACAGGATAAACGAGGAATACTTTGGAAACGATTTTTCAGTCCATCGAGATATTGAGCAAGGAAAAGGGCATCGATCCGCAGATCGTTCTGGACGCCGTGAAGGACGCCATGCTGATCGCGGCGCGCAAACATTTCCGTACGACAGAGGATTATGTCGCCGAGATCAACGAAAAGACGGGCGCGCTGTTGCTCTTCGCGGTCAAGAAGGCCGTAGAGGCGGTGGAAGATCCATCCAAGGAGATGACTCTATCGGAGGCGCGCCGCATCAATCCGGAGGCGGAGATCGGGGCGGAAATCCGGATTCCGAAGAAGACGGACTTACTGGGGCGCATTTCGGCGCAGACGGCCAAGCAGGTGATTTTCCAGAAAGTGCGGGAGGCCGAGCGGGAAACGGTGTATAACGAATACTCCGGCCGCACGGGCGAGCTGGTGAACTGCACGGTGAAGCGCATCGAGGGGCCGGACTACATTCTGGATCTGGGCAAGACGGAGGCGCGGCTGCCGAAGAAAGAGCAGTCGCGGCTGGAAAGCTACAGCGTGGGCGACCGGGTGCGCTGCGTGATCCGGGTGGTGGACAAATCGAGCAAGGGGCCGGGCGTGGTGGTGTCGCGCGCGGCGCCGGAGCTGGTGATGCGCCTGTTTGAGCAGGAAGTGCCGGAGATCTACGACAGCACGGTAACCATCAAGGGCTGCGCGCGGGAGGCGGGCGAGCGTACGAAGATCGCGGTGCAGAGCCGCGACCGCGACGTGGACAGCGTAGGCGCGTGCGTGGGCATGAAGGGCATGCGCGTGCAGTCGATTATTCGCGAGTTGCGCGGCGAAAAGATCGACATCATCGAGTTCTCCGAAGACCCGGTGGTGTTCGCTACGCACGCGCTGAGCCCGGCGAAAATCAGCCGCGTGACGATCGTGGATGCGGGCGAGAAACACATGGAAGTGATCGTGGATGATTCGCAGCTCTCGCTGGCGATCGGGAAGAAGGGGCAGAACGTGCGGCTGGCGGCCAAGCTGCTCGGGTGGAAGGTAGATATCAAGAGCGAAGAAGAGAAGCGGCAGGAAGTGGAGTCCGCCATGGCCGCACTGGTGAACGCCGGCGAGCCGGTTTCCGTGCTGCTCGAATATGGCCTCTCCGAGGAGTTATCGGGCAGGCTGGTGGATGCCGGCGTAGGTACCATCGAGAAGCTGGGCGGCATGACTCCGGAGCAGTTGCAGGAGATTCCGGGCATCGATCCGGAGATGGTGGAGAACATCCGCGATTCGGTGACGAGTTACTACAGCCAGTTTGAGGAGGCTACTCCATCGGCGCTGGAGGGCGTGGAAATCGAGGCGGGCGAGCCGCCGGCGGAGGAACCCGCGGCGGAAGCGGAGGCCGCCGGCGGCGTTGAAGCCGAGGCATCCGCAGCAGAAACTCACGTGGATACGCCCGAAGAGTCTGATAACATAGGAGACTCGGGGCACGTTTCTCAGGACGAACCGGAAACCAGCGAGTCGCCTAAGGAGTAAGGTGCGCCTGCGCGAGATAGTTTTGCATCATCTATGAACAAGATTCGCATCAATGAGCTGGCTCGGGAGCTGGAAGTCAAAGCCAACGAAATTATCGACCGGCTGCCCGGGTTGGGAGTGACCGAAAAGAAGACCCATTCCAGCTCGATCGACGAAGATGTCGCCCTCAAGCTGCGGCGGATCTTCGGCCACGATGTTCCAGAGGCGCCCGCGCCGGCGGAGGACATGGCTCCCGCGCAGCCCGAGAGGCCAGCCGCGGTCGTGGAGACTACATCCGTGCCAGAAGCGGCGCTGAGCGCTCCGGAGGATCAGGTTCCGGCGGCCAGCACGGAAGAGGGCGCGGCCGAGACGATGGCGAGGCCTGCCCTGGAGCGTTCCATCGGCCGGCCGGTACACCCGATTCGTCCGCCGCTGGCAGGCATGACGCCTGCGGCACCGCCGGCTCCGCCCACGCCTCAACCGGCCGCGCAAGCCGCGCCGCCGCCCGCGCCTGCGGCGATGCGCGGGCCGCAGCCGCCGGTAGCGGTGATTGCGCCGGGACGACCGATTCCGCCTGCTGTCAGGCCCGTACCGCCCATGCGTCCGGGTCAGGTATTATCGGGACCGCGGCAACCGCTGCCGCTCAACGAACCGATCCGCTCGTCCGCGCCGATCCTTACGAGACCTGGAATTGTGGGACGCGCTCCGTCGGCGCCGGCGAGCCGGCCGGGCGGTCTGGCCACTCCGGGAGCGCCCAGCGCGCCAGCGCCAGGCAGTCCGATGCCGTCCGTTCCGCGGCCGGCAAACCGGCCGTTGGCGGGGCAACCCGTGGCGCGTCCGGTAGTGCCGCCGCGCGCCGATTTGTTAGCAAAACTGACGCAGCCGCGCGCCGCCGCGCCCGGCATGCCGGCACCTCCACCGCCGCGGCCGGGCACTCCGGCGCGGCCGCAAAGTGCTCCGGCGCCCGGTCAGCCCATCTATCGTGGGCCGTTACGTCCGGGCCAGCCGATGGTGGCGCGGCAGGGGCCGGGCGGCGCAGTTCGCCCCGGCACGCCGCCCCGTCCGGGCGGGCCGCGGCCGATGCATCCGACTTCGCGGCGTCCGGGCATGGAGCCAGCCGTTGCGCCTCCACCGCCCGATCAGCAGCGGCGTCCGGGCGACAAGCGCGGCCGCCCGCAACGCGACCGCAGCATTCTAGAAGCCGAAGAGAAGATCCTGCGGCCATCCACCTCGCGGCGCCAGACGCCCAGCGGGCCGCCGGCCATCAACCGCGAGATCACGATTTCGGAAGGCATCACGGTAAAGGAGCTTTCCGAGAAGCTGGACGTGAAGGCCGGTTTGGTGATCCGGAAGCTGATGGACCGCAACGCTCCGGCAACCATCAACCAGACCCTCGATTCGAAGCTGGCCACGGAGATCGCGCGCGAGTTCGGCGCGTCGACCAGCACGATCACCTACGAAGAAGAATCGCAACAGCAGGTGGAGACAGCCGAAGAGCCGAAGGACCTGGTGAAGCGCGCGCCCGTGGTCACCATCATGGGCCACGTGGATCACGGCAAGACTTCGCTGCTCGACGCGATTCGGGAAGCCAACGTGGCCGGCAAGGAAGCGGGCGGCATCACGCAGCATATTGGCGCGTACTACGTGGAGAAAGACGGGCGCAAAATCGTCTTCATCGATACGCCCGGCCACGAGGCGTTCACGCGCATGCGCGCCCGTGGCGCGAAAGTCACCGATATCGTGGTGCTGGTGGTGGCGGCGGACGATGGCGTAATGCCGCAGACCATTGAGGCGATCGACCACGCGCGCGCGGCCAAAGTGCCGATCATCGTGGCGGTCAACAAGATCGATAAGCCCGACGCACAGCCCGAGCGCGTCAAGCAGCAGCTTGCCGATCGCGGGCTGTTGGCCGAGGATTGGGGCGGCGAAACCGTGACCGTGCCCGTTTCGGCCAAGATGAAGATCAATCTGGATCTGCTGCTCGAGATGATTCTGCTGGTGGCGGATTTGCAGGATTTGAAGGCGAATCCGGGCCGGCCGGCGATGGGCAACGTGCTCGAAGCCAAGCTGGATCGCGGGCGCGGTCCGGTGGCCACTGTGCTGGTTCGCAACGGCACGCTGCACGTGGGCGATTACTTCATTTGCGGCGCGGTGTTCGGCAAGGTGCGCGCGATGCTGAACGATCGCGGCGAGCAGATTCGCGATGCTGACCCTTCCATGCCAGTCGAGGTGCTGGGCCTCGAGTCGCTGCCCGAGGCGGGCGACGATTTCCAGGTGGTCACGGACACGGCCAAGGCCAAGCAGATCGTGCTGTTCCGGGAGGCCAAGGTGCGCGAGGCGGCCATGGCCAAGTCGAGCCGGCTGACGCTCGAACAGTTGCACAAGAAACTGGAAGCCGGCGAAGTCACGGAACTGCCGCTGATTCTGAAGGCCGACGTGGGCGGTTCAGCCGAAGTGCTGAGCGACACGCTGCAGAAGCTGTCGAACGACAAGGTGAAGATACGCGTGCTGCGCTCGGGTGTGGGCGCCATCAACGAATCCGACGTGCTGCTGGCATCGGCTTCCGACGCCATCATCATCGGCTTCAACGTGCGGCCGGAGCGTAACACAGCGGCGCTGGCCGAGCAGGAGAAGGTGGATATCCGCCTGCACACGATCATCTACAACCTGACCGACGAGATCAAGCGCGCCATGACGGGCTTGCTCGAACCGGTCTACAAGGAAGTCTACAAGGGCAAGGCGGAAGTGCTGGAGACGTTCCGCATCACCAAGGTCGGCAACGTGGCCGGATGCATGGTGCAGGACGGATCGATCACGCGCGACAGCGAAGTGCGGCTGCTGCGCGATAACGTAGTGGTCTACACCGGCAAGGTCAGCTCGCTGCGGCGCTTCAAGGACGACGTCAGCGAGGTGCGGAGCGGCCAGGAGTGCGGCATCACGCTCGAAAACTTCGGCGACATCAAGCAGAAAGATATCATCGAGGCGTTTGTGACCGAGCGGGTGGCGACCGAAGTCTTTGCCTGAGGCGCCGGTGGCGACGATCGGTGTGCTGACGCTCGAGATCGTGCTTGAGAACTCGCATTCCCTGAAGGACAAACGGCACGTGGTGAAAAGCCTGAAGGAACGCCTGCGGAACAAATTCAACGTGGCCGTGGCGGAGATCGACTATCAGGATTTGTGGCAGCGGGCGCTGGTGGCGGCGGTGACTGTGTCATCCGACCACGGCCACGCGGAGCAGGTATTGCAGTCGGTGGAAGCCGAGGCCGCCGCGCTGCTGGGCCCGGAGTTGGCCGGCGCGACGGTGGAATGGATGTGAGAAGCGGGTGCTGGGTCCAAAAAACGGGTGCTAGGTTCTGGGTGCTGGGTGCTGGCAAACTTGTTTCAGACGAGGCGAGGTTGCACCAAGACCCGGAATCCAGAACCCAGCACCCAAGACCCAGCACCGCGAGCGTAGCGAGCCATGGATGAACATCGCGCTCGGCGGGTCTCCGAGGCCCTCCGCGAGGAGCTTTCCGAAATCATCGGGTTTGAACTTTCCGATCCGCGGCTGGTGGTCGTGGATGTCACGGATGTGACCGTCAGTCCCGATTCGCGGCATGCCACGGTCAAGGTCAACCTGGCCGGCGACGAGCGGGAACAACACCAGGCGATGGCGGCTCTGGAACGTGCCGGCAACTATCTGCGCCATGAGTTGGCCAGCCGTCTCAACCTCCGGAAAGTTCCGGAACTGCATTTTGAGCCGGATCTGCACCCGGAAGCCGCCTCGCGGGTCGAGATCCTGCTGAAGAGGGCGAAAAAAAAGCGTGCCCAAACGGAAAACCAGCCCTAAAGTCAAACAAACTGTGGTAGTTTTGTTTTTGTTGACGGCTGCGGTGGCCTACCCCCAAGCCACCGGAGAAATGTTGCGCCTCGAGCAAAGCGCCGAGGCAATGGGCTCCGCCTATTCCATCGTCGTCTACGGAAACGACCGGGAAAAGATGGAGTCCGCGGTGGAAGCCGCCTTCGACGAAGTACGGCAACTGGACAACATGCTTTCGAATTATAAGCCGGACAGCGAGTGGAGCGACGTGAACCGCGAGGCTGCCCAGCATCCGGTACATGTCTCGGCGGAATTGTTCCAGTTGCTGGCAGCGTGCCAGGAATACAGCCGCGAAAGCGAGGGCGCCTTCGATATTTCGGTCGGGCCGCTGATGAAGGTGTGGGGCTTCTACAAGGGTACGGGCCACCTGCCGCACCGGGCCGAGATCATGGCCGCGATGGAGCACGTGGGCTACAAGCACGTGCACCTGAATGCTGCGGACCAGACGGTGAGTTTCGACCGGCCGGGCGTGGAGCTCGATCCCGGCGGCATCGGCAAGGGCTACGCGGTGGACCGCATGATCGACGTGCTGAAGGCACACGGCATCACGATCGCGCTGGTTTCCGGGGGCGGCAGCAGCATCTACGGATTGGGCGCGCCGCCCAACGAGCCGCGCGGTTGGCTGATCAAGATCCGCGATCCGAAGAACGAACGCAAGAGCGTGGCGGAAGTTTATCTGAAGAACGAGTCGCTTTCGACCTCCGGCAGCTACGAAAAGTTCTTCGTCGCCGAGGGTCACGTTTATGCTCACATCATGGACCCGCGCACCGGGTGGCCGGCGCCGGGCATGCTTTCGGTTTCGCTCGTGACCCCCCGCACAATTGACAGCGAAGCTTGGGCCAAGCCGTTTTTCATCAATGGCCGCCAGTGGGCGGCGAAACATAATCCTCACGGATTTCGCGCTTTCTTTTGCGAAGACAGGACGGAACAGCCATGCGCGTGGCTCCAATGACAAGCCGCTTTTTGGATGCGTGCAAGCGCAGACCCACGGACTTTCGTCCGGTGTGGTTTATGCGCCAGGCGGGCCGCTATTTGCGTCCCTACCGGGAGATCCGGGCGAAGCACAGCATCCTCGAAATCTGCAAACGTCCGGACCTGGCTGCCACCGTCACGCTGCAGCCGGTCGAGATTCTGGACGTGGACGCCGCCATCATTTTCGCTGACTTGCTGCTGCCGGTGGAGCCGATGGGCCTGAAGCTGCGGTTTGCCACGGGAGAAGGCCCGCGCATCGACAATCCTGTGCACACGAATTCCGACGTGGATAGCCTGTCGACGGCCAACACGGACGATCTGGGGTACGTCGGCGAAGCGATTCAGGCGGTGGTGCGGGCGCTGGCCGGCAAGGTGCCGGTGATCGGATTTGTGGGCGCGCCGTTCACGCTGGCCAGTTACATGATCGAGGGCGGCGCATCGCGCAATTACATCCGCACCAAGCGCATGATGTATTCCGACGAGATCCTGTGGCGGCGGCTGATGGGCAAGATCGTGGACGTGCAGGCGCCTTTCGCCGCGCTGCAGGTGAGCGCGGGCGCGCGCTGCATCCAGGTGTTCGATAGTTGGGTGGGTGCGCTCGGCCCCGACGATTATGTGCGCTTCGTGCAGCCGTATTCGCGCGCGCTGATCGAACGCATCCGGTCGACGGGCGTGCCGGTGATCCACTTCGGCACGGGCGCTTCGGGTTTCTTCCGCGAACTGCACGCAGCCGGCGGCGACGTGATGGGCGTCGACTGGCGCGTGAATATCGACCAGGCGTGGATGGACATCAGCTACCGCTCGGCCGTGCAAGGCAATCTGGATCCGGTGGCGCTGTTCGCGCCCCTGCCCGAGCTGAAGATGAAGATCGCTGAGCTGCTGAAGCGCACGGGCACACGGCCGGGGCACATCTTCAACGTAGGTCACGGCATTCTGCCGGAGACGCCGGTGGAGAATGTGAAGGCTTGCGTGCAGATAGTGCGCGAGTTCAGGCCGTAAGGCCGCGCCTCAAGGCGGCCAGCGAGGCCGCCGTTCGACGGTGCGCCACGGCCGTCCGCCTGCAGCGGGCAGGCTTGCAGCCCACCCAGCGCTAAGATATGATGCTCGCCATGCAAGACAGGATCGCGTTTTCGCGAAGAGGCTTTCTCCAGATGGGCACGATCGGCCTGGTTGGGGCCGGTTTCCTGCGCGCCAATCCGCTCGGCTTCCCGATCGGATGCCAGACATGGCCGGTGCGGGATACCATCGGCAAGGATCTGGACGGCACGCTCAAAGAACTGGCCGGCATGGGTTTCGAGCGCATCGAGATGTGCTCGCCGCCGGGCTACGCGCAGATGGGTTTCGGACCGCTGGCGCAAATGAAACCGGCGGCCTTGCGCGCGCGCTTCCACGCCGCCGGGCTCGGCTGCGAGAGCTGCCACTTCGGCTTCGGCGAACTGCGCGACCACCTGGATGAGCGCATCGCCTTCGCCCAGGAACTCGGCCTGAAACAAATGATCATCTCCACGTTCTGGCTGCCCAAGGACGCCAAGATGTCCGATTGGATGGGCGCCGTCGACCAGGCCAACAAGTTCGGCGAGAAGACCGCCAAAGCCGGATTACAGCTCGGCTTCCACAATCACGATTTCGAGTTTCACAAAATCGGCGGCGAGCTGATTTACGACAGGCTGATGGGCGAGTTCGATCCGAAGCTGGTGAAGATGCAGTTTCAGGTGAGTGTCATCAGCCTCGGCTATCATGCCGCGGATTATTTCGAGAAGTACCCCGGCCGCTTCATCTCCATCCATTTGCAGGATTGGTCGCCCGCGGAGAAGAAGGAGGTCGCCCTGGGGACGGGCGTGGTGGATTGGAAACACCTGTTCGCGGCGGCGAAGAAATCGGGAGCCCGGAATTACTTCGTGGAAACCGAGCGCGCCGATTTAGCGGCCAGTGCGCAGTTCCTGAAGGGACTGAGCTGAGCGCCGGCTACTTCCTGGGCTCCAGCTTCAGGTTCATCACAGCGACCTTGCGCGAGTCGAAAGAACTCAGAGTTCTTGTGGCGCTTGCCTCGCCGCTATAGGTCGCGCTCAGTTCGAAATCGGTGTCCGTGCTGAGGCCGTGAAAATAATACGTGCCGTTGTCGCGCGTGATGAAGGAACGGATCTGCAGGGTCTTGGTATTCTTCAACTGCACCACCGCGCCGTTCACCGCGTGGCCTTCGGAATTGCTGACCACACCCTGCACCGTGCGGATGTTGGCGTCTTCGTCCTTCTTGGCTGCTGCCGGCCCCGCTACCAGTAACAGGGCACACGCCGCCGCAGCTACCCAGCGGGCCAGCGCGACGGTGCGCATCGCCTTATTTCCAGTCCTCTTCGGATTCTTCCTCTTCGGTGTCATCAAGGTAATCTTCGTCCTCTTCTTCTTCGATTTCCTCCGCGGATTCCAACTCCAGAGGATCGGTCCCGATCACCTTGAGATCCGCTCCGCATTCATCGCAACTGATGGAGTCGCCTTCGTCCACATCTTCTTCGTCGATATCGATGGCCCCGTCGCATACCGGGCAAGTAACCATAACCAGAAATCCTCCCGAACCGCCTTCACTACACTTAACGAAAGTCCGCCACGCTTGCAACTGTATTGTACAGCTTTCCACGCGGCTATCGAGCCGCTTGCTTTGCCAACCGGCGGCGGGTGCTCGCGGGCACCAGGCCCTTCATGCGCAAACACAGAAAAAGCTGCGCGCGATGCGTCAGTTCGTGCTCTTTGACGAACTGCAGCATCTCGAGGCGCGTGACGCGCGCGCCATCCACCCGGGTGATCACGCCCGCGTAGAACTCCGCGCCGCGCGCGGCTAATTCAGCCGTGCGCTGTTCGATCGACGCGCGCAATTCGCGTGCCAGATCGGCCGCGCCAGCGCCTTCCGGCAACAGCGCAAAGCGCGCCAACTTCTGGCGGAATTCCGGACCGCCCAGATGTTCCTCGCCTTCGAGCAGCAGGCCTGTCAGCCCGTGCCCGGCCACCAGAATATGACGCGCGACCTGGCCGAACGTCATCACGTCCGGCGCGGGCTTGAAATCGAATTCGGCCGCTGGGAACTCTTCCACCGCGGCAACCGTGTCTCCCCGGATAGCTTTCCAGGAATCCAGAACCTGCTCCAGTCTGACCATACGTCCCATTGTACTCAGGCAGGCACGAAACGGCTCATGCGCCATCGGCATTGCGGCGGGTTAGAATCGACGCATGCACCGGCGCGATTTTGTCCGCTCAGGCGGCGCGGCGGCGGCCTGGACCGCGGCAGCAGCTTTCGCCGAGACCGCCAAGGGCGCCGTGCGGATCACGGGGCTCGAGACCGACCTGCTGCGCTTCCCGCCCGGCAAGCCGTTCTTCGACGCGATTCACACGTTCGGCACCGAGTCCGGCGGCGTGGTGCTGCGCCTGCGCACCGACGCGGGCATCACCGGCTGGGCGTACAGTTCCTTCGGTATGATCGCGGGCGGCCCGCGCGTGGTGCAGACGATCCTGGAACAAGAGGTCAAGCCGGTTCTGATGGGCCAGGACCCCGCGTTTTCGAAGCGCCTGCGCGCCGATCTGTGGAAAGCGCTCGAATACCAGGGAGTGCAGGGCGTGGCGCAGTTCGCCATCGCGGCCGCCGATATCGCCATCTGGGACATTTTGGGCAAGGCCGCCGGGCTGCCTGTCTACAAGATGCTGGGCGCGTACGCCGATCGCATTCCGGCTTATTCGATGTGCGGCTGGTATTACGAAAACGACGGGGACCTCACGCAATTCAAACGAGCCATCACCAGCGCTTTCGAGGAAGGATTCCCCGCCGTCAAGATCAAGGTCGGCCGCGCGTCGCTGGACGACGATATCCACCGTATCGAAGCAGCCCGCGCCATCGGCGGCAAAGACCGGCGCGTGATGGTGGACGCTAATCAGGCGTTCCATCTCAACGAGGCGATCCGGCGCGGCCGCGTCTATCAGCAGATGGGCTGTTACTGGTACGAAGAGCCGATGCCGCCGTACGATCACGCGGCTTGGGCCGAGCTGGCGCGGGAGCTCGATATCCTGATCGCCACCGGCGAGAACGAATACACGAAGTACCCTTACGCCGACCTGATCAGCCGCCACGGTGTGGATATCGTGCAGCCGGACAACCGCCGCGCGGGCGGCGTCAGCGAGTGGATGGAGATCGCCGCCGTGGCCGCAGCGTTCGGCGTGGATGTCGCGAGCCATGGAGGCGGCGGCGCCAACATGCATATGCTGCTGGCGATGCCCAATGCAATTTATCTGGAAAGCGGCAGCTTGAAGAACCAAACATCCGTGGTAGAACCGCTGCGTATGCGCGACGGCGCGATCCTGGCGCCCGAATCGCCCGGCATGAGCAGCGAGTTGCAGCCCGGTTACATCGCTCGGTACAAGGTGGGTTGATGCTCGAAAAAGTCGATCTGACGCGCGCCATCTCGAAAGAGGAATACAAGAGCCGCCTGCCGGCGTTGCAGGCGAGTCTCTACGATCTGCAGCTCGCGACCTCGGAGGCCGGTCTGCCCAGCGTGATCGTCTTCGAAGGTTGGGACGCTGCCGGGAAGGGCACTTGTATCAACGTGCTTACCAGTAAGCTCGAGCCGCGCGCCTTCAAACTGCACGTGATCCAGGAGCCGCGCACACACGAACTCCACATGCCGTGGATCTACCGCTTCTGGCAGCGCATTCCGAATTACGGACACATGGCCATCTTCGACCGGAGCTGGTACCGCCGGGTGCTCGACGAGCGCGTGGAAAAAATCACGCCGAAAGCCGAGTGGCAGAAAGCCTATCGCGACATCACCGATTTCGAGCGCACGCT
>DATKNQ010000123.1:0-24477 GCA_035541265.1 Bryobacteraceae bacterium
CGAACTGACCGCGATCAAATCCGCGGCCACGCTTGCGATGATCGCCGCCTGCACCCATGCGCCGCGCCGTTCCATGATCTGATGCGCGCCCATTCCGGCCAACAAAGCCATTCCCAACGTGAACGCGCACAGCGCGAACTCCGCGTACAGGGAATTCTTCAGCGCATCCGGTAGCATGATGAAGACGGTCTTGCCCACCGGTGTGGAATCGCCCAGCATCCACAGCAGCGCGCAGCCGGTGAGTAGCGCGAAGCTCAGCGTGTACGGATTCCGCCGCCGCGCGATCGCGAATGCGACAAACAAAAGCGCTGGAATTCCGCAATATGTGTAAAGAAATGTGACCTCGTACGGCAGTTTCCACGTGCCGCCATCGAACTGAAAGATGCCGTAGTGATTCGGGAGCAGGAGTGACACCAACGAGGCCAGCGGCATGCCTCCACCTGTCCGCAAGTATTGGCTACGATACTGCGCCACGCTCAGCCGCGAGAGCTGCACGGTCGGGAAAACTTGGATCGCGGCCAGGAGCACCGCCCATATTGCGGCAACCGCGACAGGTACCAACAACGCCAACCGCGCGCGCCGCAGCAACCACAGAATCGCCGCCAGCAAGCTACAGGTGACGAAAACCACCGCGGTAGCCGCAGGAAAGCCGGCCAGAATCGCCATCGCCAGCGCGAGTGCGAGACCCGCGAGCCATCGCCAGCAGAACCGCTCACCCAGCATGATCATGCACAGCCACGCAAGCGGCAGCCACGCGGCAACATCGACGGCGCCCAAGTGTTCGGTTTGCGAAGCGAAGTATGCGCCGAGTTGGTAAACAGTGGCGCCCGCGACCGCCGCGGCGCGGCCGGCATCCAGCCGTCGCAGCAACCAGTAAGTGAACGCGCCGGCGGCGAACACGTGTGCCACCAGTTGTAAGTTAAGCCAGTGGAGTAAGTGTGCGCCGCCTGTCCAGTTACTGAGCAGAATCACGGCGACCGTCGGCGGATAAAACAACTGCGCCGTGAGATTCGCGTAAAACGGCATGCCGCAGTAAGTGTAGGGATCCCAGAGCGGCAGCTCGCCGCGGGCGAACGAACGCGCGATGAACCAGGCCTGCGCGTAATGAAAGGCGCCGAAGTCCCAGGGAATCGCGTAATGCCCGTAAAACAGGATGCGGCGGAAGAACAACAGCACTTCCGCCAGCAACACGAGTAAAGGCCACGCCCGCCGGATCGCACGCATCGAAATCCGAGCATAGCAGGCCACTCAGGCCTTGCCGATGGCGGCTGCATCCCCCGCGCTGAGAACCAGTCAGTGCCGCGATGCGGATGGCGGTTCGCCGAAGCGCACCTATAACGCGCCCGCCGCCAAAACCCCGTTTATCGGCCCCACAAAAAACTTCTAGCCCGGCCGTCGCGCCCCGGTTGTTATACTACCGTGAGTGCCCGCACATAAGGCACAGCCCGCCGAGGATCATTTGTTCCGGGACTACGAAACCGGCCCGTTCTTTGACGAGATGTTCGCAGCCCCCGGGCAACCCCGCCCGCACTACGCCACCATGTTTCAGGAGCTCTCCGGCATGGCTCCGTCCCAGTTCGAGGAACTCCGCAAGCTGGCGGATTTCTCGTTCCTGCTGCAAGGCATCACCTTCACGGTCTATAGCGACGGCCGCGGCACCGAGCGGCTCTTTCCCTTCGATCTCGTCCCGCGTATCGTGCCGCACGCCGAGTGGGAACGCATCGAGCGCGGCCTCGGCCAGCGTGTCCGAGCGCTCAACCTGTTCCTGCAGGATGTCTACGGCCCGCAGCGCATCCTGAAAGACCGCGTCATTCCGCGATCACTGGTCTATTCCTGCCGCCACTTCTGCCGTCACATGATCGGCGTCGAGGTGCCGCGCGGCATCTACACGCACATCGCCGGCATCGACCTGGTGCGCGACTCGAAATCAGGCGAGTACCTGGTGCTCGAAGATAACGTCCGCACACCCAGCGGCATTTCGTACGTGCTCGAAAACCGCCAGGTGATGACGCGCACTCTGCCGCGCGCCTTCCAGTTGCACGACGTGCTGCCCGTCGATCATTACCCCGCTGAGTTGACGCAGATTCTCCGCCGGATTTCCCCGCGCGGCGGCGACCGCCCGGTGATGGTGCTGCTCACGCCGGGCATCCACAACAGCGCCTATTTCGAGCACACGTTCCTGGCCCAGCAGATGGGGATCGAACTCGTAGAAGGCCGCGACCTGGTGGTCGATTGCGATATTGTCTACATGAAGACGATCCACGGCCTCACGCGCGTGGACGTGATCTATCGCCGCATCGACGACGATTTTCTCGACCCGCTGGCCTTCCGTCCGGATTCCATCCTCGGCATCCCCGGCCTGATGGGCGCCTATCGCGCGGGCAACGTTGCGCTGGCGAACGCGGTGGGCAACGGCGTGGCGGACGACAAGGCCATCTATGCTTACGTGCCTGCCTTCATCCGCTACTACCTGGCGGAAGAACCGGTGCTGAGCAATGTCGAGACGTATCTCTGCTCGAACCCCGAGCATCTGAACTATGTGCTCGATCACCTTTCGCAACTGGTGGTGAAGGCGGTCGGCGAATCGGGCGGTTACGGGATGCTGATCGGCCCGGCGGCCAGCGCCGCGGCCATCGCGGATTTCCGCGAGCGGCTGCGCGCCAATCCGCGCAACTACATCGCGCAGCCGGTGATCGCGCTGTCCCGCTGCCCGTCGCACGATCCTGCCACTGGAAGAATGGCGGGCCGGCACATCGATCTGCGCCCGTATTGCCTGTTCGATGGCGAGCGGGTCGTGATCGTGCCGGGTGGGCTGACGCGCGTGGCGCTGCAGCCCGGATCGCTGGTGGTGAATTCCTCGCAAGGCGGCGGCAGCAAGGATACCTGGGTCCTGCGAGGCGACGCATGATGCTCTCGCGCATCGCCGATTCGCTGTTCTGGATGGCGCGCTACATGGAACGCGCTGAGGATACGGCCCGCATTCTGGATGTCAACTATCACATGATGATCGAGCAATCGCCGCAAGCCTACCGTTTGCGCTGGGACCCGCTGGTCTCCATTACCGGCGAGCAGGAGCGCTTCAGCGCGCAGTACGGCCAGGCTACGCCGCGCAACGTATTCGAGTTTCTGGCGTTCAGCAGCGAGAACCCCAGCTCCATCGTGCAGTGCATCACCAACGTGCGCGAGAACGCGCGCACCATCCGCGACCGCATCTCGCGCGAACTTTGGGAAGACATCAACAGCCTCTACCACACGGCGACGCGCTACAACCCGGAAGACGAGATCGCCGTCGGCCCGCATCGTTTCTGCAACTACATCAAGTTTGGCAGCCACAGCTTTCACGGCGTGGCCGACGATACGCTGCCGCACGACGAAGGCTGGAATTTCCTGCAGGCGGGGCGCGCGCTGGAACGCGCGGAAATGACTGCGCGCATCGTGGATGTTGAGTATCATAAGCTGGTCGAATCGGCGGCCGCGGCGGATGCGGCCGGCAATCACCAATGGATGGCGGTGCTGAAATCAGTCGCGGCCTATGAGTTCTACCGCCGGCAATATCATGCCGGCATCGAACCGGAAAAGGTTGCAGAATTGCTAGTATTGCATGCGCAGCTTCCGCGCTCGATCCGTTTCAACATCGCCGCCGTGCAGCAATCGCTGCGGGCCATCAGCGGCAGCGGTCCGGACGCTTACGCCAACGAAGCCGAGCGGCTCACCGGCAAGCTGCACGAGAGTCTGATGTACGATCGCATTGAAGATATCTTCGCGCGAGGCCTGCACGCGTTTCTGGCCGACGTGCAGAAATCCTGCCGCAGCATCGGCGAGCACATCGCGCGCACCTACTTCTACTATGCGGTGGTGGCATGAACCGGTACAGCCTCTTTCACATCACGGAATTCACCTACGACGGCCCGGTTTCCGAAAGCTACAATGAGGTCCGCCTGCGGCCGCGGCAGGATGAGACGCAGACCTGTCTCTCCTTCCGGCTGTCAACCGATCCGTCGGCCAAGGCTTCCGCCCACCAGGATCTTTATGGGAACTGGGTGCACCGCTTCAACGTGCTTGCCGAGCACCGGCATCTGCGCGTGGAGGCGAACTCGGTCGTGCTGGTGCACGCGCCGCACGCGCTCCCGCCGAATGGTATTGCCTTGCGGGACTTCCAGGATTACGCCGACGCGCTCGACGAATTCTACGATCTGCTGTGCCCCACCGTGTACGCGCCGCATCTGCCCGCGGTGAAAGAACTCGTCCGCGAAGCGGAGGCCGCCAGCGGCGGTTCCGTATCCGGATTCGTGCGTGCGGCTACGTCGCTAGTGCACGGCCGCTTCCGATACGAGAAGGGCGCCACGCACGTGCAGTCGTCCATCGAAGATGCGCTGGGCACGCGCGCCGGCGTGTGTCAGGATTTCGCGCATCTGTTGCTGGCGATGCTCCGCATGCGCGGATTGCCGGCGCGTTACGTCTCCGGCTACCTCATGCCTATGTCGACGGCCGAGCCCGGTGCCAGCGCCGCGGAAGTGATCGGCGGCCAGGCCTCACACGCCTGGACCGAAGTCTATCTGCCCGACGCCGGCTGGTTCGGGCTCGATCCCACCCTCGGCCAGCAAGTCGACCTGCGGCACGTGCGCGTGGCCTATGGCCGCGACTACGGCGATGTCGCGCCGGTACGCGGCGTCTACAAGGGTCACGCCGGGCAGCGTCTCTCGGTGGATGTGCTGGTCCGCCCGGCGCTCGACGAAGAAGGTCACGAGCACTTGCAGGAAACCGCCGCCGGTCCCGCGCAGCCTCCGCCCGGCGAGGAGCCGCCGCAACAACAGCAGCAGCAACAGTAACGCGATAACCTGATCGAAGAATGCTTCAGCAACAAGCTGCGCGGCCGCGCGTGCGAAAGAAGCGGCCGCAGCCGCGGCGCTCCCCTGGACGTCTCTGGGCCTTGTTTATCTTGTCTGCCATGGTGATGGGTGTGGCGGTTGTCGGACTGCAGGCCCACTACACCTTCACCCTGCAACCGCCGGTTCGCCTGCGATTCCAGTGGCCGCTGGTGATTGCGCCGCGCGTGTCCGCCGAGGAAACCGGCGAGGCGCAAGCCGATCAAGGCCGCAGGCTGACCGCTTACCAGCAGTACGCCTGCAACAAATTCGGCCCGGCGTGCCGCATCGCGCTCGCCGTGCAGCGCGCCGAGAATCCGCACGGCGCCTGCGAGATCTATCATTACAATACCGACGGCACGCTCGATTGGGGCTACTTCCAGATCAACACCGTGCACCTGAAACGGGCGGGCGTAAATCTGAGAGACCTGCTCGATTGCAAAGCGAACATCGACTTCGCCTACAAGCTTTATACGGAGCGCGGTTTCGAACCCTGGACCACCTTCAACAGCGGCGCCTACCGGCAATTCCTGCGAAAGTTCTGAGCTTCACCCGGTGAGCGCGTCCTTCAGCCGGTCGAGCGCCGCGGACCAGAAATCCTGCAACTGCTTCACCTCGCCGCTCACCTGCACGCGTTCGTGCGACACCACCACCACGGTTTTGCCGGCGCGCTCCTGCAGCATCACGACCACGTGCGTATCGTCCGGCCACTTCAGATGCAGGATGCGGGGCGGCGTCGACTTGGTCACTTCAAACCGCGTTTCGGGCAGCCAGCGCGCCAGCATTTCCGGATCGTGCCAGGCGGCCCACACCGTCTCGATGGGTACGTCAATGGTCTTGCTGCGGTCCACTTCGTAACGCACGCCGCGCTGATGCTTCGCGCGCATGCCGCGCTCCTGCTCGTAGCCCACGGTCACCATCTGGCCCCACCACGGCGTCAGCCCGAGCTGATTCTGCACCAGCTCGGCGATCTCTTTGTGCTCCATCATGCGCGCGCCGGCCTTGTCCAGCACCTTGAACCACTCGTCCCACTTCTTGCCGGTTTTGGCCTTTACCGCATCGTCGCTGATGCCGTTCACCCGCTTAATCTGAAACAGTTTCGCCATGACTGTGGTCCGATTTTAACTCACCGGCCCGGCGCACAACCTGACCTTGTAACTCACCCAGCAACTCGCGGATCGACTTGCGCGTGACGGGATCGCGCAACTCCGGTGCCAGGTCCGCAAGTGGCGCCAGCACGAACCGCCGCTGGCGGAGGCGCGGATGCGGAATTTCGAGCGACGGCGTATCCACCACCGCGTTGCCGTACAGCAGAATGTCGATGTCGATGGAGCGCGGTCCCCCGGGGGCCAGGCGCCGGCGGCCAAGCCGCACTTCGAGCTTGGTGGTTCGATGCAGCAACTGCAAAGGGAACAGGTCCGTTTCCGCCTCCGCCACCACGTTCAGGAACCACGGCTGATTGCGCACGTCCATCGGCTCGGTTTCGTAGACGGGTGACACGCGCAGCACGCGCAGCCCGGGCCCGTCGAGAGCCGCCACCGCCCGCCGCAGCATCTCCTCGCGATCGCCGAGGTTCGAGCCCAGCCCCAGATAGATCTTCTTCAGCATTCAAAACAGCGCGGGATGATCGCCGCGAAACCGGCGCTGGATCTGAAAATAATCGTAGGCCCCTTCGGTCGCCACACGCCCGCGCGGTGTACGGTTCAGGAATCCAAGCTGGATCAGGTACGGCTCGTACACTTCTTCGATCGTATCGGCTTCTTCGGAGATCGATGCCGCGATGGTGTTCAGACCGACCGGCCCGCCGCGATATTTTTCGAGAATCGTCAGCATGATCTTCTGGTCGATTTCGTCGAGGCCGTAGCGATCCACCTCGAGCAGGTTCAGCGCGGTCTGCGCCACGGCCTGCGTGATGCGTCCATCGGCGCGCACCTGCGCGTAATCGCGTACGCGCCGCAGCAGGCGATTGGCGATGCGCGGCGTGCCCCGGCAGCGACGCGCGATCTCTTCGGCGGCATCGTCATCGATCTCGACGCCCAGCAGCCGCGCCGACCGCGCGACGATGCCCCGCAGTTCCTCGACGGCGTAGGGATCGAGCCGCAGCACCAGCCCGAAGCGGCCACGCAGCGGCGCGCTGACCAGGCCCTGGCGGGTGGTCGCGCCGATGGCGGTGAAGCGCGGCATGGGCAGCGAATGCGTGCGCGCGCCCGGCCCCGCCCCTACCAAAATGTCGACGCGGAAATCTTCGAGCGCCGAGTAGAGCATCTCCTCCACGTCCGGCATCAGGCGGTGGATTTCATCGATGAAGAAAACCTGCTGCGCGCGGATGTTGCTCAGGATACCGGTGAGATCCAGCTTCTTTTGCAGCACCGGACCGGAGGTGGTGGTGATCGGCACCTGCAACTCTTCGGCGATGATACAGGCGAGCGTGGTCTTGCCGAGGCCCGGCGGACCGTAGAGCAGCACGTGATCCATGGCCTCGCCGCGCATGCGGGCGGCCTCGATGGCGATCGACAGGTTCTCCTTGAGCTTTTTCTGACCGGTGAAATCCGCCAGGCTGCGCGGACGGAGTCCGGCTTCGAACTGCGCATCTTCCGGCTGGCGCGCACCGGAAACCAGATCGCGATCGGGCATTCGTTTTCAGCTTACCGTACCAGTTCGAGCGCGCGCCGGAACAGCGGTTCGAAATCCGTATCGGTCGCGGGAGGCGCGCCACCCACCCGCGACTTGCGCACTGCGGCTTCGGCGGCGGGACGCGCGCAGCCCAGATTCAACAGCGCCGAAAGGACGTCCTGTTCGACGGCCGTGAGCGCGCCGCCCGATGCGCCGGGCGCGGGAGGCGCTTCCTCGCCCGAAGGCGCCGGCATCTTGTCGCGAAGCTCCAGCACCATGCGCTCCGCGGTCTTCTTGCCGACGCCGGGAATGCGGACCAGACGGTCCACCTCGCCGCGCCGGATGCTGCCGATCAGGTCGAGCGCGGGAATGCCGGAAAGCACGGCCATCGCCATCTTCGGTCCGATGCCGCTCACTGAGATCAGCTTCTCGAACAGCGCCTTCTCGTCCTGAGTGAGAAAGCCGAAGAGTGCCAGGGCGTCTTCGCGGACGTGCGTATAAATGCGAAGGCGCACTTCCGAGCCGGATTCGGGCAGGTGGGCATAGGTGGAAACCGGAATGGTGACATCGTATCCCACACCGCCCACATCCACCACCGCTTGGTTCGGATGCTTTTCAAGCAGCATGCCGCGCAGCAAAGCGATCATAACCCTGTATTGTAAGTCTCCCGGCGCCATCCTCTGTTCTAACTGATACACTGTGGTTTCCAAATGCTTTCGATCGTGATCCCCGTCCATAACGAGGAACCTTCCATTCTGCCGCTGTACGACCGGCTCACGGCCGTGCTGGAACCCCTGCGGCGGCCGTACGAGATCCTGTTCATCGACGACGCCTCGACCGACCGCAGCTTTGAGTTGCTTGCCAACCTGGTGGAAACGGACGGACACTTGAAGGTGATCCGCCTGCGCCGGAATTTCGGCCAGACGGCTGCGCTCTCAGCGGGCTTTCACGAGGCCAAGGGTGACATCGTGATCGCCATGGACGGCGATCTGCAGCACGCGCCCGAGGACATCCCCGCGCTGCTCGCCAAAATCGATGAAGGATACGACATCGCCAGCGGCTGGCGCAAGGAACGCGTCGATAATCCGATCACTCGCAAAATCCCGTCGCGAATCGCCAACTGGCTGATGGCCAAGGCCTCCGGCGTCGAACTGCGCGACTTCGGCACCACCTTCAAAGCCTATCGCGCCGAAGTGCTCAAGGACGTAAATCTTTACGGGGAGCTGCACCGCTTTATCCCGGCGCTGGCCAGTTTCTATGGCGCGCGCATCGCCGAGGTGCCCATTCAGAATACGCCGCGCGCCGCGGGCGATTCCCACTATGGCATCAGCCGCACTTTCCGTGTGCTTTTCGATATTCTGACGATCAAGTTTCTTTTGAAATACTTCACCCGGCCCATGCATTTTTTCGGATCGCTGGGCCTGGCCGGCACTTGTTTGGGCAGCCTGATCATGGGCTGGCTGCTGATCCAGAAGCTGTTGGGCCGCGAATTGATCATGGTGGAACATGGCCCGCTGATGATCGCCGGTGGCCTGCTGCTGCTGGGCGGGATTATGATGTTCAGTACCGGCCTGATCGGTGAAGTGATGATTCGTACGTATTTTGAGAGCCAGGGCCGCCGCATTTACGCTGTGCGGGAGATCCTGACGCGTAAGCAAAGGGGCGTCGCCGGCGGCACGCGCGGCTGATTGCGCCCGCATAGCCCTGTAGTAAACTGGAATTTAATACCAGCAATTCCAAAGTTTGGAGGTTCCATGATGTACCGCAATGTGGCCTTGCCCGCCTTGGGAGTCCTGTTGTTCGCCGTTGCAGGGTTCGCCCAGACTTCCTCGCTGGAGGGAGATGTAACGGGCGCCAATGGCCAACCCGTGAAAGGCGCGCTAATCAAGATTGACCGCGAGGACATCAAAGGTCATTACCAGGTAAAGACGGACAAGAAAGGGCACTACTTCTACGGTGGTCTGCCTTTGGGCCAGTACAAAATCACCCTGTCCATCGATGGCAAGGACGTGGATTTTGTTGACAAGGTACATTCCAAGTTTGGCGAATCTACCGTCAACAACTTCGACATGAAGGCTCAGGTACAGCGGCAGCAGGCCCTGAACCAGGCGGCGGAGAGCGGCACGCTCAGCAAGGATCAGGCACGCGGGATGAGCGCCGAGGAGAAGGCCGCTTTCGAGAAAGTCAATAAAGAACGCGCGGAACTGAAGGCCAAGAATAAAGCCTTGAACGACGCCTTCAACGCCGGCAAAGAGGCCATGACCGCGAAGCAGTACGACGTCGCGATCACGCAATTCACCAAGGCCAGTGAAATGGCGCCGGACCAATACGTGGTCTGGGCCAACCTGGGCGACGCCGAAATGGCGCTGGCGAAGAGCAAGACTGGACCGGAGCACGACGATGCCTTGAACAAGGGCATCGAGGCCTACAAGAAAACGCTCGAAATCAAACCGGACGATGCGGGCGTGCACAACAACTACGCCTTGGGTCTGGCGCAGGCGAAGAAGTTCGACGAAGCGCAGGCCGAACTGGCCAAGGCGGCTCAACTCGACCCTCCCAACGCCGGCAAGTATTATTACAACCTGGGCGCGCTGCTGGTGAACAACGGCCAGATCGATCCCGCGGGCGAGGCGTTCAAGAAGGCCATCGAGGCCGATCCGAACTATGCTGACGCGCAGTATCAATACGGCATTTTTCTGATCGGCAAAGCGAAGCTGGGGTCCGACGGTAAGTACGAGGCCGTCCCGGGCACTACCGACGCGTTTCAGAAGTATCTGCAACTGAAGCCTGATGGGCCATACGCGGACTCCGCTAAGTCGATGCTCGCCACGATCTCCGGCTCCGTTGACACCTCATATCAGAATCCCTCTGCCGAGAAGAACAAGAAGAAGAGCAGCAAGAAGAACTGACCTGCCGCCGGGTGAGATAATAACAAGGGGCGCCGGAAAGGGCGCCCCGTTGGAATGATCCGATTTCTGCTTTTCCGGGTTCTGCCGCTGCTTTTTCTATTCTGGCTGATCCGGAATCTTCTCAGTTCGCTGCTCTCCGGGTTAAACACTCAGGTCTCTGCCAGGCCCTCCCGCCCCGTGCCGCCGGTATCTCCAGGCGGCGAGTTGAAGAGGGACCCGGTCTGCGGGACTTATGTGTCGGCGGATACCGCGGTCACCAAGCGAATCAATGGGCAGACCATCCACTTTTGTTCAGTCGCTTGCCGCGATAAGTACCGCGCCGCATCCTGAGATTTCCGGGACCGCGGCGCGGCACGCGATTACCGGGAGCCGAAATTATAGCCCACCCAGACCATGCCCGCGGTTACAAGGTTGCTGCCGAATCCCGGTTGGTTCGTGAGGTTCGGAACATAGTGGATGTCGAACTGCGGCCGGATGAAAATGTGCTCGGTTAAGAACACCGAGACTCCCGCCCCGGCATGCACCTGAAAGTGATTCGAATTGACGACCGGCTCCGTCTGGCTGACGCAAGCGCTTCCCACGCAAGTACTCGAAGCGATCGAGAAGCCTGTCTTGGCTCCGCCGGGGCCGCCTTCGAGTTGGATCGATACACGCTTGGTGTGCACCGGCTCATAGACCGCGTTAAAGTCGTAGAAAGTCTGCCGGTAGTTCAGCGGGCCATAACTGGGGATGGAGATAAACTGGCTGTGGGCCGGCTGGAAGCTCACCTCGGCTCCAAATCCGAGGTTTTTCCACAGAATCACGTCGCCGCCGAATCCTAGAAAGAATCCGCCCAGGCTGGGGGTCGACACGCAGGTGCCTCCCGTTGAGATGCTGGTGCTGCCAATAGGTGAGCACTGAGACAGAGCGGCATTGTCGAGGCCGTTCGTGTTGGCTTTATCATGCGCGGTCCCGAACCCCATCATGAAATCGACAGAACTCTGCGCGTTGGCGAATGATGTGCAGAGCATCAGCAGGGAGAGAGCGGGAATGTAACGGCAAATTCGTTTCACGTCAGAAGTCTCCTAAAAGGTTCTTGCAGAATGTACAAAAGCTTCGATGGCCCCTTGGTTTATTATGGCGCAATCGAGCGGCGCGGGCCGCCATACCGTAACGACGCCACGGGTGGGCAAGGCGTTTCAGCTAAATCAATTACGCGCCCTGACACACGCATTTCCCGGGAAGATTCCGGCCCGTGGTGAGGATTGTCTCACTCAAAACGCCTGTTTCCGGCGCACGCGCTCCAGACGCATGCGTGTGGAGCGGTCCGTGGGATCGATCGCCAGGCTCGTCTCGTACTGCTGCTCGGCGGCGGTCAGGTTGTCGGTCCACTCATACCAGAGCGCCAGGGAGTTGTGGGCCTCTACGGAATGCGGGTCGAGATCGACCGCCTGCCGTAACGCGGCGCCAGCCTCCGGCCGCTTTCCCATCTGCCCGTACAGCAAGCCGACCAACCGATAGGTGTATGAGTCCGGCCGACTCCGTAAGGCGAGCTGCAGTTCGTGCATGGCGTCGTCCAACCGCCCGAGACACTGATCCACCTGACTCCAACTCAGCGCGATGTCGTAATTGCCGGGCAGCACCTGGTCGGCATGTTGCAAGTACGGTATCGCGGCGCCGCAGCGATGCTCTTCGGCCAACTGGCGGACCAGGTTCGCGAATGGACGGCTCTTGCCCGTCGACTGCAAGGCTGCCGCCGCCCATAACTGTGAAGGCTGGGCCCAGAGCACGTTTCGTTGGTAACACAGCAGCGCGAATGCAATGACCATCGCCGTGCTGACCGCATACGCGGTGATCGGTCTCCAATGCAGGTGTCTGGCGAACTCGCAGCCCATCAGAATCAACCCAACCAATGGCAGATACATGCGCCGCTCGACGAGCGGATCCATGATCGGTATGATCGAAGATGTCGGCGCGAGCAGCGCTAAGGTCAGTAGCCATCCGAAACAGGCCAGGGGATATCGCTCCCGGCGCACCACCAGGAACACGGTGATCGCCACGAGAGCAGCGAGATAGACGATGGCGCCATGTTCCAGGATCGTGTGTGAAACGGCGTAGTCATGGTCAATCGACTGGCCTACTGGGAACACAGCCAGCCGCAGATAAGTAAAGATAGCGCGAGCCTGTGTGAATCCGTATTGGTACCAGGTCACGCCGGTGGCCGAAAAGCCTGCCGACTTGGATGTTGCCAGGGCCTGATAGACCTTCCACGCCGCCACGGCCGCGCCCGGCAATAATGTGACATACAGCCTCCAGTTATTCCGCAGGCCGCGGGTCGAGCAAGGCTTTGGCCAATAGACATCCGTAAGAATCAGCACGCCTGCCAGGCCGGCGGCATTTTCCTTGCTCGCGACGGCTATTACAAACAACACGACTACAACAACCGATTCACCCCACGAGATACGATCGCTGCGGCGATACAGAAACACGGCATACGCCAGCAGCATAAACAAGGCCGCCAGGCTTTCCGACCGGCCCGCCACATAGCTGACCGACTCGGTCTGCAGCGGATGTACCAGAAAAATCGCAGCTCCAATCACGGATGCCGCGGTTACGGCCCGCGCGCTCATTCGCCCGAGCCTTTCGATCAGCCGATGAATTACCAGAAAAACCAGCCCTGTGTTGAGGACGTGAATGAGCAGGTTCCAGATGTGGTACCCTGTGGGCGATTCGCCTGAGAACTTGTGGTTGAGCCAGAAGGTAAACAGCAGGAAGGGCCGCACGCCCGACAGCCAGGCGATCAAGGGTTGCTGATCTGCGTATCGATAGGGATAGGGCAGAAAGAAGTCGTCGAAAAAGAACGGCGCTCTAAGTGCCGGGTAATACAGATCCAATGCGGCGATGAGGGCAGCTAGCGTCACCACCGCCGCTATACGGGAAGCTGATATTGCCGCCGCCGGCGCAGTTATCCGTACTGCCTTCTGTCGCGTCATGTGGCATGATAACATATCCGCCCCAGGGGCTCTTTCGTAATCCGGTGAGTTATCGCACACTTACAAATTGTTACTTGTGAATCAAGGAGGGCGTTTCTTCAGTGTCTTGGATGGATAAGACCAAAGTGCAAACCGATGATATCCCGTCCCCGGAAGGATTACCACCGGACGTGATCGTCAGCCCGGATACGCGGCGCGCCCGGCGCATCCCGCCGGGGCAGAGCCGCACCAAGAAATGGCCCGTGCTCGACGCCAGCGGCACTCCGGCCCTGGACATTGATCGATGGCGTCTGCGCGTCAGCGGGTGGGTGGGCCGCAAAACCGAATGGAATTGGGAAGAGTTTCTCAAACTGCCGCGCGTTAAGGTCTTCTCTGACTTTCATTGCGTGACCCGCTGGTCGCGGCTGGGCAATGTGTGGGAAGGCGTATCCACGCGCGAGTTGCTCGCGCAAGCCGGCGGCGCCTCACCCTCCGCGGCTTACGTCATGGCCTACGGTTACGATCGCGGCTGGACCACCAATCTGCCGCTCGAAGATTTCTTAGCCGAGGACGCGCTGGTCGCCACCCACCACGATAGCGAGCCGATCACCGCCGATCATGGCGGCCCGGCCCGGTTGATCGTGCCGCGCCTTTACGCCTGGAAGAGCGCCAAGTGGCTTTCGGGAATCGAAATCATGAACCGCGACGGCGCCGGCTTCTGGGAAAAGAACGGCTATCATATGCACGGCGACCCCTGGACCGAAGAACGCTACGGCTGGTAAACTTCAGCCCTCCTGGTTGACCATCTGAATCAACGCCTGGATGTAGCCGAAGGCGAACGCGAAGGCCTGCCTGCCATCCGTATCACCGTCGATGCGCGGCACGTGATCCGGCATCAGCATGCCATCGTAGCCGACTTCTTTGTAAGCCCGGATCGCGCGGATCAGGTTGACGTCGCCATCGTCCGGAAAGGTCTCCTGAAAATGCAGGAAGCCGCCGTGGATGTTGCGAAAATGCACGTTGAAAATCTTGCCGCGCGTGCCGAAGTAATGGATCACATCGAAGATCTCGTCCGCAGGCTTGACCAACATCTCCGAAACGGTACCCTGGCAGAAGTTGAGTCCATGATAGGGGCTGGGCTGAATCTCGACGAAGCGCTTCAGCCCGTCGACGCTGCCGAGCACGCGATCGACCCCGCGAAAGCCTTTATCGCGCGGCATGCCGGGGTCGTGTGGATGGCAAGCCATCCTGACTTTGTATTCCTCGGCCACCGGGATCACGCGCTTCAGAAAATATGCGATGCGCTCCCAGGCGTCATCTTCACTGACCTTGCCTGCTTCCGTCAGTGGCGGATCCTGCCGTGCTTGATCGTAGACGAACGTGCTGTAACGCGCGTCGCCGCGCCCGCGTGCCGGCTCCGTGCGTACGACGCCCAGAATCGTCATGTTGTACTTCAAAGCCGGGATGCCCGCCCGGGCGGCGTTGCGGATCATCTGACAGATGGAGTCGATCTCGCGGTCACGCTCCGGGCTCTTGCCCAGCATGATGGCGGGATTCTCGGACTTCGTGATGTAGCTCGAACTCAGCGGCAGTGGCAGCATCTCCAGGCGGATGCCGAACGTTTCGACGCGCTCACGCAGCCGGGTCAGGCCTTCCGCCGACCAGTTCGCGTCCAGGCGCGGCGAGGGCAATGCACCGCAGATATGGTTCACGCCGAACGCCGCCACGACCCGCAGCACATCGTCCGACGCGGCATGCTGGGTGCCCAGCTTCAACGCCGCCTTCCGCGCGCCGCCGGACGATTGCGCCGCGCCACTGGCACCCGCCGCCGCGAACGCTGTGGCTGCGGCTTCGATGAAATGACGGCGGCGCATGCGCGGCTCCCAATCTTTAGCGGATGGGCGAAAAATCCAGCGGACGCAAAATGGCGTTGCTGATGTTGGAAACGATCTCGGCATCCGCGTAGCCCGGCTGCGCGCGCAGCTTTTGCCACTCCGGATCGCCGCCGAACGCGCGCCACAACTTGTCGCGCGCGGCCATGGTCTCGAACGAGAGCATGTAGGTCAGGTTCGGCAGATTGCGGCCCACGATCGTTTCACCGAAGAATACCGGCGCCATGCCCAGGCGCTGGAAGATGGCGGCTTCCCCCTCGTTGAACATGCCGATCTTGCGTTCTGCGGCTTTGGCGTTGTTCGATTCGTAGGTGCGCAGCTCGAAGATGCGCGGCACGCCGCCCGCCGGCGGGACGCTGATCGACTTCATCACGTCGAAGGCCCGCAGCAGAGAGTTCTCCATGCGGATGTAGCTTAGCTCCGTCATGGAGTTGTACTCGTCGAAGCCGTGCTGGAATTCCCGGTCGCCGGCCAAACGCTCCAGGCTGGAGGCGAAGGCGTCCGCGGAAGGAAAACTGGCAAGCGACAGGATGAACGGGCTCTCCTGTGCGATCACGGCGCCGAAGAATCCCAGCGGACCAATGCCAGCGCGCTGGGCAGCCGGCAAGAAATGCTTGCCCAGAAAATCGGCTGTGCGCTGCGTCTGGCTGCCCGTGCGCATGAAGTAATAGCGCAGTTCGAAGAAGGCGCTTTGTTGCGCGGCGCTCACGGGCGTGGCGGCGAGGCCGGCGGAGGCTGCGGTACCCATAAATTGGCGGCGATCCATCACCGAATACTTATAGCAGATTTGCGAAAGGCAAAATCTGCGCCGCAACCCGGCCTTTACCGGAGGCATCCAAAAGATGCGATGATGGGAATTACCGGAGGGTCTTTGAAGCGCGTCCTCATTCTGTCCCTGACTTTGACTTTTGCATCTCTGGCCGGCGCGACCCAAATGGCTTTCATCCTTTTGAATACATTAGGTTGGCAGCCGGGTCATCTGCCGGATGGCTGGGAGGTGAAGGTGAACGTCGGCAAGCCCGAAATCGCGACGGTCCGCGAAGGGTACAACAATTATCTCGATCTGAAGAGCCATAATTCCTCATACGGCCTGGAGCGCACCGTGGATGTCGATCCACGCGAAGCGCCATATCTGAGCTGGAAATGGAACGTGAAGCAGCTTCCCAAGGGCGGCGATTTCCGGCGCAGCAAAACCGACGATCAAGCGGCGCAAGTGTTGGTGGCCTTCGCCGACCGGCGTATCCTCACCTATATCTGGGACACCAGCGCGCCGGCGGGGATCATGGAAAGCTCCAGTTCGATTCCTCTGGTGCATATCTACGCCGTCGTCTGCCGTTCCGGAAGCTTGGATCTGAACCACTGGCTCACCGAGAACCGCAACTTGGCCGCCGATTATGAAAAGGCGTACGGCCGTCCCGCTCCGCGCGTGAAAGGCATCCGGCTGCAGATCAATACCCAGCACACGGGCTCATCCGCCGAAAGCTGTTTCGGCGAAGTTGCTCTCCGTACGACGCCCCAATCATGATTCTGGTGACCGGCGCGACCGGTTTCATCGGCAGCCACTTGGTTGAACGTCTGGTTGGCCAAGGGCGGGCGTTGCGCTGCCTGGTGCGGAGCGCCGGCGCTACTTCCAGGCCGGCGCCATCGGGAGTCGAGCTTGCCTACGGCGATCTGGCCAGCGGCGAAGGGCTCGCCGATGCGCTGCGAGATGTGGATGTCGTCTTTCACCTGGCGGGCGCGACCAAGGCGCGCACGGTTGCGGATTACGATCGCGGGAACGTCCAAGCCACGGCCAACCTGTTGAGCGCCGCGGGGCACGTCAGGCGATTCGTCCACGTAAGCAGCTTAGCGGCGGCCGGTCCGAGCGATGGCCGCCGGCCCCTTAGCGAAGACGACGGGCCGCATCCCGTCTCGCACTATGGCCGCTCGAAACTCGCGGGCGAGGACGCCGTCCGCCGGTCGGCGGTTCTTCCGCGGAGCGTGATCTTGCGGCCAGCGGTTGTCTACGGACCTCGCGACCGGGATGTCTACCAGATGATCCGCTTGATCGCCCGCGGTTGGATGTTGCAAATCGGCGCGGCGGCGCGCCCTTTCAGCCTGGTATATGTGGGAGACTTGGTGGATGCTCTCGTCGCGGCCGCCGATCGGCCGGCGTCCGGCGGCGCCGTCTACTACGTTGCGCATTCCGCCGCCGTTTCCTGGGACGAATTCGGACGGACGGCCGCCCGCCTGATGAGCCGGCCCTTGCATGCCATCGCGATACCCGGCAAGGTTGCCTATGCCATCGGCCTGTGCGCCGAGTGGTGGACGCGGTTCAGCGGCCAGCCGGGAATCCTTTCGCGCGATAAGGTGGCCGAAGCCTGCTGCGCCGGCTGGGTCTGCGATTCTTCGCGCGCCTGCCGTGAACTCGCCTTTTGTGCTGCCACGGGCTTGGAGGAAGGCTTGCGGCGCACGCTCGAATGGTACAAGGAGGCGGGTTGGCTGAAGTTCTGAAGCTGCCGGCCAGCCCGGGTTTCTGGCCGGTAGACAAGGTGGTTCTGCCGTATTTCGCCGCCTCTGCGGTGGCGACCATGGTCTTCTGGAACCGTCTGCCGGATCCCGGATATTTATTGGCCGCACACCTGGGGGCCATCGCGCTGGCGCTGGCGGCGGTGCGCAGTTCGAGCCGCGCCAGTTGGTATTTCCGCCACTGGTACCCGCTACCCTACGTGGCGTGGTGCTATCGCGAAATGGCCGTGCTGATGCCGGCCATCCGCGGCACCGAGTTAGACGCGGAACTCGCGCACCTGGATTTTCGTATTTGGAGTGTGAATCCGACCGTTTGGCTGGAACGTCTGATCACGCCGGTTCTGACTGAATACTTACAGATTATTTATGCGCTTTTTGTGCCGGTGGTGTTGCTGATCGCGTTTATTCTGTGGCGCCAGCGGCGCTATGTGGAGTTCCGCTACTACGCCTTCCTGATCGCGTTGGGCTTCCTGGTCTCCTACATCGGCTATGTGCTGGTGCCCGCGCGCGGTCCACGATTTTTCTTGCGTAACCTGCAAACCGTCGATTTGCGGGGCTTGTGGGTCACTCGCGCGCTCCAGCACACGCTCGACCGCCTGGAATCCAAGGCTTGGGATTGCTTTCCGAGCGGTCACACCGAGCTGACCATGCTGGCCTGGTGGGGCAGCCGCCTTATCTCCAAACGGCTGTTTTGGATCTATTTTGCCTATACCTTGTCCATCATTTCTGCTACAGTTTATCTTCGATACCATTACACCATCGACTTGCTGGCCGGGGCCGCCGTAGCCGGCTTTCTGGTGCTTTTCGCACCGCAGTTCTACAGAATCTTGGGAAAAGAGGCCGCATAGTTGACAGGCGTAGAGATTATAGCGGTTCAGGACCAGCGGTCCTGGAAAGAATTTCTGGACCTTCCGTACCGGTTGTATCGTCACCATCCGTATTGGGTGCCGCCGTTACGCATGGCCCAGAAGGAGCTGCTGAACACCAAGAAACATCCGTTCTATGCGCACGCCGATTTGCAGTGTTTCCTGGCCTTGCGCGATGGACAGGCGTGCGGGCGCGTTGGTGCGATCCTCGACCGCGCGTATAACGAGTTTCAGAAAGAGGAGGCCGGGTTCTTCGGGTTCTTCGAATCGGTCGACGATGTGGAAGTGGCGCGCCCGGTAATGGAAGCGGCGCACGCATGGCTGCGCGGTCGCGGCGCGAAGGTTATCCGCGGGCCGGTGAGTCCGTCTACGAATTATGAATGCGGCATGCTGGTGGAGGGTTTTGACTCCAGCCCGAATGTGATGATGCCGTACAATTCACCGAGCTACCCGCGCATGATGGAGGCCATCGGGTTGCGCAAGGCCAAAGACCTGCTGGCGTATTGGTCGACTCCCGGCGACGTGAACGGGTCCAAAGTCGAGCGCGTGGCGGACCGCGCGATGGAGATGCAGGGCGTGGCGGTGCGGCCCATTAACATGAAGCAGTTCGACGCGGAAGTCGAGAAGATCTGGGAACTCTACAACGCCACCTGGGCCCGCAATTGGGGTTTCGTGCCCATGACGCGTGAAGAGTTCGTGCATGAGGCCGCGGAAATGAAGCAGATCCTGAAGCCGGATCTCGTGCTGGTCGGGGAAATCAAAGGCCGCATGGTGGGATTTGCCCTGGCGCTGCCCAACATCAATCTGGCGCTAAAACACGCCGGCGGAAGATTGTTCCCGTTCGGCTTGTTCAAAATCCTGTATCATCAACGATTGATCAGAGAATTACGCGTGCTGGCGCTGGGTGTGATCGAGGAGTACCGCACCACCGGCGTAGCCGCGGGGTTTTATGCCGCGCTGATCCGCAACGCCCGGCGGATGGGCTACGGGCTCAGCGAGATGTCCTGGATATTGGAAGATAATGTACTAATGAACCGCTCGCTGGAGGCTATGGGCGCCAGGAAGTACAAGACGTACAGAATATACGAATGGAATTGAGAACGATGCGCAGCTCTTCGACTACCCTCGCACAGGCCCGAAAGGCTGGCGGAAGCAACCGGTCCACCGACCTGTTCGAGAAGTGCCGGAATTTCACGCGTCCGGGTGACCTGCAGGCCGCCGGATTGTATATGTACTTCGAAGTCTTCGGCCAGCGCGACGGCTGCGGCCCCGGCGAAGTTCGCATGGGCAACCGCAAGGTGCTGATGTTCGGCTCGAACGACTACCTCGACCTGATTGCGCACCCCAAAGTAAGAGAAGCCGCCGTGCAGGCCGTGAAGAAGTACGGCAGCGGATGCAGCGGCTCGCGCCTGTTGAACGGCACGCTTGACATTCACGTGAAGCTCGAAGCTGAGCTGGCTTCGTTTGTCGGCAAAGAATCGGCCATCATTTTCGGCACCGGCTTCCAGGCCAATTACGCCACGCTCGCGGCGCTCACCGAAAAAGGCGACGCCCTGTTGTGCGATCACAACCTGCACGCCAGTCTGGTGGAGGGCGCGCTCCGTTCGACCGCCCGCACCGTGCGCTTCCGGCATAACGATCTCGAGCACCTGGAGCGCTGCCTGGAGAATTGTCCGCCCGAAGAGCGCATACTGATCGTTTCCGAAGGTGTCTTCAGCATGGAAGGCGATATCGCGGACCTGCGCGGCATTGTCGGCTTAGCGAAGCCCTACGGCGCGCGGGTCTACGTGGATGAGGCGCACGGCATTGGCGTGCTGGGACCCACGGGCGCCGGCGCCGCCGAGCATCTGGGCGTCCTGGACGATATCGATATCGTCATGGGCACGTTCAGCAAGTCTTTGGCTTCGGTCGGCGGATTTGTGGCGTCATCGAAAGATGTCATCGACTACCTGAAGCACACCGCCCGCCCGTTCGTATTTTCGGCCAGCCTGCCGGCTGCTTCGGTGGCCGCGGTAGCCGCGGCGCTGGAGGTGATGCGCGAGGAACCCGAGCGCCGGCGCCGCGTTCTCGACATCGCAGCGCGCCTGCGCCAGGAGTTGCGCCTCTGCGGCTTCCCCGTGCTGGATGGAGAGACCGCCATCGTGCCCGTGGTGGTCGAGAACGAGATCGACTTGTGCCGGCTTTGCAAAGCGCTGCTTGAGGAAGGCATCTACATCAATCCGGTGCTGCGGCCCGCCGCCGCCCAGAACCTGCTGCGCATCTCCTGCACCGCCGCGCATACCGAGCGCCAGGTGGAACGGCTCGTCGATACGCTCGATCGGGTCGCCAAGCGTCTGGAAATTGAGCTTTGATTCCGGCCGCTAGGGCTAGGGTGTGCCGAATTCTTCCCTGACCAGGGCCAGCGCTTCTTCCTTGCTTCTCAAACGCGATTCCAATTGCGCGTCTTCCACCGCTCCCAGCATCTTCGCAAACGTCGGGCCCGGTTGATAACCCGCCTCGATCAAATCGCGCCCCGTCAGCAATGGTGTGGGCCGCAGTTCCTCATCGCATAACTCCTCGAGCCGCGTCCGTACTCGTTTGTAGCTGTCCAGGCGTCCATTGCTCGACAGGCAGTCCAGGCGATGCAGTTCCAGGTGCTCGGAGAAATTCTCCATGCGCAGGAAGCGCTTCAACGTGCTCTCGCGCATCTTGCCCGTATCCTTGAAGCGCATGTGATGCGCGATCAGGGATTCAATCTGCTCGATTGCATCGCTTGAAAATCGCAGCCGGGTCAGGATGCCGTGCGCGATGCGCACGCCTTCTTCCACGTGGCCATCGAACCGGATGCGATCCGCCACCCGGAACGTACCCGGCTTGCCCACATCGTGCAGCAACGCGCCGGCGGCCAGGGTAAGCGTGGGTTGGTGCAGTTTTTCGAGCAGCAGCATGGTGTGCGTCCAGACGTCACCTTCCGGATGAAATTCGGGCGGCTGTGCGACGCCCTTCAGCGCTTCGACTTCGGGCAGCAAGTCGTGCAGCAGGCCAGTCTGGTCGAGTAACTCGAAACCGCGGCGCGCACCACCCTCGGTCAGGATGCGCGTCACTTCGTCGCGCACACGCTCCGGAGCCACCGTCGTAATCAGCCCGTGCAACTGCTGAAGCGCGGCCATGGTGACGGGCTCGATTTCGAACCCTAGGCGCGCGGCGAATCGTACGGCGCGGATCAGCCGCAAGTGGTCCTCCCGGAAGCGCTCCTCCGGATCGCCGATGGCGCGGATCACGCGGCGGTTCAGGTCTTCACGGCCCCCCACGAAATCCAGCACTTCGTTCGTCGCGGGATCGAGCAGCAGGGCGTTGACGGTGAAGTCGCGCCGCAGCACATCCTGCCGCGGCCCGTCCTCGAAGTGCACGGCATCCGGACGCCGCCCGTCGCTGTAGCCGCTGTCGCTGCGAAACGTCGCCACTTCCACTTGCGACGTGTTCTCTCTGACCAGCACGACGCCGAAGTGCGCGCCGACCTGCTCTGACCGCTCGAATAACTCAGTCACCCGATCGGGCCGGGCGTCCGTGGCCACATCGAAATCTTCGGGCGGACGTCCCAGCAGCCGGTCGCGTACGCAGCCACCCACCAGGTAGGCCTGATGCCCCGCCGCGCGCAGCCGCGCGACAATCCCCCGGGCCAGCTCTTCCGACGTCATGTCCAACTATCTACTATATCCGCGCACATGTTACGATGTGCTTGCTGAACTGCACTTGAGTGCCTCACGCATGACCCAACAGCCGCGTACGCGGACCGTCAACGTCGTCGTCGCCACGACTGTAATGCTGTCCTTCATTTCGTTCTGGAGGGCGGCAGCTATCGTCTTGAGCGATCTGGCTTCGTCGGCGTACTACGTGGGTGGCATCGCCGAACAGGCTATCGGCAAAGCCGCGCCGTGGTTCATCCTGGCGATCATGCTGTTTTCTTACGCGGTGCGCGCCGTGTATATCGAAAGCTGCAGCATGTTTGTGCGCGGCGGCGTATACAAGGTCGTGCACGAGGCCATGGGCGGAACGCTGGCCAAGTTTTCCGTCTCTGCCCTGATGTTCGATTACGTGCTGACCGGCCCGATCAGCGGCGTCAGCGCCGGCCTGTATCTCGGCGGCTTGTTGAACGAGACGGGCGACTACTTGAAGCTTCCCGGCCTGCACGTCTATCCGCCTTACTTTGCGGCTGCGTTCGCGGCGGTTGTGACACTTTATTTCTGGCGCAAGAACATCATCGGCATCCACGAATCGAGCGAGAAAGCCCTGCGCATCATGCAGGTCACTACCGTCATGGTGGTGATTCTGATTGTCTGGTGCCTGATCACCATCTTCAAGAACGGTTATCAGCCGGTGCCGCTTCCCACGCTGGCTAATTTGCATTTCAGCAGCGAGGCGCTCGGCTGGCTGAAAGGCACCGCCGCGCCCTCCATCACCGTGATTGCGGTTCTGGTTGGGCTGGGCCATTCGCTGCTCGCCATGAGCGGCGAGGAGAGCCTGGCGCAGGTGAATCGCGAAATCGCGCATCCCAAGCTGAAGAACCTGGAGCGCGCCGGCTTCGTGATCTTCATCTACAGCATGCTGTTCACGTCGCTGGTTTCGTTCTTCGCGGTGATGATCATCCCCGACCTGCAGCGGCAGAAGTTTCTCGACAACCTGATCGGCGGATTGTCGATGTTCCTGGTCGGGCCGATGTCGCTGCGCCTGTTATTCCATGCCTTCGTCGTGCTGGTGGGAACCTTGATCCTGGCCGGCGCCGTGAACACCGCCATCATCGGCTCGAACGGCGTGCTCAACCGGGTGGCGGAGGATGGCGTGCTCCCGGACTGGTTCCGCCATCCGCATCATAAATTCGGCACCAGTTCGCGCATCATCAACGTCATCGTCATCCTGCAACTGGTCACGATCGTCATCAGCCGCGGCGATGTCTACATGCTGGGTGAAGCGTACGCCTTCGGCGTGGTCTGGAGTTTCGCCATGAAGGCCCTGTCAGTACTGGTGCTGCGATATAAGCAGCCCCAAGGGCGCGGCTGGAAGGTGCCTTTGAACTTCCGGGTGGGCGGCACCGAGCTCCCGGTAGGACTGATCCTCATCACCATCACGCTGTTCTCGCTCGCCATCATCAACGTCCTGACGAAGAAAATAGCCACCATCTCCGGTGTGAGCTTCACCATCGCGTTCTTCATCGTCTTCGAGCTGTCGGAAATCTACAACCGCCGCCATGCGCCCGCGCACTGTTCGGAGATGGAGAAGTTTAACCTCGATACCAAAGAAGAGTTGACGGCGGACGCCACCCACATCCGGCCTGGCTGCGTGATCGTGGCCGTCCGGAATCCCAATCACCTGCAGCATCTCCAGCGCGTGCTCGAGAAGACCGATACGCGCCGCATCGATATCGTGGTCCTGTCCGTCCGCCAGGTGACGCAGGCCGGCTCGGGCGAGCACGCTCTGGATGTCGACCAGATATTTTCGGCAGATGAAACTGAGGTCTTCACCAAGGTCGTGACTCTCGCCGAGAAGGCCGGCAAGCATGTCGAATTAATGGTCGTGCCCGGCGGCAATCCTTACGCCGCCGTAGTGCAGACTGCCCAGCGGTTGCAGGCCACACGCATCGTGATGGGATTGTCGCCCAAGATGAGTCCCGCCGAGCAGGGCGCTTTCGTGGGCCGCGAATGGGAGAATCTGCCCGAGCCACGGCCTTCGCTTTCGCTCGAGATCGTCGTTCCGGACGAGGACGAATCCATCTTCTTCAACCTCGGCCCGCATCCGCCGCGGCTGTGGCCGCAGGATATCGACCTGCTGCATCAGCTTTGGCTGGACCTCACGGCCAAAGGCCCGGGCGCCAAGCTGCACCATCGCGACGTAGTGGG
>DATKNQ010000124.1:0-3437 GCA_035541265.1 Bryobacteraceae bacterium
GAAAGATGGGGATGAGCCAGAGTTGCATCAGTTTTTCATCGTACTTATGTCATCGATATTCAATGTCGCGCGATTTTTGAAAACCGTCAGAATGATGGCCAGCCCCACGGCGGCTTCGGCGGCGGCCACCACCATCACGAAGAAGCTGAAGATCTGCCCGTCCACCTGCTTGAACTGATACGAGAAGGTGATGAAGGCGAGATTCACGGCGTTCAGCATCAGCTCGATCGACATGAACACGGTGATGATGTTGCGCCGCAGCAGAAATCCGGAAATGCCCAGCGCGAACAACACCGCGCTCAGGATGAGATACCAGGAAATCGGAACACCCGGCATGTTATTCGAGCTCCTTTCGCGCCAGTACGACCGCGCCCAGGATAGCGATCAGGATGAGGACCGAGACGACTTCGAAGGGCAGCAGGAAGCGGGTAAACAGCGCGCGGCCGACATCCTGCGCGCCGCCATGCTGAAAGGCTCCGAAGTGGACCAAGTTCGCGGATGGAAACAGGCGCTGGACAAAGAAAGCCATCAGGCCGAGGAACGCGAACAGCAGCGGGATGCCCAGCACCTGGGCCATGATCGAGCGGCCGTGGCGAATCTCGCCGCCGGCGTTCAGCAGCATGATGACGAAAATGAAGAGCACCATGACGGCGCCGGCGTACACGATCACCTGCGCGGCGGCCAGGAACTCGGCGCCCAGCAGCAGGTAGAGCACGGCCAGCGATCCCATCACGCCGACCAGCGAGATGGCGCTCGAAATCGGGTGCGACTGGACGACGACGTTGATGCCGCAGACCAGCGCGATCGCCGCGAAGATGAGGAACAGAATAACGTCCATGTCAGGAGAACAAGGCCACCAGCAGTCCGGTGACCATCAGGTTGAGGACGGCCGCCGGGAACATGAACTTCCAGGCGAAGGCCATCAGTTGATCGTAACGGAAGCGTGGCAGCGTGCCGCGAATCCAGATGAAGAGGAAGAGCAGCGCGCCAGTCTTGGCCGCGAACCAGAACAGCGGCGTGAGCGCGGCCTGCGCGGCAGGGATCAGGAACAGCGCGCCGATCAGGAAGAACACTACGGCGACCACGGGTAGGGTGATGCGGTCTTTCTTGCGCGCGGGATGCAAGCCGTGATAGAGCGAGATCGCGCCGGCAAACACGAATATCGCGGTCGGCAAGAAGCTGGACCCCGCGGAGGCAGGCCACAACGGCAGCCATCCGCCGAGAAACAGCGTGGTGGTCATCGCGCACACCGTTATCATGTTGGCGTATTCGGCCATGAAGAACGCCGCGAACTTCATGCTGCTGTATTCGGTGTGGTAGCCGGCGACCAGCTCGTTTTCCGCTTCAGGCAAGTCGAAAGGGATGCGGTTGGTCTCGGCAAACGCCGCGATCAAGAAAATCACAAAGCTGAAGATCTGCGGCATGGGCCCCTGGAAAATGCTCCAGCGCGGGATGAAGCCCAAATAGTAGCCGGCTTGCTGCTGGACGATGTGGCGCAAGCTCAGCGTATTGGCAAGCAGCAGCGGCGCGGCCACGGCCAAGCTGAGCGGCAGCTCGTAGCTGATCATTTGCGCGGAACTGCGCAATCCGCCGAGCAGCGAATACTTGTTGTTCGAAGCCCAGCCGGCCAGCGCGATGCCGTAGACACCCATCGACGAGATTGCGAGTATGACCAGCACGCCGATGTTCAGATCGGCCAGTTGCATCCAGGTGCTGTCGCCGAAGATGTGGATCTCCGCCCCGAAAGGAATGATCGAAATCGAGAGCAGAGACATCGTAATCGCGAGGAACGGCGCGAAGAGGTAGAGAAACTTGTTGACGTAGGGCGGGATCAGATCTTCTTTGGTGATGAGCTTGATGACGTCGGCCAAAGGCTGCAATAGGCCGTGCGGGCCGACGCGTGAAGGTCCCAGCCGCACCTGAATGTGCGCGATGACCTTACGTTCGACCCATTGCAGATACGCCAAGGTGGTGAGCAGGACAAACGCCACCACGGCAGCCTTAATCAGGCTCAGCAGGAAGAAGTTCATTTATCGATTGCCGTGGCTCTCCACCACGGAGTTCAGTACCTTAGAATAGCGCCCCAGCGTGCCAGAGGTGAACAGATTTTCGTGCGCCGAACGGATCAAATCCGGGCGTCCGTCGAGCGGCACGCGCCCGTTCAGCGCGGCCGTCTGGGCGGCGCCGCCCATTTCCAGCACCGGCAGCGCGACGTTGTAACCGCGCACATTCTGGCGGATTTCCCCGAAGACCACGTCTGGAATCCAGGGCCCCATCTCCGCCGCTACACCCATTTCACGCGCCAGCAGGCCGATGATCTCGAGGTCTGGCTTGGCGCCCATCATGCCGACCGCTTTCGTCAATCGCTGCACTTCTCCGCAGACGTTGGTTACCGTGCCGGCCTTTTCGTAAGCCGATGCCGACGGGAACACCACATCCGCGGCTTGCGCCGTGTCCGTCAGGAATAGATCTTGCACTACCAGGAACCGGCCGGCGGGCGGCTGCGCGTCGCGATACGGATCGGCGCCCACCACCCACAGCACGTCCAGATCGGACGAGGCGATCATCTCGGGCAGAGCCAAGCCGCCCGCATCGGGCAGCAGGCCCATGTCGACAGCGCCGCGCGAATTCGAATCGTCCACTAGGCAGATATATTGCACCGGGATACCCAGCGACTCGCCGAAATCGACCAAACGGCGGACGGCCTCGCCCTTCACCGCATCCCCAAACACGATGACCAGTTCCGGCTCGGCTTTCAGGCGGTCGCGCAGCGATTCGACTGCGTCGAGTTCCCCGCCCGCAGCCGCGCGCAGGCTTGCGACGGCGTATTTATCTTCGCGAACCGGCGCGGTGGTGACGACGTAAACATGCGCCTGATGATGCCGGTAATTGGCGCGAATCTGGAACGAGAGGAACGGCTGCTCGATCGCCAGGTCGGAACCGATGACCAGCACGGCCTTCTTTTCGTAGAGGTCCGCGGTGGTGGCGAGCTTGCCCGTCTGGCCGCTCAGCGCGTCGAGCAAGGCCGGCACATCGCCCGTACGGTGATGATCGATATTGCCCGTGCCCAGCACCTTGCGCGCGAATTTTTGCAGGTAGTAATTCTCTTCGTTGGTGGTGTGCGTGGAGCCGATTACACCGAACTTGCCGTGCTGCGCGCGCACCTCGATGAACTTCGCCGCCACCGTTTCGATGGCCTTCGACCAGGAGACTTCTTCGAGCTTGCCGTTCACGCGCACGAGCGGCGCGAGCAGCCGCTCCGGGTGATTGTAGAAATCGAACGCGTAGCGGCCCTTGACGCATAGGAACTCGCCGTTGATGCCAGAGCGGTCGCGATTGTTGCCGCGAATGATCTCGTTGTTGCGCGTGCCGAGCGTCGTCTTGCAGCCGTTCGAGCAATGCGTGCAGATGGTGCCCACATGCTTCATTTCCCACGG
>DATKNQ010000125.1:0-4695 GCA_035541265.1 Bryobacteraceae bacterium
GTGGGGGTAGGTATCGTGGTCAATGACAAGCTGGTGTTCGCCAGGGGCTACGGTTTTCGCGATTGGGAAAAGAAGCTGCCGTTTACGCCCGGCACGATGAGCCCGATCGCTTCCAATACCAAGCTATTCACGGCGGTCGCGGCGGGCATGCTGGTAGAGGAAGGTAAACTCACTTGGGATAAGCCGGTGCGCGATTCCGTGCCTTCCATTCGCTTCTACAACGATCAGTTGAATAGCTCGGTAACTTTGCGGGATATGTTATCGCATCGCACCGGGATTACGCGCCACGATACCATCTGGTACAAGTCGGACTTCACGCGCAAGCAGCTGTTTGAGAAGCTCGTCTACCTGGAGCCTGAACAGCCAATGCGCACGGCCTTTCTGTACAACAACCTGATGTTCGCGGCGGTCGGCTATCTGATTGAGCTCCAGTCCGGCAAGACCTGGGAGCAGTTCGTGAAGGAGAGAATCTTCGATCCGCTCGAGATGACTTCCACGAGTTACAGCGTTGCCGATATGCTCAAGCGCCCGGAATTCGGGGTCGGATACACGGAGCGCCGGGACTCCTTCGAACTTTACCGGATTCCCTACTATGAAGACATTGCCGGTGTGGCTCCTTGCGGCGCGATCGTGTCTAACATTGAAGACATGTCCCATTGGCTGATCGCGCTGATGAATGACGGTAAGTACAAGGGCAACCAGGTGCTGCCGCCGGAGATCTTGAAGGCCACTTTGGAGCCGGCCATCGCCCTGCCGAACACGATGCTCGAAACGCGGGGATGGTCCGAGATCTTGAACCCGGCTTACGGTATGGGCCGCCAGACGGCTTCTTACCGCGGGCACTTGATTACGATGCATGGCGGCGATCTGCCCGGCTTTCATACTCAGGTGTCGTTCATGCCGCAGGATCATATCGGAGTGATCGTCTTTGAGATCGGAAATCATAGCCAGCCGCTCTACAACATCATCAGTTACAACGTATACGAACGATTGCTCGGCATGGAGCAGACGCCCTGGAGCGAGCGCCAACTGGCCATCCGGCTGAAGAACAAGAAGGCCGGGACCGAATCGCGAACCAAAGTGAATGTGGGCCGTGTGCCAGATACGAAGCCGTCGCATCCTCTGGCGGATTATGCGGGCGCTTACGAAAACCCCGCTTATGGAGTCATGAAAATCGGTCTGAAAGACAACGAGCTGCAGTTCGACTTTCACAAGATCCGAATGCCGATGAGTCACTATCATTACGATCGTTTTGATACGCCCGATGACGAACAGGACGGTAAGTGGTCGGTAAACTTTCGAACCAATCCTCAGGGCGATATTGAGTCGGCCGTGATGTCCTTAGATGAAGCTGAGGCCTTATTTGTCCGCAAGCCCGATACGATCGATCCGAAGCTCATGACCCAGTTGGCCGGCAGCTATGAAACCCCCGGTGGCGTGAAGATTCAGATCGCGTTGGCGGCGGACGGCAAATTGTCGCTGGTGCTGCCCGGGCAGCCGGCCATGGCTCTGACGCAGGTGAAGGGCCTGGTGTTCAAGACGCCGTATTTCTCAGACCTGACGCTCGAGTTCGTCGTGCAAGACGGACAAGTAACCGGCCTCAAGCAGAAAGACCCATCGGGCGAACTGACCTTCCCGAAGAAGTAACGGGCGAGTTACGCCGCATGGAGGACGGGAATGCTCCGTGCCGGCCCGTCAAGTTCCAGTTTCACGATGGTATCGACGGCGTGCCTGGCGGCGGCTGGGACGTGCACTTCGACTTCCGACTGCGACTGCTTAAGTGAGGCATGGCCGCCCGTCAGCAAGGTGTGCCGCACGACGCGGCGGGGGATCGCCGGCAGAGTGACAGTTTCCGCGGGCCAACGCAGGATGTGCAGATAGACGGCATTCCCTTTGTTCGTGCTTCCGCCCCACCATTTACCTTGCGGCAAGGCGAAGCCCTGCTCGCCGCGCTTGGCCTGCTTCTCCCCGGGCGCGACAAAAGGGCCGCCGCGTGTAGCATAGATACTCTCGCCGTACTTGCTCAGAAAAGCGCCCATTTCACGCAGGCGGGCCGCATGGGATTCTTCAATCATCCCGTCCGGCCGTGGCCCGGCATTGAACAGCAAGTTGCCGTCACCGATCGCGCAGCACACGAGACCGCGCAGGCACTCTTCAATTGGGCGCAGAATGTCATCCGGATTGTAGGCCCACTGTTGGCCTACGGTAGCGCACGTTTCCCACGGGCGGGTGTTTTGAAACGTGCCGATGGTTTGTTCGGGAGTATCGTAATCGGCCGGCAGACCTGCGCGGTCGTTGATTACGATGTCCGGCTGTAACTGCCGCATCAGGCGGATCAGCCGTGGCGCGTCCCAATCCGCGGCTGTGCCGCCCAGGCCATCGAAAAACCACATGCCGGTCTTGCCGTAATTGGTCAGCAGCTCACGTACCTGGCCGTGCATGTATTCGAGGTATTTCGCGTGGCGGGCGCCGTTGCGATAGTCGGGATTGTGCCAGTCGGGTTGTGAATAATATACGCCCCAGTCGACGCCGCCGCGGTGGCAGGCATCCGCGACTTGCCGCACGATGTCCTTTCGGTACGGCGATCGTGGGCTGGTGATTTTGTAGTCCGTAAGCTTCGAATCGAAGTTACAGAAGCCGTCGTGATGCTTGGTAGTAAATACTAGGTATTTCATCCCGGAGTCCTTGGCAAGCTGGACCCATTGGTCCGGATTGAATTTCACCGGGTTAAAGATGCGGTAGAGATTATCGTAGATCTCCACGGGCACATTGCCTGTGTGGGCATCGTGCCGGCCACGGCGCTCGCCGCCGCGGGACCAACTGATCTCCGTCCCGACGATGCTGACCGGACCCCAGTGGATGAACATCCCGAAGCGCAGGTCTTTCCAGCGCTCCATCGCGGCCTTGGGCGCGCCCGGGTCCGCTTGCGCCCAAGCGGGCACAGCGGCAAGTGGAAGCGAACAGAAAGTTCGACGGTTCATTCCAGGTCGAGTATAAATCACGGCGGACGGGTTTTCCTGGTAACATGGCTCGCGATGAGTAAGACCAACGCCGCGCGCATTCTGGACGCCGCGGGCGTGTCCTACGAGTTGCGCGATTACGCGGTGGGCCAGGAACATCAGGCCGCGGCACAGGTGGCCGCCGCGATCGGCATGCCGCCGGAACAGGTCTTCAAGACGCTCGTAGTGCGCGGCGACCGCAGCGGCGTGGTCCTGGCCGTGATACCAGCCAATGCGGAACTCGACCTGAAGGCACTGGCGCATGCGAGCGGCAACAAGAAGGTCGAACTGGTGCCGGTAAAAGAAGTGCTCGGCCTCACGGGCTACATCCGCGGCGGCGTCTCTCCCATCGGCGCCAAGAAAGCATATCCTGTTTTCCTGGACGAAACGGCGGGCCTTTGGGATCGCATCTCGGTCTCAGCGGGCGTGCGTGGACAACAGATGCTTCTCGCGCCGGACGATCTCGTCCGCCTGACCAACGCGGCCACGTGCGATATCGCGCGCCTCTGACTAAACCGGCTGCGCCACGACGCCGCGCCATCTGATAGCATTGTTGCCGAATGCAACCGCGCACCATATATCAGGTCCTTGAAGAATCTGCGGCACAGTATGGTGACGCTCTCGCTCTTCGTCAGCCGGTAACCGGGAAGACCGGCCAGCGGGAGTATCTGACATACACGTGGAACGAGTATAAGACCGCCGCGCAGGAGATCGCTGCGGGTTTGCGCTCGATCGGCATACGCAAAGGCGACGTCGTGGCGCTCGATGCGGAGACGCGCCTGGAGTTCTACCTGGCGGATTTGGGGATCCTGACCGCGGGCGGCATAGCTGCCGCGCTATATCCTAGTTACCCGCCCAAGGATCTCACGCGCACCATCCGGAATTGTGGCGCGAAGGCGTTGTTCGTCGAAGATCCGAAAACGTTTGAGGCTCTACGCGGCGCGCCCGATATGCCCCGCATTCTGCTGACAGGCGAGGCCGAGGGCGCCCTGACGCTGGCCCAATTGCGGGAACGCGGGCGGCTTGCGCTCGCCGAAGATCCCGGGTACATGGCGCGGCTGAAGGCGGAAGTGACGCCGTCGGACTATGCGATTCTGTACCTGACTTCCGGCGCCACCGGCGAACCGAAGATGGCGCTGGTCACGCACTCGGCGGTCGTGGCGAATCTGGATATGGGGCCCACCGCTCTGCCCATCGGCCCCCATGACACGACCGTGGCGTTCCTGCCTTCGGCGCACATCGCCCAGCGGGTGGTCGTGGAACTGTTGCCCATGCGTCTCGGCACGCCGGTGAATTTCGCCGAGAGCCTGCTCCAGCTGCCGCAGGATATCCGCGCGGTGCGGCCGACCATGTTGCTCGCGCCGCCACGCATGTGGGAGCGCATCTACTCGACCATCTGCACGGAGCTGCGCAAGCGGCCGGCCGTGGCGCGCAAGGCATTCTACGGCGCATTGGGCTTGGCCCTGGCGGCGGCTAGCTACAAGCATCAGGGGAAGCCGGTGCCCGTCCGCATTCGCGCCCCGCTGAAAATTGCCGACAAGCTGTTCTTCGCGAAAGTGCGCGAGCGTTTTGGCGGGCGCCTGGCAATCGCCGCGTCGGGTGCGGCGCCGCTCAGCAAGGATCTCGCCGAGTTTTATGAGGCGATCGGCATGCCGCTGGTGGAAGGCTACGGGCTGACGGAGGGCGGCGTAGTGGC
>DATKNQ010000126.1:0-54430 GCA_035541265.1 Bryobacteraceae bacterium
GCCGGTCATGAGCGGTTTCAGATTCAGCAGCCAGCTCAGCGGCAGGCCGGCGTCGGTGCGTCCCCAGGCGGTGTTGAATTGGCCGTGATTGGCGCGGTAGGCGTAGAGCTCGGCTTTGAACCACGGCCCCGGCCGCGAATACCGCACGTGTTCCCACTGCTGGCTGCCCATGAATGACGAGACGTCCGCGTCGTGCGAGCCTTGCAGGGTCAGGTAGCTGACGTCTTCGATCCAGCGGCTGCGCCCGGCCGGCTTGTATTGCCCTTCAGCGGGTGCGATGGCCACCACGGACTGAATGCCGAATCCGTAGTCGAAGCGGATGTTCGCATCGTCCGGGCAATACTGCATGCGGTTGAATGCGGCCGCCGTGGCCGCCGCCTCGCCGCCGCGCGAATGCCCCATCAACGCGATGTGCGCCATGTCCACCTTGCCGTGAAACGGATTGCCGGGCGTCTGGTTCCACTCCCGCCACAGCTTCAGATGTTCGAGCAGCATCCAGCCGCGCACGGGCTGCTGCTTGGGCGGATCGTGGAACAGGCCGCTGTTCAGAAAATTCTCGTCGATGGATGCCAGAATGAAGCCGCGGCTGGCCAGCAGTTCTCCGAGGTACGCATAGCCCGGATCGGAGAACTCGGCCATGTTGTGATTGCCGTGCACGATCAGCACCAGGGGAAACGGCCCTGGGCCGTCTGGATACCAGACGCGCGCGTTCAGCGGCAGCTTATCGAAATCGAATCCCCAATATTTCTTGCGCGCCCATCGCTTCCAGCCCCGGAAGTCTTTGAAGAAAGCGGACGCATCCACGGTGCTGGTGCGGATGGCCACTGCGGCGCCGTATTCAGGGCGGCGGATGTCTGTGCCGGGGCCGTAGAACAGCGTGCGCACGCGATAAGTACCGGGGTCCGCCGGGTTCGCGGCTGCCAGCTGGGCGGGCATGAGATCGGCCGGAGGCTTCCACGAAGTGATCTCGTCGAGTGATCCAGCGTGCATGAACAGCCACACGATGCCCACGTTGGCGGCGAGAGCCATCACGCACAACGAGATCGTGACGATCTTCTTGCTCAGCGCGGCCTGGCGGAATTCGCGCCCTACGAAGGCGGCGATGGTGGCGCCCAGGACGCCCTCGGTGATCCCGGCGACCGCCGCCGCGGCCAACCCGAGCGGCATCGGCATCCACACCAGCGCCACGACCGTGCACGATCCAACGATCATGCCGGCCGCCATCGGCGGCAGCCTGCGCGCGATCGTCAATAGCAAGGCGACCACGAGGGCGACTACCGGAACCAACACGGCAGCAGCCACTATGGACGCGGCAAAATCGAAGGCGTAGCCGAATCCGGTACGGACGTACAAACCCGCGATCACCACGCAGATCGCTGCCGCCGGGAGTGTCCCCCAAATCGCCCCGCGGCGCGCCTCGGCACCGGGGCGGATCTGTCGCCATTGCCGCCCGCACCACCCGAACGCCACGGCCCAGGCCCGCTTCAAGGGCGAGGCCGCGGGTGCGGCAGCATCCAGCGGCGCGAGGTCCGGCATGAGGCCATGTTAACTCGCACCGGCAGGCGGATGTTCGCACCGGGAAGTATGTGATACCGATCCCAATTCGGGCAGCGCCCGGATTTTAATCACACTCCATTTGTTAGCCGGAGGGAACCAGGTGTTATCGATTGGCCTGGGATTGGTGGCCAGCATTGCGCTTCTGCCTGTCGTCTAAGTCACATTCACACAGGGAGATACGGAAAACGGAGAGGTGCTCGCGCCGCGGCCCAACTGGAGCGGCTGCGCGGTCACTGTTACGGATTCCGGCATCCGCAGCCCTCGTTCCAGATTAGCAGCCTGACGATCAGCCGGAGGTCGCAAGCAAAGCATTAACCGCGGTTAGCAGACTTGCGCTCCCGCGGGGCTTCGTAGTGTATACTGTACAGAATTCCGGTAAAACCCGGATATATTTACCAGCAGACGGAGGAACAAATTTGATCTCGAATAAGTTGGGAATTCTCGCCGTATTGGCGATCGTGCCCGCGTTTGGGCAGGTCTCGAGCGATCCCGCCGCGGGTCAGAACGAGAGGATCGCGCCACGCCAGCACCGGCCGATCCGCGATCGCGCGGAGCGCGGAGACGGTACGGCCACCAGCTCCAACTGGAGCGGCTACGCGGTGACCGGCACTTCTTTCACTTCGGCGGAAGCTTCCTGGATCGTGCCCACGGCCAAGTGCAGTTCGGGCGACCAATACGCGGCATTCTGGGTGGGCCTCGACGGATATTCTTCCAGCACCGTCGAGCAAACCGGTACGGACTCGGACTGCGTCGGCAAAAATCCGAGCTACTACGCGTGGTATGAGTTCTACCCGAATCCCTCCTATGAAATTACCAGCGTGCCGGTGAAGCCAGGCGATGTGATGTCCGCGAAGGTGGTGTACAGCGGGTCCCAGTTCACCATCACGATCACCGACGTGACCACCGGAAAGTCCTACAGCAAGACCGCCTCCGTGCGAAGTGCGAAGCGGTCATCGGCCGAGTGGATCGCCGAGGCTCCCTGCTGCACGTCCCGCGGCGGCATTCTGCCTCTGGCCGATTTCGGCACCGTATTATTCGGTCTGGACAGCACGGGAGTTTCGGGTACCGGCTATGCTACGGACAGCACCACGAGCGGCGCGATCGGAATCTTTCCGAGCGCCAGCATCGAACAGATCACGATGGCCAGCGGCAGCTTGACGGAGGCCGTTCCGTCCGGTTTGTCGAGTGATGGCACCAGCTTCTCGGTCGTCTGGGAAGCGCAGTAGCTTTTCGTACGTGAATGCCGGCATGGCTGCGCGGGTCCACGCCAGGCCGGCGTTTTACGAGAGCAGTAACTCCAGATCCTCGCGTTTGAGATCGCGAATCAGGCTGTTGTCCTGATTGATGATGGCCGCCGCCAGGTCGCGCTTCGTGCTTTGCAGTTCCAGGATCTTCTCTTCCACCGTGTCGCGCGCGATCAGCCGGTAAGCGAAGACCTGGTTGGTCTGCCCGATGCGGTGCGCGCGGTCGACCGCCTGCGCTTCCACGGCTGGATTCCACCACGGATCGAGCAGAAACACGTACTCCGCGGCGGTCAGGTTCAATCCCAACCCGCCGGCTTTCAGGCTGATCAGAAACAGCCGGCATTCTGGATCGTTTTGAAAGCGCTCGACGCGCTGCTGGCGGTCGCGTGTGGCCCCATCCAGGTATTCGTAAACCATGCCGGATTCGTCCAGGCGATCGCGCACCAGCGCCAGCAGGCTGGTGAATTGCGAAAAGACCAGCGCCTTGTGGCCTTCGGCGGCCACCTCATCCAGGCGGCCGGTCAGCACGTCGAGCTTGGCGCTCGCATCGCAGCGGCGTTTGGGGTCGATCAGGCCCGGATGGCAGGCCGCCTGGCGCAGCCGCAGCAGCGCCTCCAGCACCTGGATCTTGGATTTCGCCAATCCATCCACCGCCACTTTCCGCAGCAGCGAATCGCGGTAGTGCATGCGTAGCTCGTCGTACAGTTTGCGCTGCGCGGGTTCCATTTCGCAGAAAAGCGTCTGCTCGGACTTGGGCGGCAGCTCGCGCGCGACCTGCTCCTTGGTACGCCGCAGAATGAACGGCCGGAGCGCGTGGGCCAGCAGGCGGCGCGTCTCTTCGCTGGGGTTGCGGCCCGCGTTACCGGCCAGCTTAAACACGCTGGCGGCGCCCAGCATGCCCGGATTCAGGAACTCGAAGATGCTCCATAACTCGCCCAGATGGTTTTCCACCGGCGTACCGCTGAGCGCCAGCCGGTTCTTACCATGCAATAACCGCGCGGCCTTGGCGGACTCCGTGCCTGGATTCTTGATGGCCTGCGCCTCGTCGAGCACTACATAGTCGAACTCGATATTCTGGAATTCCGCGGCGTCCCGGCGCAGCGTTCCGTAGGTGGTCAGGATCATGTCGTAAGCGGCGAATCCGTTGACGTTCCGCGCCGTGCCGGTGTGATCGAGCACCCGCAGCCCCGGCGTGAAGCGCGCCGCTTCCTGCCTCCAGTTGAAGACCAGCGATTTCGGAACCACTACCAGCGAAGGCGCGGAGACCTCCGGCAACGCGCGCCGCGCTTCGAGCAGCGCCAGTACCTGGGCGGTCTTGCCGACGCCCATATCGTCCGCCAGGCAGCCGCCGAAACCGAAGCGGCGCAGAAAATCCATCCAGCCGACGCCCTCGCGCTGGTAGTCGCGCAAGTGGCCCTCGAAACCCGCCGGCTGTCCGGCCGCGGCGATACCCGCAAAGCTGCACAATTCCTCGCGAATGCGGGTGAATGTTTCGTCGCAACTCGCTTCCGGCTGGGTGGCCAGCAACGCGTCGAGCAGTCCCGCCTGGTTGCGGCGAAAACGCAGATGATCGGGCTCCGGGCTGCCCATGCCGGCGATCGCGCCGAAGCGGTTCAGCCATTCTTCGGGTAGCAGGCCGTATGTGCCGTCATCCAAGCGCACCATGGTTTCGCCGCGGCGCACGGCCGCCAGCAGTGCGGGGAGCTTGGCCGCCGCTCCGCCGTAGTCGACTTCACCGTGCAATTCGAACCAGTCGACGCCTGACGCGACGCCGACTCGCATGGCGCCGGGCCGCCGGAACATCTTCCCTTCGGCTTCCACGTGCCAGCCGGCTTCGAGACAAGCGTGCGCCACGGCCGGCAATTTCTTCGAGGCCAGTTGCCAGACCGGAGTTTCATGCTGCCAATCCGGTGGGCGCCGGTCGAGGCCCAACTGCAGCAGCAATTCTCTGGCGGATGCCTCGGCTTCCGCGTTGCGCACCATGAAGCGCCGCCCGTCCGGATCGTAGACGCCGCGATGGACGGGCTCGGCGGGCACACGGCGGCCATCGTAATCGAACACCAGTTCGGCTTGCAAACGGTCCGGCGACCACTGTTGCCGTGCCGAGCGGAAAAGGATACCAGGCCTGGGGGTGGGCCGCACTTCCTCGAAACGCAACTCGTTCGGCACCTCCAGCGGCGCGGCGATGGGATGCTCCAGCAGAGCGGCGAGTACTGAACCGCCATCGTCTACCGGCGCATCGATGCGATGCAGCCGCCGCAGCGACGCGATCCACGGCGACGATGCGCCCTCTTCCAGGAGCGCCACCCGCTCGCGCGTGAATACCAAGCCTTCAGTGACCAAAGCGGGCGCCGCCAGGTCGATCTCCTCGCCGCCGCGCCGCAGGTAGCCGGCCAGCGACCAGCGTTCGCCATTACGCAGCAGTCGGAGCACGAAGCGCCACGGTTCGCCGTCATCCCAAGCCAGCGGCACCCAATCCGGCTCGGCGGCGCTGATTTGGAGAAAGCAGCGGCCCGTGCGCACGATCTCGGGCATCACGGTTGCCGCGATGGGTTCGCGCAGGCGAAAGCCTCCCGCCAGGTTTTCGTACAAGCTGTACGACATCCAGTCGGAATTGACTGCGGCGCCCGTCAGCAGCGACAGGATGTGCCTGTCGGCGGAGTCCGGGAGCTGTTGCAAGTTGGCCCTCGTAATCTGCGCATCGGCCGGCTTCTTCCATCCGCCTTTGAGCTTGGGCTCGCGGGTCTTCAGCTCCAGGATCAACGAGCCGCGCGTCACGCTGGAGGCCGCGTCGACGACATACAACAGCTCGCGTCTGGCGGGCCAGACGGCGCCGGTGGACGGGCCGGCCGGCGCGACCTCGTCCAGGCGCTGCCGCCAGGCCGGTTTCACCTCTTGCGGCGCCAGCCGGAACGGTGCAGGTGCGCGGACCGGAAGCTGGTAATCGGGCTCCCATTCGTCATCGCCGAAGGGCTCCCCGATCCCGTTATCGAAGGACACATCCTGCGGGCTGAGCCGCGTAACGGCCGTGAAGTAGTTTTGGGCGTCCGCGGCCAGAATGGTGGCCCAGATGTGCTTGCACGGCCCGGCAGAATCGAAATAGGGGCAGTCGCAGAACAGCAAAAGGCGGCGCCCATCCCATTCGATATCCACGTCATACATGCGCGAGCCCCGAACGCTGGCAGCCACTGAAGCGGCATTTCCGTGCTTGATGCGCACGGCACCCAAGCGGTAGTAGCTGGCGCCGCGCGCGCGGATGTCACTGTCGAACTCAGATGCGAGTGCGGAAGCGAGTTTCATCGAACTATTTCGGGGAGGGCAGTTTCATTTTAGCGCGACACGCCGCGCGGCCAAGCGCGCTACGCTGTTGCTCGCTGACATGGCGCGTTTTTTTCCCGCGCGAGAGAGATTCGGGGGCTACCGGATCGAGCGTGTCACTGCGGTCTGCGATAGAAGCCACCGCCTACGCTTCGCATGAACTTGCCCCACAGCGCCTGCCCCAGCTCATGCCAATCGTCCATGTTCTCCGGGACGACCTGCAGATGCAGGCCAGCCATCTCGTCGGTCGTGTTCGGCCCCCAAAACACACGCCGCACCGGATGATTCGGGTTGCGGGGATTCTGCTCGGAATTGTCGTACGTGAATTCCATCTCGATGCGCGTATCGGCGGGCAGCCTCACCGGCGTCGAGTAGCGATACTGCTCCTGCCAGTCAAAATTCCAGTCGCGAATCCAGATCAGCCAGATTTTGCGCCCATTCGGCAGAATGGCCCAGCCTTTCATGTCTTTGCAGATGTAATGCGCATGCGGGATGATGCCCACCGCATCCACGTTCACCGGCGTGGTGAAGTGGTCGCGCACCTTGTAATCGCGGTCGCCGGGCGGAATATTAATCAGGCGCGAACCCAGCGCGATGTCCGCCACCCACTTGGTGGGTTTCTGGTTGGTGAAATACAGTCCCAGCGCCGACTGATCCGTTTCCGGCTTGCCGGTTGGATGATAGTGAATCTGCATCACCATGTCGGAGCCGCGGCGCATGATCAGTTCGAGTCCCCTGGGCAGGGTGGTTGGCTGCGTTCCCAACGTCCAGCCGCCCAGCGCGCCGCTGGGCAGAAAGCCCGGAGTTCCGAAGCAGGGGTAGGACGCACCCAACTGGCGGGCGATGTGGCCGGAGTCGAGCAGGAAGAGAGCATGGTGCACCACGCTGCGGTCGCCGGGATGGAATTCGATGGCGCGGATATATTTATCCTGGGGCAGGTTGAGCGGGATGTCGAAGCACATGTACTGATCGGGACCGTCGGCGGCCACGGCGAACGGTTTTGGCATTTGGACGATCAGGTCCGGGGTGCCAAGCTGCCAGCCTTCCGGGAAATGCGGCGGCGGAGGAAGCTGTGCCGGGTGGCCTTCGGGGGCGCCCTCCGCGGCCCACTTCCGCAAGGTGGCGATGTCCGCCGCGCGCAAGCGGCGCGCACCCTGGAAATGGCCATAACCCGGTTCCGGCGCCCATGGCGGCATATATCGGCTGGCAGTGACAGTGGCGATCAACTGCGCGCGTTTCGCGGCATCTTTGTAGGTAAGTAGCGGAAAAGGCGCGACCTCACCGGGGTGGTGACACAGCGCGCAATGCCGGTACAGGATCGGCGCCACATCCCGCGTAAACGTGATCGTGCGCGGCCGCACGGCCCCGCCCGGGGGTGTAACATGCGCCGCGCAGAGCGGTAACGGTACTACCGTCAACAGCAGGGCTGGTACGATTCGCGGAACAGGCATAGGGGCTTCTTACCATCATAGAGTCCATGTGGCCGAGGCGTCTGATTGGCGGCATCGTCGATTTCAAAATACGGAGTCTGTGATAAAATCCAAGAGCAGCCTCAGTTACGGGTTTCCAAAACCTGTAACTAAGCCGTCGCCGGTTGCGTCGAAAGGCTAGGAGTGAAGTGATTCCCCGACGCGCCGGGAGACGCCTGTCGATGAAGATGTCTGAGAACATGGAGAGCACCCCGGTACCGGATCCTAGCAGCACGACTCCTTACGATCCGAGTGAACATTTGAACCATTTGCTGACGCCGGAGATGGAGACTCCCTGGTGGGAGTCTCTGATCTCCAACGTTCGCGAACTGATTCACCCGACCCCGCTGCCGCCTTTGCAAGTCACCTCCAAGCCCGTCGCCGTGAAGGATATTTGGGGGCTGTACGGACGGAAGAAACAGTCCGGCGTTTATTCGCTGGCTATTCACGTTAGCGTAATTGTGCTGCTGTTCACGGTAGCCTCGAGTAAGGCCGTGCAGAAGGTGGCGAAGGATCTGACCACCACGCTGATTGCTCCCGACATCGCCCCCTATCAGCCCAAGTCCGGGCCGCAAAAACCATCGGGCGGCGGCGGAGGCGGCGGCGACCGTTCTCCCCTTCCGGCGGCCAAGGGCCGGCTTCCCAAGGTTTCTCTGAAGCAATTCACGCCGCCGGTGCAGGTGTACAACAATCTGCACCCCAAGCTGCCGATGGAGCCGACCATCATCGCGCCCCCGGACGTGAATCTGCCCAACGTCAATATGGCGCAATATGGCGATCCGCTCGCGAAGCTGGGTCCGCCCTCGAACGGTCCCGGTTCGGGCGGCGGCATCGGGTCGGGTTCGGGTGGCGGCGTGGGCTCGGGTAGAGGTGGCGGCTTTGGACCCGGTGAGGGCGGCGGTTTTGGCGGAGGCGTCTTCCGCGTGGGTGGCGGTGTAACCGCACCCGTTCCGCTTTACCGGCCTGAACCGGAGTACTCCGAAGAAGCGCGCAAGGCCAAGTATCAGGGCACCGTGGTGCTTTACGTCGAAGTCGATCCGACCGGCAAGCCACGCAATCTGAAAGTCGTGCGCAGCCTGGGTCTGGGCCTGGATGAAAAGGCTATCGAGGCCGTCGAGAAGTGGAAGTTCCGCCCCGGCTACAAAGATGGCAAGCCGGTCACGGTGGCCGCCACCATCGAAGTCAACTTCCGCTTGTTGTAGGCTACTGTTTCGTAGCGGTCCAGGTTCCTTCCGCGAGGTCTCCGATCTCGACTTTGCCCTTCATTTTCGTGTCGCTTTCGATCGTGCCGGTGTAGTGCGCCACGCCGCTCTGCCCGGAATAGTCGAACTTGAATTGGAAGTCGACCTGGTCTCCCTTCACCGTCCCCTTCACATCCGCCTTTCCGAATAGCCCATTGTAAGTTCCGGTCAGGCTCTCGCCGTCCTGCTTGAAGACGAACGACGGGCTTCCGCTGCCCGCGGCGGTATCCACCGAAAACTCCCAGTTGCCTGATATATCGCGCGCCAGCAGAGAGGCACTCGCCAGCACGCCCAGAAGTGCGATCCACAGCATTTTTGACATGCGCAAGAGCATATCACAGACCCGCGAGTTAGAATTGCCTTGACGTGCACTTTCGCAGACTGGCTTGTTTTCTCCTGGGCGCCTGGATAGGCGGCGGACTCTTCATGGATACGGTGGCGACCCAAAACTTCCGCTCGGTGGATCGCTTGCTGGCGAAGCCGGCCGCGCCGGCCGCGCAACAGTTCGAGAAGTTGGGGCAAGGCGCCGCGCGCATGCTGCTGCGGCACGCGGCTTCCGAACAGAACCGCTGGTATTTCGCAATCTGGGGTGACGTGGAGACCGGCCTGGGAGCGGTGCTGCTGCTCGTCCTGTTATTCGGCAGCTCGGAAACCAAGTTCACGTTGCTGCTCTCCTTGCTGATGCTGTTGATTGTGATCCTGCAGCGCTTCGCGCTCACGCCGCAAATCGTGATTCTGGGCCGCGCCATCGACTGGATTCCCACCAGCCAGGACTCGCCCGAGCGCGCACATTTCTGGACGCTGCACTTTGCTGATGTCGGTTTGGAAGCCGCCAATTTGCTGCTCGGGCTCACCCTCACCGCGCGGCTGCTCTTCCGCCGGCGCAGAAGCCAGGCGCCATCAGGCGAGATCCACGCGATCGATTAGCCCGATCACGGCCATATCGATGGGCGCGTCCTTACGCCCCACGCTGGTCATCGCCGCGAAGCCATCGGTGGTCAGCAGCACGCGATCGCCAATCCCTGCGCCCACCGCATCGAGCGCCACCACCGCGTCGCCGCGATTGCTGCCGTCCAGGTTCAACGGCTGCACTAACAGCAGGTTGCGGCCCTCATGGCTGGCATGTTTCCGGGTCGATACGGCTTCGCCTACCACGCGCGCGATCAGCATGCTCAGGCCTTCTTCAAATGGATGGAATCGACGATGCCGGTGATGGTGGCATCCACCGGCACCTGCGCCGGCAGGAACGGCATGGCAGCTTCTTTGCTGCGGGTCCAGTACACGATTTCGCCCGCACCCGCGCCGGTGCAGTCCGCACAGACCAGCCGCTTGCCGGTCGGCTTCAAATCGAGACTCACCGGCTGAACCAGCAGCAGGCGATGGCCATCCAACCGGCTGTCTTTCACCGTCGACCAGACTCGCCCGACTACGCGGCCCAGCAGCATGTCAATCCACCTGCACGTCGTCAACGATGCCGATGATGGCGGTATCGACGGGCGCGTCCTTGCAGCCGTCCGCCATACGCGCCGAGCTGCCGGAAACCACCAGCACGCGTTCTTTGAATCCGGCGCTGACGGTGTCCACAGCCACCACGTAGCCGGATTCATCCTTGCCTTCCGGCGAAACGGGCTTCACGATGAGCAGCTTCTTGCCTTCCAGGCGCGGGTCCTTCCGCGTGGCGACGACAGTGCCCACTACACGGGCCAGAATCATGGCGACCCTGTCCGTCCGGCTACTTGCCGGCCGCGTTCTGCGTCTTGCCGATCGGCAGGATGTCTTCCAGGCTCTGGTGCGGCCGCGCGATCACGTGTACCGCGATCAGCTCGCCGACCCGCCGGGCCGCCGCCGCGCCCGCGTCCGTGGCCGCCTTCACGGCCGCCACATCGCCGCGCACCATCGCCGTGACGTATCCGGAGCCGATCTTCTCCCAGCCCACCAGCGTCACCTTGGCGGCTTTCACCATGGCGTCGCACGCCTCGATCATGGCCACCAGTCCGCGAGTCTCGATCAATCCTAACGCTTCACCCATCTATGCTCTCCCATGCCTTCCCGTGCTTGGTCAACTGATCCCGCGCGCCCGCAGCGCTTCGTCCACCATGCCGATCAGCTCCTCGCGCGTGACGTAGAAGCGATCCTGCTGCTGAGGCACCTGCTCGGCGTATACCGGACAACCCGGCTCGAGCGACGCGCGCGCTTTCACACCGTAGCGGGTTCGCGAATCCAACAACTTCTCCACTTCCACTTTGGGCAGCACCGTAGGTCCGCCTAGTAACTCGGCGACCAGTGAAATGCGCGCGAAGTGCTCCATGGTTTCCATGCGGAAGAAAGCTTTGTAGACATCTTCACCATAGCTCACCGCGCCGTGATTGCCCATCAAAATCGCATCATATTTCGGGATGTACGGAATCAGCGGCTCGGTCAGCGCCGGCGTGCCCGGCAAGCCGTAGTCAGCCAGCGGCACACAGCCCAATCCGATGATCACCTCGGGCAGCAGCGCCAGGTTCAGCGGCCGGCCAGCCGAGGCGAATCCCGTGGCCACCGGCGGATGCGCATGCAGCACCGCGTGGATGTCCGGACGCAGTTCGTAAACCTTCATGTGCATGGCGATCTCGGAAGTGCACTCCTTCCGGCCGCTCAGCTTCTTGCCCTGCATATCGATGACGATCAGGTCATCCCCATGCAGCATGCCTTTGCTGACCCCGGTGGGCGTGGCGAGGATGCGTCCGGCATCCAGCCGCACCGTGATGTTGCCGTCGTTGGCAGCCACCCAGCCCTTTTGGTACACCAGCTTTCCGATATCGACGATGTCCTGGCGGTATTCCTGTTCGGTCTTTGCCATCGCGGGATAAACGATTGTATCAGACAGTGGGCCGGGACAACTTAGCGGCGAGCTACGTGTGCACCGCTCCGGCTACTCCGCCGCGACGAACGTCACGCAGACCGGCGAAACGATTTCGAGCTTCTCGCCGGTTGGCGTCAGCCGTCCGGTTTGCGCGTTCACGCGGAAGACGACCACTGTGTTGGAGTTCTGGTTGGCGGCGAACAGGTAGCGGCCCGTCGGGTCGAGCGCGAAGTTGCGCGGCTCCCGGCCGCCTGTCGAGACATCCTCGACGAATTTCAAAGTCCCCTTCGCCGGATCGATGGCATACACCACGATGCTGTCGTGCCCGCGGTTGGAGCCGTACAGGAAGCGGCCCGAGGGATGCACCGCAATTTCCGCGGTGGTGTTCTCGCCTTTGAAGTCCTTGGGCAGCGTGGGGACGGTTTCGATTTCGCTGAACTCACCCTTACGCCCGTCCCAGCGGAAGGCGGTGATAATGTTGCCCATCTCGCTGATGGCATACGCGAAGCGGCCGTTGGGGTGGAAGGCTAGGTGGCGCGGTCCCGATCCCGCCTTTACGGCGCCGTAAGGCGGATCGTTGGGCGCGAGTTTCCCCTGCATCCGGTCATAGCGATACACCAGCAGCTTGTCGAGCCCCAGGTCGGACACGATCGCAAAGCGGTTGTCGGGCGTGAGCACCACGTTGTGCGCGTGCGGTTCGCGCTGCCGTGTGCGGTCCACGCTTGAGCCCAGGTGCTGCACGAAGTCCGAGGCTTCGCCCAGCTTGCCGTCCGGCGCCACCGGCAGCACCGCCACGCTGCCGCCTGAGTAGTTGGCGACCAGCACGTGCCTGGCACCCTTATCCACTGCCAGGTGGCAGGGGTCCGCACCGCGCGACGATACCGTATTCAACAGGCGCAGCCGGCCGGAGTGCCGGTCGATCGCAAACGAAGTGACCGATCCACTCTTGGTGCCCTGATAGTCCCCGATCTCGTTGGCCGCGAATAGAAAGCGCTCCGCCGAATCGGCCGCCAGGAAGGAAGGATTGACCGTCTCTCCGGCCAGGACCACCGGCGTCAGCTTGCCCGTGCCCGGCTGGAACCGGCAGGCGTAGATTCCCTTGCTGCCCTTGCCGGTGTACGTGCCGAAGTACACCAGATACTCCTTGGCGTTCTGCGGGGCACCCGCCAGACACGCGAAGGGAAGAAGGGCTGAGGTGGCGAACAGCCACACGTGGACACACCGGATCGATCGCATGCGTTCATATTAATCACATTTCGCAGCCTTTGGCGCAAACCGGCGGCGCGCGTCTATGCAGGGTTCGGCGGCTCCAGCGTGCTCCAATACATGACCTGATGGCGAGGCAGGCGTAGAACCACATCGACCACACCCAGGAACGACTCGCCTGGATCGGTCCGCGGCACCACGAACAGTGTGCGAATGATGTCGAGCGTGCCCCACCGGTTGGGGTCGTTCGAATAGGGAATAAACGTGGTCGACTCCGTGCGTGAGGCTCGCTCCACCGGCTCCGGCCCGAGATTCTCGAGGTTGGCGGATAACTGAAAGCGCTGGCTCCCCGAAACGACCGTGTCGAGCTGGATGCCAACCAGGTAGTAGCTTCGGTCGCCGCTGGAGACCGTCAGCGGGTATGCCTGTCGCAGCAGGCGCGTGACGTGTCCCTCGATCACCGCCCCTTTGGCCACCAGCGGCTTGCCTTTGACCTTCACCTCATGCGTGACGGTGAAGGTCAGCTTGGAGCCTTGCGCGATGCTCCGCTCATCGATGGCCTGGTCGGCTTCGGTCCGCAGTTCGAGTTTCCCCGGCAGCCACGCGTTCGAGGCCGCGGCCTTCGCCGGTGACTCCTGCGGTTCCGCCGGCATGGCCGCCTCCACCATCTGCTCTCCGTGCTCGGAAACATACTGCCGGCAACCGTTGAAATGGGCCACCACGTGCTGCTGCCTGCCGGAGCGCTCCTGAAGCTGCAACTCCATCGACACCGGCAGCCGCACAATTTTGGTCCCGAACTTGAGGGGGGCGAAATGGAAGGTTTGGCTGACGCTGGCCACCTCCGCATCCGCCGGTGGATCGTCAGCCCGCAGCGCGAGCCCCGTCAATTCAAGCGTGTTGGGTTCCAGCCAGAGCGACCCGGAATAGCCGAGTTTGACCCCCTTTCCGTCCACGTTCAGAAAATAGGTGCTGGCCGCTTGAGGCATGGCGAAGTCGGTGCGCGCCAGTTGCACTCCGTCTTTGTTTTCGGTAACCAGGCCGTAATACGAGGCATCGGTCGTCAGGAAAAGGCCGCGAGAGTAAAGGGCGAAACTGCCCGTCCCAGCCGTCGAGAACAGTGACAGAAGCTCGCGCAGGCGCGCCCGATCGTCGTAGGCCTGAGGCTGCGCGTACAGTTCCTTGCCGTTGATGACGCCCGCCTCCAACTCGAGGACCGGCAGCTTGACCCAGTCCGCGCCGGCCGTGCGCTGGCTGCGTTCGACGGATTCCTGGCAGATGAAATCGGGCGTGCGGTTCAGGGTTTCCACCACGTTCTGCCGGATGCGCCGCACCGGTGTTTCCCCGAACAGAAGGCCGCCCAGCGCCATCACCAGTGAGAGGCGCATCCGCCAGGCCCGCGAAACCAACAGCATAATAGAAGACCAGAATATCAAAACCGTCCGCGCGCCACAGTGGGGCTGTAACGCGGCGCACGCTTCCGTCACTACTCTTCAGGCAAAAAGGGATGCCACATCACATGAATCTCACCGTTGCGAATATTTCGACTCAAGTTAAGCCAGCGGACTTCCAGGCCGCTATCGAGGCAATTGGCAAACAAGTGACCGAGCATTTTCAACCGGAGTGGCGGCTGGGCGCCGACGTACGCGGCGTCGCGCTGAACCTGAAATCCAAGGCTCCGCTGCAGGGCCAACACGACGCGATCATCTATCTGGGCGACTCATCGCAGGACCCCACCACGGGCGTCAGCGGGGCACTGGGTTACCATTCCGTCAACCACTCCAAGATCCCGTACGGTTTCGTGTATCTCGACATCTGCACGGAATACAAGGAATCCTGGACCTGTACTCTATCGCATGAAGTGCTGGAATTGCTAGCGGATCCGGATGCGGTCCTGACCGTCACGGGTCCGGCGCCGCATAACCGTCCCGGCGACGTGTACTACGATTTGGAGGTCTGCGATCCTACACAGGGCGATGATTACCAGATCGGCACGGTCACCGTATCGAACTTTGTCGGGCGGGCTTATTTTGGTATGACCGGCGGCAGCGGCGAGACCAATTACCTGAATCTGCCGCTCGAGGCGCTGGGTGTCCGTCCCGGCGGGTACTTCCAGTACGAACAAGGCGGCAAGGTGCACCAGGTCCAGGGCGATCGAGTCACTGCGCGTATGCTGGCCGCCAAGAGTATGTTGAAGGCCGCGCGCCGGAATGCCCGCCGCAGCGAGCGTCTGGAACGCGCCGCGATGGCCGCGCAAGCTTAATCGAAAATCGTGAGGCAGGCGCTCCGCCTGCCAGCGGCCTCGCCGGCCGCCATATCGCCGATTACCGCTCCCGGACTGCGTTCGGACCCCACCATCAAGTGAAAATCAGATAGAATACTCTTATAGACCACCCGCGACCTCAACGGGAGAAGAGATCATGCCCGAACGTACCGTCCAAATCACTGAACTTATACTCCGCGACGCCCATCAGAGCTTGATGGCGACCCGCATGGCGTTGGAAGATCTTGCGCCAGCGTGCGAAGATCTCGATAAAGCCGGATTCTGGTCCATCGAATGCTGGGGAGGCGCGACTTTCGACGCCTGCATCCGGTTCCTGAACGAAGATCCCTGGGAGCGCTTGCGCACGTTTCGCAAGCTGATGCCCAACTCGCGCCTGCAAATGCTTTTGCGCGGCCAGAACCTGCTCGGCTACCGGCATTATGAAGACGAAGTCGTGCAACGCTTTGTCGCGAAAGCCGCGGAAAACGGCATGGACGTTTTTCGCGTGTTCGACGCGCTCAATGACATTCGCAATCTGCGCACATCTTTGAAGGCCGTGCGCGCCACCGGCAAGCACGCGCAGGGTACGATTTGTTACACGATCAGTCCCGAGCATACGATTCCCGCCTTCGTCACTATGGCCGAGCAACTCGTCGATCTGGGTTGCGATTCTATCTGTATTAAAGATATGGCCGGATTGCTGAAGCCGGCTCCCGCTTACGAGTTAGTGGAAGGGATCAAGTCGGCGTGCGGCGCCGAGACTCTGGTGCATGTACATACGCATGCGACCACCGGAGTCACCCTGGTGAGCCTCATGAAGGCCATCGAGGCGGGATGTGACATCGTGGATACCAGCGTGAGCAGCCTCAGCCTGGGGCCGGGCCACAATCCGACCGAGTCGCTCATCGAGATGCTGGAAGGCACCGGGTACCGCACTAATGTCGATATGGATCGCGTGCGCAAGGTGCGCGATTACTTCAACAAGGTTCGCCCGCGCTACAGCGAATTTCTGACCGGCTTCAACGGCGTAGATACGGACATTTTCCGCAGCCAGATTCCAGGCGGCATGATCTCGAACATGGAGAGCCAGCTCAAGCAGCAGGGCGCCGGCGACCGGTTGCGCGAGGTGCTGGAGGAAGTTCCCAACGTCCGCGCCGACGCGGGATATCCGCCGCTGGTGACTCCCTCGAGCCAGATCGTGGGCACGCAAGCTGTTTTCAACGTGCTGATGGGACGTTACAAGGTCATGACCGGCGAGTTCGCCGACCTGATGCTCGGTTACTACGGCAGCACGCTGGGCGCGAAGAATCCCGAAGTCATCAAGAAGGCCATCCAGCATTCCAAGAAGGAGCCGATCTCCGGCCGGCCGGCCGATCTGCTGAAACCGGAATGGGATCAACTGCGCGCTGACGCGCTGGCCTTGAACGGATGCAATGGCAGCGACGAAGATGTACTGACGTTTTCCATGTTCCCGCAGGTGGCGCCGAAGTTCTTCTCCACCCGCAGCCAGGGTCCCAAGAACGTGAGCAAGGAGCCGTCCAAAGCGCCGGACAAGTCTGCCGCTCCGCCCGCCAAACCGGCGCCGGCCGCCGGTCCGGGCGTGTCGTACGTGATCACGCTCAACGGCAAGTCGCACAACGTGACCGTGGCCCCAGCGGCCTAGGAGAAGGATTATGCCAACCGCGGAACAAACCGATATGGGCATCGAAACCAAGATTCACGACTTAGAAACAAAGCGCGCCCGCTTGATGGAAGGCGGCGGCCGGGAGCGCATCGACAAACAGCACCAGTCCGGCAAGCTCACCGCGCGTGAGCGCATCGACCGCCTGATCGACGCCGCCAGTTTTCAGGAAATCGGGCTGTTCGCCAAACATCACGCCACGCTGTTCGGCATGGCGGACAAAGAACTGCCGGCCGATGGCGTGGTCACGGGAGCCGCCACCGTGGATGGCCGCCTGATTCACCTGGCGAGCCAGGATTTCACCGTGGGCGGCGGCGCCGCGGGCGAGGTGCACAGCGAGAAGGTCGCCGAGATGATGCGCTACTCCATGAAGACCGGCTCGCCATTCGTCTTCATCAACGACTCGGGCGGCGCGCGCGTGCAGGAAGGTATCAACAGTCTGGCGGGCTATGGCCGCGTCTTTTACATGAACGTCATGCTCTCGGGCGTGGTCCCGCAAGTGTCTTTGATCTGCGGCCCGTGCGCGGGCGGCGCGGCGTACAGCCCGGCGCTGACCGATTTCATTATCCAGACAAAAGGCGCCCAGATGTTCATCACCGGACCATCGGTGATCAAGCAGGTGACCGGCGAAGTCGTCACGCCCGAAGAACTGGGCGGGCCGGCCGCGCAGATGACGTACTCAGGAGTGGTGCACTTCATCGCGGAGAACGATGACGATGCCGCCTTTATTTGCCGGCGTCTGCTGAGCTTCCTGCCGTCCAACAACCTGGAAGATCCGCCGCGGCTGCCTTTTGACGCTCCCATCGATCCCGATCCGGCGCTGAACTCGCTCGTCCCCGCTGACGGCAAGGTGGCCTACGACATGCACACCGTGATCGCCGGGCTGGTTGATCAAGGTGACTTCCTGGAAGTGCAGCCCAGCTTCGCGCAGAATATCGTGATCGGATTCGCGCGCATCGCCGGCCGGTCTGTGGGCATCATCGCGAATCAGCCGTCGGTGCTGGCGGGCGCGCTGGATATCAACGCCTCAGACAAGGCCTCCCGCTTCATCCGCTTCTGCAATGCGTTCAATATTCCGCTGCTGACCCTGGTCGACGTGCCCGGCTTCATGCCCGGCGTGCAGCAGGAATACGGCGGCATCATCCGGCACGGCGCGAAGCTGCTGTTCGCCTACTCCGCCGCCACGGTTCCCAAAGTGACCGTGATCGTGCGCAAGGCCTACGGCGGCGCGTACCTGGCCATGTGCGGCAAGGATCTGGGCGCCGATCGCGTGGTGGCCTGGCCTACGGCCGAAATCGCGGTGATGGGCGCCGAGGGCGCCGTCGAAGTGGTCTTCCGCAAGGAGATTAACGAAGCGGCGGACAAGAAAGAGCGCCGCAAAGAACTGATCGCGCTCTATCGCGACACGTTTTCCAACCCTTACGTGGCCGGCGGTACGCGGCTGGTGGACGACATCATCGAACCGGCCCAGACGCGGCGCTACCTGGCCATGGCGTTCGAGAGCCTGCAAACCAAGCGCGAACTGCGGCCGGCCAAGAAGCACGGCCTGATGCCGCTGTAAGAAGCGGTGGCTGGTGGCCGGTGGCTGGTTGCTTGTTCTAAACCACCAGTCACCAGTACTAACCACCAGCCACTAATGAGGAACCTATGGGCTTACTACTCTTACCTCTGGGAATCGTCGCCGGTTGGCTCGCGGGTGCTGCCATGTCGCGCCGGATGGTGCGCGAAGAAGTCCAGCGGCTGGAATCACGGATCGAGAACCGCAATGGGCATGCCGCTCCGGCTCCGGCTGCGCCCGCTCCGCCAGCCGTGGAGAAGGCCGCCGCGCCTGCCCCGGCTCCCGCGACGGCCGATGAAGTCGCACCGGAAATCATCCTGGTGCTCAGCGCCGCAGTGGCCGCCTTTCTGGGCAAGCGCGCGCGTGTGCGCGGCGCGCGTCTGGTACGTACCGCGCCATCCAACGCCTGGGCGCAGCAGGGGCGCGTATTTGTTCAGGCATCACATAATTTGGGGGTCATGCACGGCCGATGAAACTGCGAGTTACAGTTGACGACAAAATCTACGAAGTAGATGTGGAGGTGGCCGAAGAGGATCAGGCGCCCGTGAGCCAGGCACACGCCTACATCCCCGCCGCGCCGACCGCGCTGCCGTCCGCGCCTCCTCCGCCGCCGCTGCGTGCCGCGGCGCCGGAAGCCAATGTATCTGAGGATAAGGTCTGCCGCAGCCCCGTGGCGGGCGTCGTGGTGCGCGTCAATGCGCAGGCAGGCCAGCAGATCCAGGCCAACGATCCCTTGCTAGTCCTCGAGGCCATGAAGATGGAGACCAACATCACCGCGCCGGTCGCCGGCAAGATCAAAACCGTGAATGCCAATGTGGGTGACGGCGTGCAGGTGGGACAGATCGTGGTCGAGTTTGAATAATTTATGAGCGAAGATATAGCCAATATTCCCGGCTTCCAGTTCGTGGACCACGTCGCTATCGCCGTGCGTCAGGGCGAACTGGATGCGCAGGTCAAGCAGTATGGATTGCTCGGCTTTAAGGAGGTCCATCGCGAAGAGGTGTACGGCGGGGATCAGGTGCGCGAGTCGCTGCTGCGCGTGGGCGATGGCCCCAACCTGGTGCAATTGCTGGAACCGCTGAGCGCCGATTCGCCGGTGCAGAAGCTCATCGACAAGAACGGCGGGCGCGGCGGGCTGGCGCACGTCGCCTTCCGCGTGCGCAACGCGCAGGCGGCCTTCGATCATATGAAGAGCGCCGGCTTCCAGTTGATCGACAAAGGTCCGCGGCCGGGCTCGCGCGGAACCACCGTATTCTTCGTGCACCCCAAGTCGCTCGGCGTATTGATCGAAATCGTGGAGGACCCCGCGAAATGAGTCCCGAGTTGACGCTCGCAGAGTTTCCGCCTGTCTCGACCGAGCAGTGGGATGCGGCGGTCCGCAACGATTCGAAAGGCGCGGCCCCCAAAGCCCGGATTTATTATCGCGCGGAGGATCTGAAAGGCCTGGAATATCTGGACGCCGCGCCCGCCACTTTCCCGTACACCCGCGGCAGTCGCACCGATAATGCCTGGCGAATCCGCGTTGCTGCCGGCGATCCCGCCGAGGCACGCGCCGCGTTGCAAGCGGGTGCCGAGGAAGTCACCTTCGTGCTCGGCGATCAGAATATCGATCAGGTGCTGGCGCTGCTGCCCGCCTGCCCGGTGCATTTCGAAGCCGGTGCCCGCGCGGCGGAGTTGCTCGCAGCTCTCGCCAGGCGGCCCGCCCGCGGATCGGTGGATTTCGAACCGCTGTCGGATTTCGTACGTGCGGCTGAACTCATCCGCGCCGTCCGTTCGCCGGAGTTCAAAGCCATCGCCATCCGCGCGGACCGCTTCTCCGAGGCCGGCGCGACCAGCATTCAGGAACTGGCCTTTGCCCTGGCTGAAGGCGTCGAGATTCTGGCGCACATCCCGGAGGCCGCTCCGGACATGGCATTCTCCTTCGCCATCGGGCCGAATTATTTCCTCGAAATCGCGCGGCTGCGCGCTGCCCGCACGCTGTGGGCGCGCATTGTAGAAAGCTTCGGCATCCAAGCCGGCTCGGCCAACATGACCATCTACGCGCGCACCGCGCACTGGACCAAGTCCATTTACGATGCGCATGTGAACTCGCTGCGCTCGACCACTGAAGCCATGGCCGCGGCCATCGGCGGTGCGGACTCGATCGAAGTAGAGCCATTCGATAATACCTACCGGCCGTCCGATGACGCCAGCCGCCGTCTGGCCCGCAACGCCCAGTTGATCCTGAAGCGCGAAGCCCTGCTCGATCGCTCGGTCGATCCGGCGGGCGGCTCATATTATCTCGAAACCCTCACCGATTCGGTGGCCCGCGAAGCCTGGGCGCTATTCCAGCAGATCGAGGCGGCCGGCGGATTCCTCGCGTATTCTGCATCCGGTGCTCTCGACCAGGCGATCGCCAAATCCCGCGCGGACCGCGAGGCGCTGGTCAGCTCGCGCCGCACCGCGATTGTCGGCACCAATCAATATCCGAACGCTAAGGAGCACATGCTCGCCGAGATCCAGCGCACCGATCCGGCGCCACGTCCCGCGCGCATTTTCGAGGAGATCCGCCTCCGCACCGAACGTTATGCGGCCCGCACCGGCCACACGCCCCGCTTCCTGCTGCTCGAAGCGGGCGACCCCAAAATGCGCAAAGCCCGCTCCGGTTTCGCCTTGAATTTCTTCGGCTGCGGTGGCTTCGAATGTCAGATTTCCGATACGCTCGAGGGCGATTTCGACGCCGTTGTGCTCTGCAGTTCCGACCCGGAGTACGCCACCCTGGCCCCCCAGGCGATCGGTCAACTGCGCGCCGCCGGCAAATCCACGCCCGTGATCGTGGCTGGGAATCCGGGCGGTTCCATCGAGCAGTTGAAGCAGGCCGGCGTCGCGGATTTCATCCACGTACGCAGCAATGCGGCCGATGTCTTGCGCGCCTGGCAGCAGAAGCTGGGAGTCGAGGGCTAGGAGGAACCATGCGTCCTGATTTTTCCAAAATCGACTATCGGCCCACGCCTCAGCCGGCCGCGGAACCCGGGAATGGGTTCGAATGGCTAAGTTCCGAACACATCGCCATCCAGCCCTGGTACACCCGCGCGGACCTCGAAGGCATGGAGCATCTGGCCTACGCCGCCGGCCTCCCTCCTTATCTGCGCGGCCCTTACTCCACGATGTACACCCGCCAGCCCTGGACCATCCGCCAGTACGCGGGCTTCTCCACCGCTGAAGAATCGAACGCTTTCTATCGCCGCAACCTGGCCGCGGGCCAGAAAGGCCTCTCGGTGGCTTTCGACTTGCCCACGCATCGCGGCTACGATTCGGATCACGAACGCGTGGTCGGCGATGTCGGCAAGGCCGGCGTGGCCATCGATTCCATCCTCGACATGCAGATTCTGTTCGACCAGATCCCGCTCGACCAGATGTCCGTGTCGATGACCATGAACGGCGCCGTGCTGCCCATCATGGCGTTCTACATCGTAGCGGCCGAGGAGCAGGGCGTCGCGCCGGAAAAGCTGAGCGGCACCATTCAGAACGACATTCTGAAAGAGTTCATGGTCCGCAACACGTACATCTATCCGCCCGCCGGCTCCATGCGGATCATCGGCGATATTTTCCGCTACACCTCGGCCAAGATGCCGAAATTCAACTGCATCAGCGTGAGCGGCTATCACATGCAGGAAGCCGGCGCCACCGCCGACCTAGAGCTCGCCTACACGCTGGCCGACGGCCTCGAATATCTGCGCACCGGCATTCACGCGGGCCTGGATGTCGACAGCTTCGCCCCGCGCATTTCGTTCTTCTGGGGCATCGGGATGCACCACTTCATGGAGATCGCCAAGATGCGCGCCGCGCGCGTGCTGTGGGCCAAGCTCGTGAAGCAGTTGAACCCCAAGAACCCGAAGTCCATGGCGCTGCGCACGCACTGCCAGACTTCCGGCTGGAGCCTGACCGCGCAGGATCCCTTCAACAATGTGGTCCGCACCTGCGTCGAAGCGCTGGCCGCCGCGCTGGGCCATACCCAATCGCTGCACACTAATGCGCTCGACGAAGCCCTCGCGCTGCCGACCGATTTCTCCGCCCGCATCGCCCGCAACACGCAGATCTACCTGCAGGAAGAAACCGGCATCACCAAGATCGTGGATCCCTGGGGCGGATCGTATTACGTCGAAAAGCTGACCCACGAGCTGATGCACCGCGCCTGGCACCTGATCCAGGAAGTCGAGAAGCTGGGCGGCATGGCCAAGGCCATCGAAACCGGCCTGCCCAAGATGCGCATCGAAGAAGCCGCCGCGCGCAAGCAGGCGCGCATCGATTCGGGCAAAGACATCATCGTGGGCGTCAACGCCTATCAACCCGAGACCGAAGCCGACATCGACGTGCTGGTGGTCGATAACACCGCCGTGCGCAAGTCGCAGTTGGCCCGTCTCGAAGAATTGCGCCGCACGCGCGATGCGGTCGCGGTCCAGGAAGCTCTGGCGGCGCTCACGCGCTGCGCCGAAACCGGCGAAGGCAATCTGCTCGACCTGGCCGTCACAGCCGCCCGCCGCCGCGCCTCGCTCGGCGAAATCTCGAGCGCGCTCGAACGCGTGTGGGGCCGCTACCAGGCGGTGACCCGCACTATATCCGGCGTATACTCAGCGGAGAGCAAGATGGACGAAAACTTCAAGAAGGCCCGCCAGATGGCGGATGAGTTCGCCGCCGCCGAAGGACGCCGTCCGCGCATGCTGGTGGCCAAGATGGGGCAAGACGGCCACGATCGCGGCTCCAAGGTGATCGCCACCGCTTTTGCCGATCTGGGCTTCGACGTGGATATTGGCCCGCTGTTCCAGACCCCCCGCGAAGTGGCGCGGCATGCCGTCGAAAGCGACGTCCATGTGCTGGGCGTCTCATCGCTGGCCGCCGGCCACAATACGCTCGTACCGCAGGTCATCGACGAGCTGAAGAAGCTCGGCCGCGCGGATATCCTGGTCATCGTCGGCGGCGTGATTCCGCCACAGGACTACGACTTCCTCTATAAGAGCGGCGTCGTGGGCATCTTCGGCCCCGGCACGGTGATTCCGCTGGCGGCGCAGGAGATTCTGAAGACTCTCTCGTCCGCGCCCGTGGAGACCGCGTAGGTGGTTCGTAAACCGCGCCTCGCCCGTGATGCTTATGTCGAGGGTGTGCTGCGCGGCGACCGTATCATCCTGAGCCGTGCGATTACGCTGATCGAAAGCCTGCACCCGGCGGATATCGAGCTGGCGCAGGATGTGCTCGAACAATGCCTGCCCTATTCGGGCGATTCGGTGCGCGTCGGCATCACCGGTGTTCCGGGCGTCGGCAAGAGCTCCCTTATCGAAGTCTTGGGCGTTTATCTGACGCGCGATCGCGATGAAAAAGTCGCCGTGCTCGCCGTCGACCCCTCGAGCCAGGTGTCGCACGGCAGCATTCTGGGCGACAAGACCCGCATGGAGGCGCTCGCCAACGACGAGCGCTCCTTCATCCGCCCATCGCCTTCCGGCGGATCTTTGGGCGGCGTCGCCCGCCGCACGCGCGAAACCATGCTGCTGTGCGAGGCCGCAGGCTATCGCAACGTGCTGGTCGAAACCGTGGGCGTAGGCCAGTCGGAGACCACCGTCCGTTCGATGGTGGATTTTTTCCTGCTGCTGATGCTGGCGGGAGCGGGCGACGAGCTGCAAGGCATGAAGCGGGGCATACTGGAGATGACCGACCTGATCGCCTTCAACAAGGCGGACGGGGCGAATCGCGCCAAGGCGGAAGCCGCCCGCCGCGAGTATGAAAGCGCGCTGCACCTCTTCAGCGCGCCCGAAACCGGCTGGACCCCGCGCGTCATCACCTGTTCCGCCCACGCGCGGGAAGGCATCGCCGATATCTGGGATGCCGTGCTCGAACACAACGCCTGGCTCACCAGCACCGCCCAACTCGCCGCCTTCCGCCAGGAACAGGTGAAGAGCTGGTTGTACGAATTGATCGAGCAGGCCCTGCGCGACGAGTTTATGCATCACGACGGCGTACGCGCCCGCCTGGCCGGTTACGAACAGGACGTACTGGCCGGCCGCCTGACGCCCTTTCGCGCCGCGCGCCAGTTGCTCAAAATCTACACGGAGAATTGATCCATGATTTTTTCCTTTCCCATCCTTTCCGCCGAAGAGGCTGCCGAGCTGATCGAGCACGGCCAGACCGTCGGCTTCAGCGGGTTCACACCGGCCGGTGCGCCCAAGGCTGTCCCGCTGGCGATCGCCGCCCGCGCTACCGCCGAGCACGAGGCCGGCCGTGAATTCCGCATCGGCGTGCTGACTGGCGCCTCTACCGGCAAGTCGCTCGACGGCGCGCTGGCCACCGCCGACGCCATCAGCTTTCGCACCCCTTACCAGTCCGACGCGGCCCTGCGCGCGCGCATTAATGCCGGCCAGACCCGCTTCTTCGACATGCACCTGTCGCTGATGCCGCAGGCCACCCGCTACGGTTTCCTCGGCCCCGTGAACTGGGCCGTGGTCGAGGCCAGCGACGTGACTGCCGGCGGCGGCATCGTGCTGACTTCCTCGGTGGGATGCGCTCCCACTTTTTGCCGCAAAGCCGAGAAGATCATCATCGAGCTCAACCATCGCCATCCGCCCACGCTGCTCGGCATGCACGATATCTACGAGCCGGCCGATCCGCCGCATCGTCGCGAGATCCCGATTTACGCGGCTTCCGATCGCATCGGCTCGCCGGTGATCAAGGTCGACCCCGCGCGCATTGCGGGCGTCGTCGAGACTGCCGCCGACGACGAAACCGGCGCCTTCGCCGAGCCCACCCCGGTTACCGAGAAAATAGGGCAGAACGTGGCCGAGTTCCTGGCCGCCGAGATTGCCGCCGGCCGCGTTCCGAAATGCTTCCTGCCGATTCAATCCGGTGTGGGCGATATCGCCAACGCCGTGCTCGGCGCGCTCGGCAAACATCCCGAGATTCCCGCCTTCGAGATGTACACCGAAGTGCTGCAGGATTCGGTTGTACGCCTGATGAAGAGGGAACGCGTGAAGTTCGCCAGCAGTTGTTCGCTGACAGTGAGCCACGCCGTGCTACGCGAGGTCTACGACAACCTGGAATGGTTCCGTCCGCGCATCCTGCTGCGGCCGCAGGAAATCTCGAACAACCCGGAAGTCATCCGGCGGCTGGGCATCATCTCCGTCAACACGGCCATCGAAGTGGATATCTTCGGCAACGTGAACAGCACGCATGTCATGGGACGCCAGATGATGAACGGCATCGGCGGCTCGGGCGATTTCACGCGCAATGCGTACCTGTCAGTCTTCACTTGCCCGTCGACGGCCAAGGGCGGCAAGATCTCGACCATCGTGCCGCTGGTGAGCCACATGGATCACAGCGAGCATTCCGTGCAGATCGTGGCCACCGAACACGGCATCGCCGACCTGCGTGGCCGCTCGCCCTACGAGCGCGCGCTGCTGATCATCAATAACTGCGCGCACCCCGATTTCCGCGATGAACTCACCGGCTATCTCGAAATGGTCGAAGGCGGCCACACGCCGCAGACGCTCACCGCGGCCTTCAAGCTGCACGAGCAGTATTTGAAGACCGGCGACATGCGCGGCGTCGAGTGGCGGCAATTCGTGGGGTAGTTCCCACTTTCCGTCTGGCATTCGACCTCGCGCGTGGGGGAATTACGGACAGTGCGGCAAACAGCGCTTTTGGATGCTGTAGACTGAGCTTTGGCTTATCGACGGCATCCAAATTGTGAAACTCCCGCCGATGACGCGGTACTTTGGCGCTACATGGACTTCGCCAGATTCATAGACCTCCTGGTATCTAAGAGACTGTGGCTTAGTCGCGTCGACCTATTGGGCGATCAGCGGGAGGGCCGCCTTACCGAACCAGAGTACCAGCGCCTATCAAGGAAGTCTGACAGTGAGGCGACGGCAGTCGAGAGACTGAGGTCGCTGAACTACGTCAACTGCTGGCACAAGGCCGACTGCGAATCGGTGGCGATGTGGGACCGGTACGGTGCGGGCGGCTGCGGCATCGCCATCAAGGCGACTGTGGCGTCAATTAAGGCAGCCATTGCCAGTGACCCTGTTTCTGTTTACATCGGTCGTGTGAAATACCGCGACTGGACGCAGCATGATGAGGATCCGCAGAATGTGATAGGGCTCGCCGTTCGGAAGGCTGAGGGCTATAGGCACGAAAATGAAGTGCGATTGCTGCACTGGAAGACTGAGGATGCGGAGCCGCCGCCCGTCGGCGCTGAACGCTTCGCGCAGGACGTTATGACGGCGGTGGTCGGATTCCTGCCGAGGCTCGATTTCACCTCCGTAGAGCCCGGTCAGTTGGTGTTGAAGGCGATCCTCGAGTGTCGGTACCGCGAGCGGCTTCGGAGCGAGCCTCTGGGGATATCGATCGGCATAAAAACAAGCGCGCTCGTGGACCGAGTCGTCGTTGGCCCGAAGGCGCAGCCCTGGATTCTGCAACTAGCGGGCACCGTTGCGAAACTGCATGAGCTTTTGTGCGGATGTCAGTTCCTCGGAGTTGTTGGCGCCAACCAGGCAGCGTGAGTAGGTTGGAGCAACTGGATCTTGATCCCTCGTTTCAAGCGACTCGGCCAGTTGCTACGCGCGAATCGCGGCGCTGCGTAGTAGCCGCCAGGCAGATTGCTCAATCCCAAAAACGACCCGGCCGGATCCAGCCGAGCGAGACTCCGGTCATCAGCAGCCCGATGCAGACGATGATCGCCGCCGAGACTACGGGAATGTATCGGAACGCCGGGTGCGCCGCGGTCTTGCGGCTGTCCGGCAGCAGTTGCTTGGCGTAGAGCACCAGCACGCCGATCCCCATCAGCACAATCGCCAGGCCGGTGCTGAAAGCCACCAGCAGCACGAGGCCGAGACCCACGCGGCCCAACGCAATCGAGCTCAAGAGCAGCACCATCGCGGAAGGGCAGGGAACCAGCCCGCCGCTCGCGCCGAGTGCGATCAGGCTGCCGAGCGTCACATCGCCTTCCTCGGGCAAGTGGCTGTGGGCATGGTCGTGATTGTGGTCATGATGATGACCGTGGTGATGATGGACGTGCCGCAGTCGCTTCGCGCGCTGGTATAGCATCACGCCGCCTAGCCAGACGATCGCCAGACCGGAGATGGTCCCCAGCATTGGAAACACCTTTTCCGGCAGCACATATTGCGAAAGAAATAACGTCGCTAGGCCCAGCAGAAACACGCTGATGGTGTGAGTGAACGTCACCATTCCGCCGAGGAAAACGGCGTGCCCGACGGTGCCTCGCGATCCCACCAGGTAAGCGGCTACGATAGTCTTGCCGTGGCCCGGCGACATGGCGTGCACGGCTCCCAGCACGAAGGCCACCGCCATGCCCAGTACAATCAGGCCGGGGCCGATTTCGCCGCGGTGCAGAAGTTGGGAGAGGTAATCAGGCACAAGGTTTCATTACAATGGGACTTTACGATTCTACGACGGTTTCAAATCTATGCGTTGGGTGACATCGGAAGACGTGCCGCGCAGCGGCGAGTTGCGCGTGCCGGCGGGGACCATCTTCACTCCGTCGGCGCGGGAACTGGCCGAGCTGCGTGCGATCCGCGTCATCGAGCTGCGCGAAGGTCAGGTCCTGCCGGCGGCGCCTCCGGAAAAGATCGTCGCGCTCGGCGCGGACCACGGAGGCTATCGTCTGAAAGAAACTCTCAAGCCGCTGCTCGAGGCGCTCGGCTTCGAGACGCGCGATATCGGCGTATTCGATGAAAAGCCCGCCGACTATCCGGACATCGCGCTGCAAGTGGCGGAACTGGTGGCACGCGGCGAGGCCCGCCGCGGTGTGATCATCGACGGCGCGGGCATCGGCTCGTCCATCGCCGCGAACAAGGTGGCGGGCATCCGCGCGGCCCTGTGCTACGATCGCGCATCCGCCCGCAACAGCCGCGAACATAACGACGCCAACGTGCTCACGCTTGGCGCGCGCCTGCTCACCGCTACGCAGGCCGAAGACGTGCTGCGCACCTGGCTAGATACGCCTTTCGCCGGCGGCCGCCATCAGGCGCGCGTGGACAAGATCGCGCGCATCGAGCAGCGGGACGGCAAAAAGCCGCAGCCGAAACCCGCCAGCGCGCCCGTGCCATCCGGCGGGCCCGTTGCCCCTCTCATCGATCACACCATGCTGCGGCCGGAAGCCTCCCGTGCGGATGTCGTCAAGCTCTGCGGCGAAGCGCGCCAGTACGGCTTCGCCACCGTGTGTATCAATCCATATTGGGTGCCGTTGGCGGCCAGCGAACTGGCGGGCACTCCGGTGAAGGTCTGCACCGTGGTGGGTTTCCCGCTGGGCGCGACCTCCACGGAATCGAAAGTTGCCGAATCCGCCGCCGCCTTGCGTGCCGGCGCGCGCGAAGTCGACATGGTGATCAACGTCGGCGCGCTGCGCTCGGGCGACCCAGACACGGTGAAGCTCGACATCCAGGCCGTCGCGCAGGTCTGCCATGACGCGGGCGCCATCGTGAAAGTGATCCTCGAGACGGCGCTGCTCGATGATGCGCAGAAAGTCACGGCCTGCAAGCTGGCGCAAGCCGCCGGCGCGGACTTCGTCAAGACCTCCACCGGCTTCGGACCGGCGGGGGCCACCGTGCAAGACGTGACGCTGATGCGCCATACCGTGGGGCCGAACATGGGCGTGAAGGCCGCCGGCGGCATTCGCACGCTGGACGACTTGCGTGCCATGGTGGCGGCCGGAGCCAATCGCATCGGCGCCAGCGCCAGCGTGAAGATCGTCGAGGCAGCAGGCAAATGACCGGTAGCCGTAACGCCATCCGCTTCCGCGAACGATCGGAGCTGCTCGACTTTCTGCTCGAGGTGTCTACCGTCACGGCGCAGACGCTCGATCTCGACGAACTGCTGGCCAACGTTTCGGAAATCGTCAAGCGCGTGATCCCCGGCGAGCTGCTCGCCATTCTGCTTTATAGCGAAAAGCGCCGCGAGCTCCGCATCCGCTATGCGCTGGGCCATCGCGAGGAAGTCGTGCAGAACTGGTCGATCCCGCTGGGGCAGGGCATCACAGGCGCGGCGGCGCTCACGCGCGAGCCGGTCCTGGTGGGCGACGTGCGCAGCGATCCGCGTTATCTGAACGCGGTCGAGGCGGTGCGCACCGAACTGGCCGTGCCCATGATCGCGCGCCGCAGGCTGGTGGGCGTCATCGACGTGCAATGCACGCAGCCGAATGCCTACACCGAGCAGGATCGTGCGCTGCTGCGGTTGATCGCGGCGCGCGTGGCCATCGCCATCGATAACGCGCGTCTCTACTGGCGTGTTGAGCGGCAGAATCGCACGCTGAAAGCTCTGACCTCGATCTCGCAGGAATTCTCGTCGATCCTGGATGTCGACGAGTTGCTCGGCAAGATCGCCAGCACCGTGCGCAGTCTGATCAGTTACGATGCGTTCAACATCCTGCTGATGGATGCGGAGCGCAAGGTCCTGCGCCACCGGTTCAGCATGCGCTACGACCAGCGCGTGGACCTGGACAACATCCCGCTGGGTAAAGGCATCACCGGCGCGGCGGTGGAACAGCGCGCGCCCGTGCGCGTGCAGGACACCAATCAGGACCCGCGCTACATCCCCTCGCATCCCGGCATCCGTTCGGAGGTGGCCATTCCGTTGATGATTCACGACCGCGTCTCTGGCGTAATGGACGTGGAGAGCGAACGCGTGGGCTTCTTCACCGACGATCACGTGCGCATGCTCATGCTGCTGGCGCCGCAGATCGCCAGTTCCGTGGAGAACGCGCGCCTGTACGAGGAACTGGCCAACCGCGAACGGCGCATGGAGGAGGATCTGCAGGCCGCGCGCGAATTGCAGAGCGTGCTGCTGCCCACCGGCGATCCGGGAATCGAGGGTCTCGAAGTGGGCGCCGGGCTGCGCCCCGCGCGCGGCATCAGCGGCGATATCTACGATTTCTTCGAATCGTGGGATGGCCGCGCGGTGCTGGCCTTTGGCGACGTCAGCGGCAAGGGCGCCGCCGCCGCGCTGTATGGCGCGCTGGTGAGCGGGCTGCTGCGCCTGCTTGCGCCGCGGCGCACCGATCCCCGCCAGTTGATGCGCGCGCTCAACGAAGCGCTGATCGAGCGCAAGGTGGAAGCGCGCTACGTCACGCTGCTGGTAATGGTCTGGAACCCGGCGATCCGCCAGTTCGTGATGGCCAACGCGGGTAGCAATCCGCCGCTGGTCTGCCGGAATCACGAACTGTTGAAGCCGCGCGTAGAGGGCGTGCCGCTCGGCCTGCTGGATGAGCGCGAATACGAGGAAGTCGTTTTTCAGGCGCATCGCGGCGATACGCTGGTGCTTTATTCCGATGGCGTGACCGATCACCTCAGCCCCGAGGGCCAGGATTATGGCCGCCACCGGCTGTCGCAGGTGGTACGGCGCATGTGCGATCGCCCGGCGCAGGAGATCGTCGCCGAAATCCTGGCGGACCTGGAACGCTTCAATCCGGTGCCGTTCGACGACCAGACGGTGCTCGTGCTGAAGGTCAAGTAAGCCCGCATGTTCCGCTACTCTGAGCAGGATTTTTATTGCGAGAACGTTCCGCTGGCCGATATCGCCCGCCGCGCCGGCACACCCGCTTACGTCTACTCGAACGCCGCCATTCTCCAGAACTACCGCGCCTACGATGAAGCGCTGGGAGATCTGCCCCACGAGATCTGCTACGCGGTAAAGGCGAATTCCTCGCTGGCTATTTTGTCCCTCTTGTCGAAAGCCGGCGCCGGGTTCGACATCGTATCGGGCGGTGAGCTTTACCGCGTGATTCAGGCCGGAAGTGATCCGTCGAGGGTGGTCTTCTCGGGCGTTGGGAAAACTTCCGATGAAGTCGACTACGCGCTCGAGCAGGGGATTCACGGATTCAACTGCGAGTCGGAGCCGGAACTGGCGCTGATTGATGCGCTGGCCGCGCGGCGCGGCGCCAAGACCGGCTTCGCGATCCGCGTCAACCCCGACGTGGACGCATCCACGCATCCCTACATTTCAACCGGTTTGCGCGAACACAAATTCGGGATCGATATCGCCGGAGCCGAAGCGGTCTACGAACGCGCGCGGAGCTTCCATAACCTTGTGCCGGAAGGCGTGAGCTGCCACATCGGTTCGCAGCTTATGGACACCAATCCCATACTCGAAGCCCTGGACCGCGTGCTGGATTTGGCCGGGATTCTCCGCGGCAAGGGTTTCGCGCTGCGGTATCTCGACTTGGGCGGCGGCCTGGGGGTCGCCTACCAGGCTCACGAGCAGGCGCCCGAGATTCGCGCCTTCGCCGCGCAGGTTCGCGCGCGGCTGCGGGACAGCGGATTGACTGTGATGTTGGAGCCGGGCCGCTCGATCGTGGGCCGCGCGGGCGTGCTGCTGACGCGTGTGCTTTACCGCAAGAACAGCGGAGGCAAGGAATTCGTGATCGTGGATGCCGCCATGAACGACCTGATCCGTCCCGCGCTTTACCGCTCGCATCACGAGATTCTGCCCTTGCGCAAGAGTGCGCGGCCGGAAATCGTGGCCGACGTGGTGGGACCGGTCTGCGAGACCGGCGATTTTCTGGCCCGCGGACGGAAGATGGCTAACGTTGCGCCGGGCGATTACCTGGCGATCTGTACGGCGGGCGCCTACGGATTTGCGCAGTCCTCCAATTACAATTCGCGGCGGCGCGCGGCGGAGATCCTGGTGGAAGGCGATACGTTCCGCACCATTCGCGCGCGCGAGACCTTCGCCGACCTGGTGCGCGGAGAATCGGTCTGATGCGGCGAGCGGTCCGGTTGCTGGTTGTGGCGACGGCGCCGGCGCTGGCGCACGACCCGATCACCACCAAGCTGCTGTGGACCCAGGAAATCTCGCGGTTAATGTACAAGCATTGCGTAGTCTGCCATCGCCAGAGCGGCAGCGCCATGTCGCTTGCGACCTACGATGAAGCGCGTCCCTGGGCCAAGGCGATTCGCGATGAAGTGATCGCCCGCCGCATGCCGCCGTGGGGCGCGGTGAAAGGCGTGGGAGAGTTTCGCGACGATCCCAGCCTGTCGCAGATTGAAATCGACATGATCGTGAATTGGGTGGAAGGCGGCGCGCCGGAAGGAGACGAGATCTATCTGCCGCCGGCGCCGCATTTCAACGTGGCGCCGAAGCCTGATCCGGGTGGAAAGGAACTCATGGCCGCTACTGGCAGCGCCACGATTCTCCCCGCGCCGGCGGATCTCTCCGGGCTGCGTCCCGTGCAGTTGGCGACCGGCGAATCACTGGAAGTGACTGCCATTCAGCCCGACGGCACCGTCAACCGGCTCATCTGGATCCGCGGATGGCGGCCCGAGTGGCAGCGCACTTACTACTTCCGGAATCCGTTGAAGCTGCCGAAGGGTACGCGCATCGTGGCCTATTCCGGTAAGCCGGCGCAAGCCGCGATTCTAGTGTCCTGGGTGAAAAGATGAGAAGGTTCATCATCACTGGCGCGCCGGGCGCGGGAAAGACAGCGATCATCCGTCAACTGGAGCTCGATGGGTTCAGCGTGGTCGAAGAGGCGGCCACGGACGTCATCGCCGGCCTGCAAAGGGACCGTCAGATCCGAGCGTCTTATCAGCCGGATGAGGTGCAGTTTCACGACCGTTGGGCGGTGTGCACCAATGCGCGGCGAATCACCTTCGAGGAGACGGTGCGCTTCGAGAAAATTCACGAACAGACTTACGGCGAGAATTCCTCGATGCGGTGTCACTGAACAACTTCCGCTGCCCGCCGGGTGCGACCGTGGATGCCCGTACCCAATTGGCGCGCGGGCAGCATGCGCAGTGTCTCCTGGCCACCCCCTAAGAGACTTCGGCCGTCACTTAGTGCGGTTGGATTTTGGCGCACGCTGTTGTTCGTCGATGAGCTGCAGGAATGATTGGGCTTCCGTGAAACCCGGGCGCAGCCGCAGCGCCTCCAGAAAGTCGGCCCGCGCCCGTGCACCGTCCTGCTGGTACAGCAGGTGATAAGTTCCCACGTACAAGTGGGCGTAGGGGTCCAGCGGGCGCATGCCCGCGATGCGCTCCGCGATCTCAGTCGCCTGGTCGAACATGCCGAGCTGATGGTACTCCGCCGCGAGAAAATCGAGGCGCGAGGAATCGTTCGGATTGGCGGCGATCTCTTCCTGCAGAATCTGGATATACCAGAGATTCCGGCGGCGCCGCGCTTCCGGATCGAGCGCGAAATCGTGATGGATGCGTACGGCGCTGGTCACCAGGCGGCCGCCGCCGGCCAGGATGGACTCGTCGATGGTCTCGTGGACGCGCGCGCGGAACCGGTAGGCGGGCCGGTTCGGAAACAGCCGGACGACGTGATCGATGGTGGTGCCTTCCGCATTGATCTTGCGATTCAGGCGCTGGAAATAGTAGCCAGCGTTTTCGCCCTGGGCGGTCAGCTTGGAGATCAGCGGCGCGTCGGCCGGGTCCACAATCTCGTCGGCATCGAGCGACAGGATCCAGCGGCCCTTGGCGCGCGCCAGAGCCTGATTGCGCGCCGCGCCGAAATCGGCCACCGCGAAATCGAAGGAGGTCACCGTCGCGCCGTAGCTCGCGGCGATCTGCTGGGTCCGGTCCGTCGATCCGGTATCCACGATGATGATCTCCGGCGCAAGGCTGGCCACGGAGTCGAGGCAGCGCGCGAGAGTGCGCTCCTCGTTCTTCACGATCATGCACAGGCTGATGGAGGGGGGGCTCACGAAACGAGGGCTTGCGCCACGCGGCTGGCCAACTGATCGAACGTCAGGATCTCGTATAGCGAGGGATCCGACATGATGCGGGCCACCAGCGCGGCGTGCATGGCGTGTCCGGCCCGCTCGGCGATCACGTGGCCCAGCAGCGGCTTCCCCAGCAGCGCCAGGTCGCCGATCAGGTCCAGTGCTTTGTGCCGGCAGCATTCGTCGCTGAAGCGCAGCCCTTCCGGATTCAGCACGCTGTCGGGCGTGAAGCACACGGCATTCTCGAGCGATGCGCCGCGAATCAGTCCCATGTGACGCATCTGGTCCAGCTCGCTTTCGAAGCCGAAGGTGCGCGCGGGCGCGATTTCGGCGGCGTAGCGTTCCGGCGTGACTTCCATTTCGAGGGTCTGCCGGCCGGCCAGCGGATGTTTGTAGTCGGTCTCGCAGGTCAGGCAGAAACATTCCGCGGGGAGAATCGAGATACGCTTGCCACGCTCTTCGACGAAGACGGGCCGGCGAATCCGGAGATACTTACGCTTGCGGCGATACGTACGGATGCCGGCTTCGCGGATCAGCTCGACGAAGGGCCGGCCGCTGCCATCCAGGATGGGCACTTCCAGGTTGTCGATCTCCACGATGGCATTGTCGATTCCCATGCTGTAGAACACGCTCAGCAGGTGCTCGGTGGTCGAGATCAAAACGCCCCGGTGCATCAGGCTGGTGGCATAGCTGACGCGCGCCACGTGGCGCCAGCTTGCCGCGATCGGGAAATTATCCAGATCGGTGCGCTGGAAAACAATGCCGGTCGATACTGGGGCGGGAAGAATTCGGATGGAGACTGTGACACCGCTGTGCAGGCCGATGCCCGAGGCCTCGACTGGTCGTTGGACGGTCGTCTCAAAACGCAACTTGGATCTCCGGGTGGTGCATACGGTTCGAAAGCACGCGGTTACATAGCAAATGGAACACCAGGAGTTAAGACCCTTGTTATCAATTGCTTCGAAATTTCGGACTGTGGCAGAATCGCTACACTTAGCCGGGATCCTGTGGCGAAAATGCCTTAGAAACGCGAGTGCATCTGCCGGTACTTCCGCAGCAGTTCGTAGATCACCACCCCGCCCGCCGTCGCCACATTCAGCGAATGCTTGATCCCCAGCATGGGAATGCGCACGTGTGTGTCGCATAAGGCCGCAACCTCCGGCCGGATACCCTCTACTTCGTGGCCGAAGACGATACAAACCGGAAAGCACGGCTTCCAGTCGAACAGGTCCACCGCATGCACGCTCGTCTCGACGGCTGCAATTTCGTAATTGCGAGCGCGCAGAGCGTTCAAGAACGGTAGCGGATCCCAGCCGTGTTCCCATGCGGCGCGCTCTTCGGCGCCGAGCGCTGTCTTGCTGATGGCTTTCTTGGGCGGATGGCTGGTGATGCCGCAGAGGTACAGCTTTTCGGCGCCGGCCGCGTCGGCGGTGCGGAAGAACGCGCCCACGTTGTACATGCTGCGCACGTTGTCGAGCAATATCGCCACTGGCAGCGCGGCGATGTGGGCATAACCGGCGGCTGCCTGGGTGGCTTGAAACGGAAGACGCTCCATCGAAAGGTGACGGCGTCAGTTCGCGCGCACTTCGCGAACCAGCACAAACTCGGCGCTGCCGGACTTCAGCTCGGAACGAAACGCGGCGCTGGCGTGCGGCTTCAGATTCGCTACGGCGGCGGTTTCCACGCCCACCAGGCTGCCATCGGTGTCCGCCAGCAGATAAGTTACTTCCGCCGAACTGACGCTGTGATCCGTGTTGTTGCGGATGATCCCGGTGACGGCCGGCGGCCGGCTGTTCCTGGCAATCCGGATATCGACTACTTCCAAGCCGGCCGGGGCGAGTTTCGGATCCGGCAGGTGTGTTCGCGCGGTTGTGGTTGGCGGCGCAGCTTCGGCCGCCGGATGGTCGTACGGATCGGCTTTGTGCAGGTGGAACACGTCGGTGACGCCGATCAGGATCAGGGCAACCAGCAGCAACACGGGCACGGCCACCAGGGCCGCGGTCTTCAGCTTCTCCTGCCAGGTGCGGTTAGTGAGGTAGAACGGGTCCGTGGGCGCTTGTCCGGAAAGGTAGCGCTCGAAGCGCCCGCGCCACTGCTCGACGCGTTGGCGCAGACCGTCGAGAATGGATTTCGCCGCGGGCATCGGGGTTCTTCATTATAACGCGCGTCCAGAGACGCTTTGGCGCGGCGGGTGGTAATCCGAACCACAATACTCTACTATCTTCAACAGGAGGCCCGGCATGTACGTGGATGCTCTCCTGCGCTCCCAATTCGGCAAGCCTTCCGGACTGTTTGGCGCGCTGTTCATGGGGCCAATCTTGAACCTGTCGAACGCCCGGCTGGTGAACGCGGCGGTCGAGCTGCTCGATCCGCGCGCAAAAGATACGGTCCTCGATATCGGCTTTGGCGGCGGGCGTTCGCTGCTGGCGTTGGCGGCCAAGGCTCCCGGGGCGAAGATTGTGGGCGTCGATTATTCGCGTGAGATGGTGGAAAAGGCGGCGCGGCTGATTCGCGACAGGCATCTGGAAGCACGTGTTTCGGCCGAGTGGGGAGATGTCGCGCGGCTGCCGTTTCGCGCCAGGACATTCCATAAAGTCCTGACCGTCAACAGCCTTTATTACTGGCCGGATCTGATCGCCAACCTGCGCGAGGCCGCGCGCGTGATGAAGCGCGGTGGAACGCTGGCGGCAGGTTTCCGGTCCGCCGCCAGCCTGGGACCGCTAACGCGCGGTTGGCAGGGCTTTGCGCTGTATGAGCCGGATGAATTCGCCGAAATCATGCGCGCGGCGGGATTCGACGTGCTGCGCGTAGAGCATCGCGATCGCGGCGATGTGCTCGATACGGTGGTAGTCATCGGCCGGAAGCCGGCGCGCGTCAACCCTCCAGTTTGAACCGCGTTTGCGCGACACGGTAGAGCGGACGCCACAACGAACGGTTCACCGTCACGACCAGCGTAGCCATCACGATGGTGGAAAGCAGCAGCAGGTGGAAATTGCCGGAGTCAGTTGCCTGGCTGATCTGTGCGCCCAGACCGACGGTCGATAGTGTGTGTCCTCTAAAGTGGAAGTATTCGGCTACGATGCTGGCGTTCCATGCGCCGCCCGACGCGGTGACCATGCCGGTGACCAGGTAAGGAAAGATGCCGGGCAGGATTACGATGCGCCAGCGGTCCCATTGCGAGAAGTGGAACACGTCTGCCACTTCCTTCAGATCCGAGGGGATGGCCATGGCGCCGGCGATCACGTTGAACAGCACATACCACTGTGTGCCAAGCAGCATCAGCAGGATCGATCCGGCGCCCAGGCCGCCGCCGATCCGGATCAGCGCGAGCAGCAGCACGGGGAAGAGCGCGGTCGCCGGGACCGACGCGGCGAGCTGCGCGAAGGGCTGCGCAAAGCGCGCCAGACGTGGATTGAAACCGATGGCCACGCCCGCCGGAATGGTCCAGACCGCGGCGATTACCAGCGAAGCCAGCACGCGCGCGAACGTGGCTCCCGCGCCTTCGAGTGTGGAGATCAGCGCCGGAATGGTGATGGTCTTCAAGCTGACGGCGGCGGCAGCCAGGGCATAGAGAATCGAACCGGCGATCACCGCGCCCACGAGCATCCCCAGCACCATGCGCGAGCGGCTTTCGGCCGGCGGCGCCGTCTCTCCTACCACACCGCGCCGCGCCAGATACAGGCTGACGCGCTCCGACAAGGGAGCCATCACCGATAACCGGAAGCGCTCCAGCACGTTCGAGCGGCGCAAGAGGTTGAGGACCGCCGAAGAGGGCTGCGCGCTGCTTTCCACCTGCTCGAATTTGAACTTGTCGGACCAGGCGATGGCCGGCCGCCACACTAACTGATCGATCAGCAGGATGACCCCGATCATGGCGCCGAGTCCCCAGAGGATGGCCCCGGTATCACCTGCGCTGGCGGCGGTCTGCAGGTACGAGCCCAGGCCGGGCAGGCGGAAGTCGCGATTGCCCAGCACGAACATCTCGCAGGCCATCAGGAAGAACCAGCCGCCCGCCACCGAGACCATCGAATTCCACACCAAGCCGATCGCGCCGTAAGGCAATTCCAGTTGCACGAAGCGCTGCCATGCGCCGAAGCCATAAATGCGCGCCGCCTCGCGCAACTCGCGCGGAATCGACTTGAGCGAAGCGTAGAAGCTGAACGCCATGTTCCACACCTGGCCGGTGAAGATCAGCAGAATCGCGCCGAATTCCACGCCGAGCTGCCGGGTGGGAAATAACGCCACCATAGCCAGCATCACGCCCGGCAGAAAACTGAGCACGGGGATGGACTGCAGAATATCCAGCACGGCCACCATGATGGTTTCGAGGCGCCGGTTATAAGCCGCGATGTATCCGTAGCCCAGCGCGAACCACAGGCTCAGCACATAAGCGATGGCGATGCGCACCACGGAATAGAACGCGTACAGCGGCAGCGCGCGCGGCGAGCGCGAAATCTCGGCAGCGGGAGTGATGGCGCCGAACCAATAGCGCGTGATCACCGCCAGGCCTTCGATCATCGCCAGCAGCGCCGCGAAGACCGCGAAATCCAGCAGCAGCGACCAGGTGCGCTCCCCGATCACCGCGCGGGAAAGCAGAGGCCGGATGCTCAATGGGAAGCCGCCTCCGGCTGGCCGGACGCCGGCGTTTCCTCTGGCAGGAAGAACTGGTGCGAATCGGAATCGTGATCGAACACCTCCGCGTAGCGGCCCCAATCGATCGTGGTTTCCAGTTGGGCCTTGGCTTCTTCTTCACTGAAGTGTTCGTCGAGCAGATCTTCGAAGACGCCGTCCGGCAGGGTGTGATCGGCTCGCGCTTCGAGCGAGCGGGTAATCTCGCGCACCAGGGAAATATTCTCGAGCGCGGCCGCGCGAAACAGTTCCTTGCGCCGCAGGATGTCGGCTTCCGCGAAGGCGCGGCCAGCCGGCGTGAGTTCCACGTCGCCTTCCTCCACGCGGGCGAAGCCCAAGAGCACGGCGGCGTCGACCACCGGCAGTAGGTCGTCGATTTCGAACGTCAGCGCCGCGGCCAGGCGGTACATATCGTCGCGCCCGTTGTGGTCGGCCAGCATCTCGAGCAAGCCGGCCACCGCGCCGCGCCGCGCATGCGGCAGCATCTGGTATTTGGGCTTGACCGGCTCAAACACCGCGGGCGCGGGTTCCGGGGCAGGCGCCAGATCGGGCCGCGTCAGGACGCGATAGATGTAATCTACAAGGTTCGTGAAGTGCGGGCCCTTGCGGTCGCGCGGCCGGTCGAGCGCCACGCGGAAATCAGTGCGGATCGTGGCCGGATTCCTGCCGAGCACGATAATGCGGTCCGCCAGCAGCACTGCCTCCTCGATGTTGTGCGTGACCACGAAGACCGCGCGCGTCGGCATTTTGTGGCTCTGCCAAAGCTCCAGCAGTTCACCGCGCAGGTTCTCGGCCGTGAGCACGTCCAGCGCGGAGAACGGCTCATCCATGAAGAGCACTTCCGGCTCGACCACCAGCGCGCGCGCGAAGCCCACGCGCTGCTTCATGCCGCCCGAGAGTTCTTTCGGGTACGCGTTCTCGAAGCCGTCCAGGCCCACCGTGTCGAGGATCTTCACGCTGCGCTCCATCCGTTCGGCGGCCGGCACGCCGCGCGCCTTTAACGGCGCCGCGACGTTCTCTACCACGGTGAGCCAAGGAAAAAGCGCGAAGCTTTGAAACACAATTGCAACATTCTCGCAAGGGCCGCACACCTCGTGGCCGTGATGCACCACTTCGCCCGCGGATGGTTTCGCCAGGCCGGTCAGAATGCGCAGCAGCGTGGATTTTCCGGAGCCGGAAGGCCCTAACACGGCCATCACTTCATCGGGATAGATGGTCAGGTCGGTAGGCGCGATTACTTGAATGCGGCCATCCGCTTCAGTGCCATACCACTTTTCAACCTTGCGGGCTTCGATGATGGCTTGCATGGCGGGCCTTCACGAATCTAACACGGAAAGCCGTGTTCTCCAACACTGGCCTGTATGCGGATTATATTGAATACCGATGCGCATCCTTACCTGTTCTTTTGTCTCGTTGACATTCACCCTCTGCCTCTGGGGCCAGCCCTATCGCGTGGAGATCCATCACGGCGCCGCCGCGGAGATGCGCGACGGAGTGAAGCTGATCGCCGATATCTATCAGCCCATTGCGGAGGGCAAGTTTCCCGTGCTGCTCGAACGCACGCCCTACAATCGCGCCGGCGCGGCGGAGTCCGCCCTGAAGATGGCCGAGCACGGCTACGTGGTAATAATCCAGGACACGCGCGGGCGCTTCGATTCGGGCGGTGAATTCTATCCCTTCCGCTTCGAGAGCCAGGATGCGTACGACACCGTGGAGTGGGCCGCGAAGCTGCCGTATTCGAATGGCAAAGTCGGCATGTTCGGCGGCTCCTACGTGGGCGCTACGCAGATGCTGGCCGCCATCGCCGCGCCGCCGCACCTGGTGGCGATCCAGCCTTACGTGACCGCTTCGGAATACTACGATGGCTGGACGTATCAGAACGGCGCGTTGATGCAGTGGTTCACCAGTTCCTGGTCGAGCGGGTTGGCCACCGATACTCTGCGCCGTAAAGCGGGCGGGCTGGAAGATCCCAAGGCTTGGGTCACGCAGTTGCCGGTGGATGCGTACCGCATGCTGGAACTGCCGCCAGTCTTCGCCCTCGCGCCGTATTTCCGCGATTGGGTGATGCATGAGCGCGATGACGAATACTGGAAGCCGTGGAAAATCTCCGATCACTACGCGCAAATGAACATCAAGGCGCTGCACGCCGGCGGCTGGCACGATATCTTCCTGAAAGGCACGCTGCAGAATTATATGGGCATGCATAGCCTTTCACCGGCGCGCGCGGATCAGCGTCTGTTGATTGGGCCGTGGGCGCACGCCGAGACATCGCCGGAGGGCAAGGTCGGCGATGTCACGTTCGGCAAGAGCGCGGTCCTCGACATGGATGGCACCATCCTGCGCTGGTACGATTACGCGCTGAAAGGCCAGCGCAACGAGTACGCCACGGGCGCGCCCGTGCGCATATTCGTGATGGGCGAGAACGCCTGGCGCGACGAGCACGAGTTTCCACTTGCGCGGACCAAGTACACGAACTACTACCTGCGCAAGGGCACGCTCGGCACGGATGCGCCCGGAGCGGCCGAGCCTGAAAGTTACGAGTACGATCCGGCCGATCCCGTGCCGACCATCGGCGGGCGGTTGTGCTGCGGCAATAATCAGCTTCCACCCGGACCCGCCGACCAGCGTCCCAACGAAGGCCGCCCGGATGTGCTGATCTTCTCCACGCCGCCGCTCACGCGGCCCGTCGAGGCGACCGGTTGGGTGAAGGCTACAATCTACGCATCCAGCTCGACGGTGGACACGGATTTCACGGCGCTTTTGGCGGATGTGGATCCCTCCGGCTATGCGCGCTTTTTGACCGACGGCATCGTGCGTGCGCGATACCGCAACTCCAGGCAGCAAGCCGAGCCGATCGAGCCGGGCAAGATCTACAAATATTCGATCGACCTGTGGGCCACCAGCAATCTGTTCAAGGCGGGCCACCGCATCCGCCTCTACATTTCGAGCAGTAATTTCCCGCGCTTCGACCGCAACCTGAATACCGGCGAGCCGACCTTTGGTGCGACCCACATGGTGAAGGCCAGCCAGCAGATCTATCACGATGCGGAGCATCCCTCCGCGCTGGTGCTGCCGGTTATTCCGCGTTAAGCAGGCAGCGCCACACGCGCGGTCCGCGCAGGTCGGCAAGCAGCACATCCGGGGCGCAGGCGAGCAACTCGTCGCGCGTGGAGATGCCCGTATGCACGGCGATGGAGCGGATACCGTTGCGTTTGGCGGCCAGGACGTCGCTGGGCGCATCGCCCACCAGCGCCACCGGCGTGCGCCGCGTGATCCAGCCGTCAGCGCGCGCCTGCCGGATGGCGAGGCGGGCCAGTGCGGCGCGATCCTTGGCCATTTCGCCAAACGCACCGAATCGGAAGAACGGCCCCAGCCCGGCGCGCTCCAGCTTCTTCCAGCCGATGCGTGTCAGGTTGCCCGTGACCAGGCCCATCAGCACGCCGCGCAACTCCAGGCAGCGCAGCAAAGGGCGCACGCCGGGGCAGGTCTTGCGCCGCAGGTCCGGGACGCTGCGCACGTAGATCTGTTGGGCGCGGCGCACGATCTCCGGCATGTTGCGGCGGATGGCCGTCTGCGAAGCGCCCGCGTCGCGCATCATCAGCGTGAGGATGTCGGGATCCAGCATGCCGTGCACCGGGATGTGATCCGTGGTGGTTTCGAGGCCGGTGACGCGGCGCACGGCATCGATCAACGCCTGCCGATGATGCGGGCCGGCGCGCCGCACCAGGGTGCCGTCGATATCGAAGAGGATCAGGGCAGGGAACACGCTTCCAGGTTAACCTGATGCGGTACCCGCGCCGCGCCAGGTGTAGAATAATTGCAATTATGAAATGCACTCATTGGATGTCCGGCGTAATCGCGATTGCCCTGTTTTCACTGACCGCCGGGGGCGCGCCTCCCGGCACGCAAGGTTTCCTGCTGGTGGCGAACAAGGGCGATCGCACGCTGGGCATCATTGACCCCACAGCCAGCAAAGAGGTGGCGGCCATTCCCGAAGACGGCGTGACCGGCCACGAGGTGATCGCCGCACCGAACGGGAAAATAGCCTACGTGCCGATCTACGGCAATTCCGGCGTGGGCAAGCCGGGCACGGACGGCACGAATATGGTGGCGATCGACCTGGCCAGCCGCAAGGTCGCCGGCAACCTGGATTTCGGACACGGCGTGCGCCCGCACTGCGCGCAGTTCGGTCCTAAAGACGGGATGCTCTATGTCTCGACGGAACTCGACCGCACGATTTCGATCATCGATCCAAAGACGTTGAAGCTCATCGGATCGGTGCCCACCGGGCAGGCCGAGTCGCACATGTTCGTGATCAGCCACGATGGCAAGCGCGCGTACACGGCTAACGTAGGGCCGGGCACGGTCTCAGTGATCGATCTGAAAGCGCGCAAGACGCTGCATGTGATTCCAATCTCGCCCGAGACGCAGCGCATTTCCATCTCGGTGGACGACAAGCGCGTTTTCACAGCGGACCAGACCAAGCCGCGCCTGGCAGTCATCAACACACAGACGGACAAGGTCGAAAGCTGGGTCGAACTGCCGGGCCTCGGTTACGGCACGGCGTCCACGCCCGACGGCAAATGGCTGGTGGTCGCGGTGCCAACGGTCAACCAGGTCGCGGTGGTCGATCTGGCCACGCTGCGCGTCGCGCACACGATCGATGTACCCAAGGCGCCTCAGGAAGTGCTGATCCGGCCGGATGGCAAGATGGCCTACGTCTCGTGCGATTCGGCAGGGAAAGTCGTCGCCATCCGCACGTCGGATTGGAAGGTCGACACGCTGATCGGCGCGGGCAAAGGCGCGGACGGCCTAGCCTGGAGCACGAGCCTTTAGCGCACGCGGCGCCAGCCCGCTGGTTGACAGGCCCAGCCACCCCGCATTACGGTAGCGTGATGCGGAAAATTTCAGCGGGTTTCTTATTGGGATTGGCTGTGGCGATGAGTGCGGGCGCGGCCTCACCCGAGGGCGCTTCCGCCAAGCGGATTATCTACTATTACCAGACGCAATACAACAACAACGTTTATGTCTCGTTGTCTCCGATTTGGGAGACGCTGAATCCCGCTAACGGCAAGCCTTACGTCACCGATGTCATGGTGGCCGCGTTCCATCTGGGGTACAACAGCGATGGGACGCCGTACATTCATCTGAACGACAACGTGCCGGGCGACCCGATGTTCACCACCATGTGGCAGGAGGCCGCGACCCTGCAGAGCTACGGCGTGACGGTACGCATGATGCTGGGCGGCGCGGCGCAGGGGTCCTATGCGGATCTGTTCAACAACTGGAGCACGTTCTACCCGATCCTCCAACAGACCCTGCAGCAGTACAATTTGAACGGCATCGACCTGGATATCGAGGAGACCGTGTCGTTGGCGAACGCCGAAATGCTCGTCAACCAGTTGAACAGCGACTTCGGTTCGAACTTCTTGATCACGATGTCGCCGGTGGCGTCCGCATTGTGGGGCGGGGCGAATCTTTCGGGATTCAGCTACGCGCAGCTCTACAAGAGCGTTGGATCCAAGATCGCGTGGTTCAACGGCCAGTTCTATAGCGGCTTCGCCACGCTCGCGTCGCCTACCGATTACGAGAAAGCGATCAATTACGGCTATCCCCAGAACAAGGTCGTGGCGGGCATGATCTCGAACTCCGCGGATGGCAGCGGGTACGTAAACATGAAGACCGTGTCCAATACGCTGGCCACGCTCGTCTCCCAATATCCGCATTTCGGAGGCGTGGCGGCCTGGGAGTACTTTAATGCGGAACCGGGCGGCACGAGCGACCCGGTCGAGTGGGCGCAGTACATGGCGAAGGCCATGCAGTAGGCGCTTCTCAAAGCCGATGCCAGGGTAGTTGGTGGACGTGGGGGGATTCGAACCCCCGACCCCGGCGTTGCGAACGCCGTGCTCTCCCAACTGAGCTACACGCCCACGAGTGTGAAGGACTTTTACAATAATATCATGGCGGCGCAAAGGGATTTGAGCGGGCAGTTGCAGAAAATGCAGCGTGAGTGGGACGAGCGTGCCCGCGAGAATGCCCGTTTCTACGTGAATACAGAGCGTCAGGATTGGACCGACGCGGAGTTCTTCGAGTCCGGCGAGCGGACCGTTTCCGAAGAGATCCTGACCGACATGATTAACATCTGCCAGGGAGAAGATCCGAGGCACATGACCGTGCTGGAAATCGGCTGCGGGGCGGGGCGGGTGACACGTGCTCTGGCACACTTATTCGGCCAGGTTTACGCGGTGGACATCAGCGGCGAGATGGTCAGGCAAGCGCGCGCGGCGCTGGCTGATCTTCCTAATGTATACATTTTTCAAAACAACGGAAAAGATCTAGAAGTACTAGATGGTACACGGTTCGATTTTGCTTTTTCGTCTATCGTGTTCCAACATATTCCGAGCCGCGACGTGATCGAAAGTTATGTGCGGGCGGTCCGCAAGCGATTACGCCGGGGAAGACTGTTTAAGTTCCAAGTACAAGGTGCCCAAGCACTTGATATTCCTCCTGACGATACCTGGCTGGGAGTTACTTTTTCCGAGCAGGAGGCCAGCGAGATGGCTGTCCGGTGCGATTTCGAGATGCGCTACTGTTATGGCGCCGGTACCCAGTACTTCTGGCTCTGGTACTTTCAACCCCGATTTCTATCGGCGGCGTGGCGCATGCATCGCGAATACCGTTTACGAATGATATACAGGAACGGGCGCAGTTATCTGGGTACAGTTCTAAGAAGACACTAATGGTGGCTAGCCAGGCTCTTTTTCGAGCGGCGCTTCTGCCAATAGTTTTTCATGCGCTCGGAAACGAGCTGGCGTTCCAATTCGCTCATGGACTTGCGTCCACGCCGGTTTGGAATAGGGAGTGTACCTGTGCGCTGGAACTCTTCGAGTGAGCTGATCACTTGATTGAGTTTCTCCAGCTCTTCGTGTAAGTCGCGAATTGCTTTATTCAGGTCCATGCCAACGCTCGATTCGCCGTGGCCACCCACCGCACAGCCGTTAGCGGATCAGGAACGGCCAGTGCGGCACAAAGTGCAACTTATAGTGTAGCGCGGCAAGATAGAGTATCGCAGCAAGGACAACTATCACAATGCCGCCAATTGTTAGCACTTTGGCCCATGGGAAGCGTCGTCCTTCGCGCTTTAGTACTAGTAGGTACCCGGCAAAGATACCAACATAGAACAGAAAACACATAGGTGTTGCGAAAAGCATCATGTTGAAGGCGTCGGGAGTGGGGGTTACGATCGCGGCGAGTACGAAGATGCCGAGGATGGCGTAGCGGCTGTGAGTCAGCAGGAACTTGGGGCTGACCAACCGCAGCAGCGTGAGGAAGAAAATCAGGATCGGCATTTCGAAAACGAGACCCACGCCGAGAGTCACGTTCACGAACAGGTCGAAGTATTCGCTGATCGAAACCATGGGCTCGACATAATTGCCCATGCCGATGCCGAGCAAAAACGTGAGGGCGAAGCGGAACGCCACGAAGTAGGCAAACGCGCCGCCGGTGATGAAGAGTCCGGCCGAGCACAACACGAAGGGCGCGGCGTAGCGCCGTTCCTTCTTGTACAATCCGGGCGCGATGAAGGCCCACACCTGGTAGACAATCCACGGCGAAGCCAGGAAGATGGCGCACAGCACCGGCAGTTTCACCCAGATGACGTTGAACTGCTCCATCGGGGTGATGGCTTTGAGCGTGGGCGGCTTGACGCCCAAATTGGTCAAGGCCACAATAGCCGGCTGGGCGATCACGCGCCACAGCTTCTCGCAGTAAGTGAGGCTGATGGCGAAGGCCACCACCACGCCCAGGATCATCTTGATAATTCGCGAGCGCAGCTCCTCGAGGTGCTCGAGGAACGACATGCGGAGCATGCCATCTTCGTCGCCGTTGCCATCCGGCGGATCGGGGGGCGGCGGTGTACGCCGTCCTCCTCCGCCCGCAGTCTTAACCGGCGTGACCGCTCCTGAAGGAGGCGTCACTTTCCCTGGGGGAGCTGTCGCTCCGCTGTCGTCTTCACGAGAGGCCATTTATCGCGAACTATGCTTTATGTTCAGCCGTGGTTGTGGCGCCGGTCTCTGGCTGCACCTCGCCGCCGGCCTGGGGTGCGTGGCCATTGGAAGCTGCCGCGGATTCCGTTCCATGGGCGATAGCGCCCTCCGGCGTAACGGTTGCTAAAGACTCAGCGCCCTGAGTTGCGGATGCGCTGACGGTGGAAGTATTGATTACTGTGGCATCTTGCGGCTCGGCCGGCGTAGAACCGTTAGGTTCGCCGTACATCTCCCCGCCGCTTGAAGAATAATCGTAGTTATAGTTGTCGTAGTGGTAGCTGCTGGTGGATTCGTTGAGCGACTGAGTTTCGCGTTCCAGGTTTTGCATCTCCCGGTCGAAGGTGGCTTTCAATTCGCTCTGGGCACGGCGGAACTCGCTGATCGCTTTGCCCAACGTTCGGCCCAACTCCGGCAATTTCTTGGGGCCGAAGAGCACCAGCGCGAGCAGGAAAATGAAGACCATTTCCTGCCAACCTATTGGACCCATCTGGCTCCTTCCTCGACTTGAACTTCACCCTCATAATATCACGGGAGCCTTGGGCGACGCGGCAAAACGCTCAGTCGGCCGTGGGAGCGATGCGCCGCATGATTTCTTTCACGCGCCGCCCGTAACCGGCGTTGCGATTGTAGGTCTTCAGAATGGAGTCGATGTCTTTGTGGCGATAGAGCGCCGATTTCGCCAGCGAAGAGGCCACCGCGTGGATGCAGGCGGCCGCCGAGGAGAACACCGCGTGGCCTGAATTCCACCCGAAAAGGTTGTTGTTTTTGGCGGCTTTTCCGCCGGTAGACTCGACAAACGAGAGGCTCGGGAGCAGCCGCCAATCGAGCGCGTAGCGGTCGGCGGCCTCCAGAAATATGGGGGAGAGAGCGGCGGCGGGACAATTGCTTTGCAGAAAGAAGTTGCGGATACAGGCGAGACGGCGGTCGGTGGCAGGTTCGTTGCGATGTTCCGCGGTGGTGGCTGGTTTGCGGGAATCCGCGTGGATGGCCGTCCCCGGTAGGGTTACCATGCCGGCAACTACAGCCAGCCCGTTTGAAAACAACTTTCGCATATCGAAATGACCTCGCTACAGAAAAGTTTCGTGCTTAAAAGAACGGCCCAAATAGAGGAGCCGGGGAAATACAGGGTGAGGGCGCGAAGCCCGGATCAGCGGAGTGTGCTTGGTTCGAACATAAACGGACATTATAGCATTCCCCGCGGCGTTGGTGCTGTGCCGCTCCGGCCGGTCCGCCAGCGTATAAAATTGGTTTCATGCGACCTTGGCCGCGGGGCGGGATCTGATTCCTTGAGGGACGATCGTTTCCACTTCGAGATTCAGGCCGAATGCCCCGCGTCGCGCGCGCGCGCCGGACTGCTGCATACTCCGCACGGCACGATTGAAACGCCCGTCTTCATGCCCGTAGGCACACAGGCCACGGTTAAGGGCCTCGCGCCGCGCGAGCTGGCGGGCGAGCTGGACGCGCGCATCCTGCTGGCCAACACCTATCATCTATATCTGCGTCCCGGTCCGGACCTGATTCGCGCCTTGGGCGGACTGCACCGTTTCATGTCGTGGCCGCGCGCGATCCTGACCGATTCGGGCGGCTTCCAGGTCTTCAGCCTCAGCGGCCTGCGCAAGATCACGGATGACGGCGTCGTATTCCAGTCGCACCTGAACGGCGATACGCATACCTTCACCCCGGAATCCACCATCGACACGCAACTGGCCTTCGGCAGCGACATCCTGATGGTGCTCGACGAGTGCCCGGAATATCCGGTGAGCCACGAATACGCGCGCGCGTCCATCGAGCGCACCGTGCGATGGGCCCGTGCGGCACATGCGCATTTCCGCGAGCGAACCGCGGACATGCCGGCGCGCCACGCGCTATTCCCGATCGTGCAAGGCTCGACGTTTGCGGATCTGCGCCGTGGGTGTGCGGCCGCCCTGGTGGACCTGGATGCGGACGGCTACGCGGTCGGCGGCTTATCCGTGGGCGAGCCGCGTCCGTTGAGCCTCGAGATGGTGGAGGCCGCCGAGCCCCTGCTGCCGCGCGACCGGCCGCGCTATGCGATGGGCGTCGGCATGCCCGAGGAACTGCCGGAATACGTGGCGCGCGGCATCGATATGATGGATTGCGTGCTGCCCTCGCGCAACGCCCGCAACGGCTGCCTGTTCACGTCACAGGGGACGGTGCGCATCAAGCAGGCGCGCTATCGCGACGATGCCGGACCGCTCGATCCGGCCTGCGGATGCTACACCTGCGCGAGTTTTTCGCGCGCCTATCTGCGGCACCTGTTTCAGGCGGGCGAGATCCTGTATGCGGAGCTGGCCACGCTGCACAACGTCAAGCGATATCTCGATATTATGCGCGGGATCCGGCGTGCGATCGTGGATGGCCGCTATCCGGAGTATCTGGCGGAGGCGCGCGCGGCCGCGGCTATGGAGGCGTGACCTTATAGACTGCCCTGGATCCGCCCGCCGCCCCCCCGGCCTTCCCCTGGCTGGGCGCCCGGTGCGCCTTGACATCGCGCGTGCTATAAGGCACGCTATACTATCGGATAGAAAATCCAATATTTCACAAATTGAGCGCCAGAGCGCCCGATTGAAAACGAGTAGTTTGCCAACGTGGTCCCAGATCTGATTCTCCAAACATCGGCCCCAGGCGGTTCCTCCCTGCTGGGCTTCCTTCCCATTCTCCTGATCTTCGGAATCTTCTATTTTCTCTTGTTCCTTCCCATGCAACGGCAGAAGAAGAACACTCAGAAAATGCTGAGCTCGCTGCAGAACGGGAATACGGTGCTGACCAGCGGCGGTATCGTGGGCACCATTATTTCTATCGGCGACGACGATACCCTGGTGCTGCGGGTGAAGCCCGACAATATCAAGCTGCAGGTGGCGCGCAGCGCCGTCTCCAACCTGGTTACGGGCGAAGTGAAGAAGTAAACGTACGACAATAGATTACACAGCAAGGCACAATCCTCATGCAAAAGAATGTCACAGGTAGGACCGTAGTTATCATTGCCACGATCCTGGTATGCGTGTTCGGCATCATCGGTTTTCCCAAGTCGGGTTCCGGCCTGGTGGACAACGTGCGTCACAACATCCGGCTGGGTCTCGACCTGAAGGGCGGCAGCCACCTGGTATTGCAGGTTCACGTGCAGGACGCCATCAAGAGCGAGGCCGACGGAGCCATCGAGCGGATGAAAGACGAGATGCGCAAGCAGAACGTGGACTACGCCAGCATCGACCGCAACGATCCGGCCACCGTGGAAGACGCTGACAAGATCGAGATCGACGTAAAAGGCGTGCCGGCCACCAAGACCACGGCGTTCCGCAATCTGATCTCCGAGCGCTTTCCGCAGTGGGTGCTCACGCCGGTGAACTCCACCGACTACCGGCTGAACATGCGGCCGAGCGAGCTGGTGTCGCTGAAGCGCGATACCGTCGAGCGTTCGCTCACCACCATCAGCAACCGCATCAATCAGCTCGGGCTGACCGAACCCACCGTGCAGCAGTACGGGCAGGCTGGCACGGATTACGAGATTCTCGTGGAACTGCCGGGCGTGGACGATCCGGCGCGCGTGCGGGAAATCATGCAGACCACCGCACAGCTCGAAATCGACGACGTCAAGGACGGCCCCTACCAGAGCCGCGATGCCGCGCTCGCGCAGAAGGGCGGCATCCTGCCGTTGAATACCAAGCTAGTCCGCCAACCGCCGTCGGGTGAGCAGCCGGAACAGTGGTACCTGCTGTCCAAGACGCCGGTGATCCGCGGTACGGACCTGCGCAACGCGCGCGCCGGCCAGGACGAGTTCCACAAGTGGGATACGCAGTTCTCGCTCAGTCCCGACGCCGGCAAGCGTTTCGGCCGGTATACGGAGAGCAACATCGGCAACCGCCTGGCGGTGGTCATGGACAACCAGATCCACAGCGTGGCAGTCATCAAGGGCCGGATCGAGGATAGCGGCCAGATCGAGAACATCGGCAGCGAACAGGAAGCCTCGGATCTCGCCCTGGTACTGCGCGCGGGCGCTCTGCCGGCCACCATCCAGATCCTGTATGAGAATTCCGTGGGGCCGTCTCTGGGCGCCGATTCCATCCATGCCGGCATCGTGGCGGGTCTGGCCGGGTTGGCCGCGGTCATCATCGCCATGCTGGTCTATTACAAGCGCGCGGGTGTGAATGCCGTGCTGGCGCTGTTCCTGAACACCGTCATCCTCATGGCGGCGCTGTCGTATTTCAAGGCCGTGCTGACCCTGCCGGGCATCGCAGGGGTCATCCTCACCATCGGTATGGCGGTCGACAGCAACGTGCTGATCTTCGAGCGCATCCGCGAGGAGCTGCACGCCGGCAAGGCCATCGTTTCGGCGGTGGACGCGGGCTTCTCGAAGGCCTGGTGGACGATTGTCGATACACACGTCACCACAGTGGTCTCCTGCGCCTTCCTGTTCATCTTCGGAGAGGGGCCGGTCAGGGGATTTGCGGTGACCTTGACCATCGGCCTGCTCGCAAACGTTTTTACGGCCGTTTTTGTGTCGAAGGTGATCTTCGACTACGAGCTGTCCGGCCGCCGGCAGTTGGCGGAACTGAGCATTTAAATGCGGGTGCTAGGCGATGGCCGCGGCAAAGCCGCAGCACCCAGGACCCGCTGCGGCAAAGCCGCAGCCGCAAGGAACAATTTCAAAAGGTCCGGTGTCTATATAATGTAAGGCACCGGTATGGCGTTATCCGATGCAAATCTTTAAGAGCACAAATTTCGATTTCCTCAATTACAAGTGGCCGTTCATCGGCGCCTCACTGGTGCTTTCCGTCGCCGGGATCACCAGCATTATTATTCATGGCGGATTGCGCTGGGGCATCGATTTCAAGGAAGGCACCCAGATGACGGTCAAGTGGAACGGCACGCCTCCCGAGCAGAAGATTCGGGCCGCATTGTCGAAAAAGATCCCGGGCGAAGTGACCGTGCAGCCGTTCACGGATGTGTCCGCCAAGAACGAGGTCGTGATCGGCACCGAGCGCATGGGCGAGCAGCAGATGACCGCCGCGCGCAAGGCCATGCAGGACACCCTCGAGGCCACCTTCGGCGAATCACAGACCGGCAAGCTGGATTTTAATAATGCCGGCGCCAGCGAAATCGCCGATCACCTGACGGTGCCCCTGCAGCAGACCGGCGTGCAGCTTTCCGATGAACAGCTCCAGCATCTGGCCTCCGCGCTGAGCTCGTTTCGCGACACTCCGCCGCGCTCCGGTTTGGTCGGCAATTTTGACGACTTGAGGGCTGTACCGGGAGTAAACTCTGCTATTATTAACGTTCTCAAACAGCAATGTTACCTGGCGCCGTTTTCAATTCGGGAAGTTCAGATGGTGGGACCCAAGGTTGGGGCGGAGCTGCGCACGAAAGCTTTGCTCGCCACCCTTTACGCGCTGGGTGGAATGTTGGTATATATAGCGTTTCGCTTTGAATGGATTTACGGCGTGGCGGCGGTGGTTGCCTGCTTCCACGACACGATCATCACGATCGGGCTGTTCTCCCTATTTAATAAGGAGATCACGCTGACGGTGATCGCGGCTTTGTTGACGTTGGTCGGCTATTCCATGAACGACACGATCGTCATCTTCGACCGTATCCGCGAGAATCTGAAGATTCTGCGACGCGAACCTCTGGAATCCCTGATCAACAAGAGTGTCAACCAGACCCTGAGCCGGACCGTCATGACCTCCGGCCTCACGTTCCTGACCGTGATCGCGCTGTTCCTGTTTGGCGGACCGGTGCTGCATGGCTTTTCCTTTGCACTGGTCGTGGGTATTATTATCGGTACGTATTCTTCGGTGTTCGTCGCCAGCCCGATTGTCTTGTTCTGGCATAACTGGGCGGACAGCCGGAAGAGGACGGCGCCGGCTCCGGTGGCCGCTCCCAAAGTGCGGCAGCCGGTGCGAAAGGGTTCGACAAAAGCTGTGAAGTAGGGACCAAGGAGAATTTATGTTTGAACAAACATTTGTCGAGGGCCAGGGCAAAACGAACAGGACCTGGACCGTGCTGGTTTCCTTCGTCGGGCAGATGATTGTGCTGGCCATCGCGATCCTGATTCCGATGATTTATTTCGACGCCTTGCCTAAGAGCCAGTTGACCAGTTTTCTGGTGGCTCCGCCGCCCCCTCCTCCGCCGCCTCCGCCGCCCGCCGCGGCGCCTAAAGTGGTCAAGGTGATTCCGCGGCAGTTCGATGCCGGTCGTTTGATGGCCCCCAAAGTGATCCCCAAAGAGGTGGCTATGATTAAGGAAGAAGAGCTGCCTCCACCCTCTTCGGGTGGTGTTGTCGGTGGCGTGCCGGGTGGCGTGCCGGGTGGCGCCGTCGGCGGTGTGATCGGCGGCATTATCGGATCCGTGCCCACGGCAGCTCCTCCGCCTCCGCCGCCGCCGGTTAAAGTGGAAAAGCCGGTGACCCCACAGCGTATCCGCGTGGGCGGCAACGTGCAACAGGCGAAGTTGATCCGCCAGCCCAAGCCTGTCTATCCGCCGCTCGCCAAGCAGGCGCGTATTCAGGGCGTGGTGCGGCTGAACGCCATCATCGGCAAAGATGGTACCATTCAGAATCTCACGGTGGCCAGCGGCCATCCGCTGCTGATCCCGGCCGCGCTCGAAGCGGTCAAGCAATGGGTCTATCAGCCGACTCTCCTCAATGGCGAGCCGGTGGAAGTGGTGACGCAGATCGACGTGAATTTCACGTTGAGCCAGTAAAGGGTTTGTTTAACTAATTCAACTCGCAGGAGAACAGAGACAATGCTTTTGCAAATGCACGTATGGGCGTTTTTCCTCCTACAGGAGCAGGGTACCATTGGCTGGGATCCCCGTTCCCTGTGGTCACAGATGGGTGTTCCCGCCAGGCTGGTGGTCATCGGTCTGTTCCTCATGTCGGCCTGGTCCATCGGCGTCATGATCGACCGTTTGCTGGCCTACAGCGCTGCGCGGAAACAGTCGCGCGCGTTCGCGCCAGCCGTGGCGGGCGCTCTGAAAGAAGGCAAACTGGACGAAGCGATTAAGATCGCGGATCGTTATAAGAAGAGCCATCTGGCCAAGGTCGTGGTGGCCGGTCTGCAGGAGTTTCAGGCACACCAGATCAGCTCCGATATTCCGGGTGAAGAGATCGAGGCTTCGCAGCGGGCTCTGGAGCGTGCCGAGGCTATCGTGCATGCGGAACTGAAGCGCGGCATCAGCGGCTTGGCTACTATCGGTTCGACCGCCCCGTTCGTAGGTTTGTTCGGCACGGTCGTGGGTATCATCAACGCGTTCAAGGGGATTTCAACCGAGAAGTCTACCGGTTTGGGCGCCGTGGCCGGCGGTATTTCCGAGGCCCTGGTGACCACGGCCATCGGACTTTTCGTCGCCATCCCGGCCGTCTGGATGTTCAACTACTTCACGGGCAAGATCGAAGCCTTTGACGTGGAAATGGGCAACTCCAGTTCCGAGTTGATCGATTACTTCCTGAAGCGCGCGCAGCGCGGCGCCGGCGCCCGGAAGTAGACGCCTCGCGCTCCAGCCGCGAGGCCGGCGCGCTTGGTTAAAGAAGTAGTTGGGATTTGGCGAGTTGATTGACAGGGGAGTTCCTCCGGGAACTCCCCGCTTCCTGCCCGATTCCAGGAGATGAACCATGGCCGAAGAAAAGAAAAAACATAAGGCTCCGCCGCCGGTCGCCGACATCAA